>DPLL01000454.1 GCA_003542015.1 Microcoleaceae cyanobacterium UBA9251 | reverse complement strand
TCGTGATGAGCGTGGTCGTGATGTTCGTGATGTTCGTGATGTTCGTGATGTTCGTGATGGTCGTGGCCGTGGTCGTGATGGTCGTGATGGTCGTGATGGTCGTGACTGCTAGCAGTTTCTTCAGATTGGAAATACTTGTCAGATTCAAACAATCCTATACTGAGGATGAGGGGCAGAGGAACTTGCGATTTTACTGTTCGCAGAATACGAGCACCATCTTTGACATCGCGAATCTTAACTTCCAACAAATCTAAATCTGCTTCGTCCACCAAATCTGTTTTGTTGAGGATAATAATATCGCCGTAAGCGATTTGACTGTAAGCTGCTTGAGAGTTGAACAAATCCAAACTGTAATTGGCCGCGTCTACTACTGTAACTATTGAATCGAGACGAGTCATGTCTCGCAATTCAGTGCCTAAGAAAGTTAAAGCTACTGGTAGCGGGTCGGCGAGTCCGGTTGTTTCGACTACTAGATAATCGAGATTTTCTTGACGTTCTAAAACTTTGTAAACTGCATTTACCAAATCTTCGTTAATCGTGCAGCAGATGCAGCCATTATTCAACTCTACCATGTTGTCGTCGGTACTGACAATGAGTTCGTTGTCGATGCCGATTTCGCCAAATTCGTTGACCAGAACTGCGGTTTTTAAACCTTGCTGGTTGGTCAGGATATGGTTGAGCAGGGTTGTTTTGCCACTGCCGAGGAATCCTGTAATGATTGTAACGGGTAAGCCGTGTTTGGGCGCGTCCATTGCCGTTGCTGTCTCGGACTGATTTGTGGTAGATTGCATAGCTTGACTGTCAAATAAGGTCGATCGCTTGAACTGGTGTTTCTTATTCTATCTTATACAGTCCTGGACGCACTCCAATTCCTCGAAACCGGGTTTTTTTACGAAAATACTGGATGTGAGCGTTTAATACTGTTGAAAACCCCGGTTTCTGGGCCCCCGATCGCACTTTTTTAATTTGGCGATCTAATTGTTGGCAAAAGTACCTCTAGCAATTGGTCTACAACGTGTTTCCAGGTAAACCCAGCAGCTACAAATTTGGGGCCTGCAACGCCGGCGCGATCGCAAAATTCCGGCTGTTCTATAATATTTTGCATTAAGGCGATCAAATGTTCTAAATTCGGCATCAGGCGAAATATCGGCTGATCGTTAGAAGTACCTTCTTGAAGCATACTTTCGACGTGCCAAGCAAAGTCTGGAGTTGTAAAATCATCCGTCGGGCCGCCTTTAGTGCAGATGACCGGCAAGCCACAAGCAATTGCTTCTAGTGCTGGCAAATTGAACCCTTCTGCTAAATAAGGAGAGATGTAAGCGTCGGCGGCTTGATAAAGTTGAGCCATTTTATCAAAAGGCAATGTTTCTCCCAAGTATGCCATGCGCGGCAAAATTTTTTCGGCTTCGTCAAAGGTGAGTTCGTCTAGGTTTTGAGCAATCAGAGAATCCGACGCATATACTGATTCTTCTCCTTTCAATACTAATCTGGCTTCGGGATAACTTTCAACTACAACTGCGAAAGCTTTTAACAATAAATCGATGCCTTTATTGGGAGTGCCTGCGCCAATATTCAAAAATACAAATCCGTCCCATCCTAGCTGTTTTCGCAAAGCTTCGCGCTCTAATTTTGTTAAAGGTTTGTAAATATTTGGATCGATGCCGCAGGGTATGACAATTGTGCGATCGGGATTTGCACCGCTGCGGATAAATCCGGTTCTCGACCAATGGGAAGGTGTAATAATAATTAGATCGGAGTTGTTGTGTCCTTCGCGGAGGGAAGCAGCCCCCATTATTCTAAACTTTTCGTTGTGCAGAATTCCCCATTCTGTGGTAGCAAACAAGCACGTCGGTTTTGTATTTGAGGGTGCAAAATTGTAAGGTACTGATATCCGTAAGGTAGCGTCTGCTTCTAGAGACTCGGAAGGGTGAGGAATATTTTTGATTGCTGCTTCAGCAGTTGCGTCTAACAAACCGGTTGCTGGCTGCCAATTTTCCTCGATATAGGGGATATCTTTGTGGAAAATTTGTAAGTTGGGGTATTTCAGCATTTCTAGTAGCTGAAATTGATTGGCGATGGCGTAGGAGTGCGGCAAAAAACGCCATCCTTCAACAATTAACTTATTAGTCATTTGTTATTGGTTATTGGTTATTTGTTATTTGTTATTGGTTATTGGTTATTGGTTATTAGTTATTAGTTATTAGTTATTAGTTATTGGTTATGAGTTAACTGTCATTAGGAAGAGGGAAGTTTTTAGTTTTAATTTAAAGAGCTCGCTATTCATAATTTAACAGTCACCATTTAAAATATTCGGAATCTCTCCCTTGGTTTCGACCTGAGTAATAATTCCCCATTCAGTAGGTGCAAATACCCATGTTTTGGCGCTAGTTGATGCTGCAAAGTTCCAAGGGTAACACATTCGGAGGTTGAAATACTCACCGTCTATCAGGCGCAGTGATTCTTGACGCTTCACAGGGTGATGCTACCGAAGTAGTCTTACTCTCCCTCTGCGTCCGTTTAGAGTCGTGGCGATTCCCCATCCCGACTTGAACTATATTTCTAGCAGCATTTTCATCTCTATCTTGCTCAGTGCCACAACTTAGGCAAAGCACTGAGCGAATAGACAAATCAATTTTGCCCCACTTAAAGCCACAGTCTGAACAAACTTGGCTAGTCGGTTCCCATCGACTAATTACCTTGAACTCTCTGCCAAATTTCTCGGATTTAGCTTCACAAAGAGTTCTAAATTCTCTCCATCCTTGCTGACTAATCCCTCTCGAAAGTTTCCGATTCTTGACCATCCCGGATACATTCAAATCTTCCAAAATAATCACTTGGTTTTCGTTGACTATTTTGGTTGATAGTTTGTGCAGGAAGTCTTTACGGGTATCGGCAATTCGATTGTGCAGCTTAGCAATTCTGATTCGAGTTATATTTCTTCTTTTGGAATCTTTTGGTTGACGGGCTAATTTGCGTTGCAGTTTGCGAACTTTCTGGTAAGGTTTTTTATAGCTAGGACTTTCGGTTTTCTCGCCATTGCTCATCACTGCAAAAGTTTGAATTCCCAAATCAATCCCGATACTGGGATTCTTGGCTTCGGATTGAATTGGTTGAACCTCTACAACAAAACTCAGAAAATAGCGGTTTGCACAGTCCTTGATTACCGTAACAGAGCTAGGTTCAGACGGAAGACTTCTCGACCATATTGGATTGACAATTCCAATCTTGGCTAAATAGACACCACCGTCTTCTTTCATAGAAAAACCGCGAAGAGTAAATCTGGCAGATTGATTGTTAGTCCTCTTCTTGAACTTGGGATACCCAGCTTTACGTCCTTTTCTCTTGCCTTTACAGGAGTCGAAAAAGTTCTTAAAAGCTGTCTCTAGATCAGCTACAGATTGTTGCAAAGGAACTACAGACACATCACTTAACCAAGCTCTTTCTTCGGATTGCTTGGCTTGAGTAATTACTATTTTCTGGAGTTCTGCTGATTTAGGTTTTCTCTCTGATTGCTTGCAAAGTGCAAGAGCATCGTTCCAGGCTACTCGAACACAGCCAAACAATTGAGCTAAGCTCTGTCGTTGTTGGTCGGTTGGATATATCCTGTACTGATACCTTGCTTTCATTCTTTTTTGCTATTTGACTTGCTTAATCATACCATATATTATTGATATAATCGATAATATTGAAGAGAATTAAAGCCGTCCTAAAAGGACGAGGCTTCAGACCCAGTTTTTTGGTGACATCGGCAGACTGATTTGGGGCAGGGCTGGGAATGCTGTGCAGTAATGTTTCAGTTGGGCGATCGAATAAACTGGTTGTTGTTTGCCAATCTGGGTCTATATAGGGCAGATCGCGGTGGAAAATTTCTCCTTCAGGGCGATCGAGCATTTCCAGCAGTTGAAATTGATTTGCTACGCAATAGGAGCGATCGAGAAAACGCCAGCATTCAACAATAACCTGCAATTTACAACCCCCTATTCAGCAATTAAAAATTCAAATAATTATCAGGAAGAAGGCATTAGTCAGTGGTTATTTGTTATTTGTTATTTGTTAATCGCTTGGGGCAGCAAATTACGAATTACGAATTACGAATTACGAATTCCCAATGCCCCATTACCATTTAAGTAGTCGGACATAAATAAACGTAACCATGTCATTGTTCGCTGNNCAATTCCCAATTCCCAATTCTCAATTCCCAATTCCCAATGCCCAATTCCCAATGCCCAATTCCCAATTCCCAATTCTCAATTCCCAATTCCCAATTCCCTACTTCATAACTTGCCAATCCATAATTCGCCACTGTCCATCTTGGCGGATTAATTCGTAGCGCACCCGCAGGTTTTCGTTGCGGGAAGTAGTTTGGCTCGTGCCCTCGAAGACATCGGCTTTTTCTGTTACTTGGGCTTCTACTTCTGCCCGATCGGGGTTGGTTGGATTGGGGCGAACTTCTTTAACTTCGAAGGTGTGTTCGTATTGCTGGTGGGCGTTGTTTCGCTGTTGAGCTTCTGCCATCAATTGCCAGCGAGATAGAGCCGGTTCTGTCAGCACTTGCTTTAATTCATCGACAGCGTGGTTGGGGCCCAAGGCTGCTGCTTTGGCGGCCAGCCAGCTTTTAATTATTTGCCCGCCTGCTTCCTCTGTGATTGGGCCAGAAGCTGGGGCTGGGGTGCTCGGCTCTGGGGGAGTGGCTGCGGGTGCGGGGATTTCTCTGGGTGGGACTTCCGGGCTGCTTTGGGTTGGCTCTCCTTGCGGGGATGGGCTGGATGGCCCTGACACGGCTTGTAGGGCGTTGGCCAAAAGACTGAGTATCCACCACAGGATTAAGAAGCCCAGAACACCTGCGACTACGAACAGAGCCAGCCTATTGCGAGGCATGGACTTGAGTTGGGCTGAAATTTGTGTTCTGGCTGTGCGGGCCAGATCGACCAGAGCACCCGTTGAAAGAGGGCCAGTCGCCCAGCGGCGGGATGAATTTGGGCGTCTGCGCTCTTTTGAGGTCGTTGGCGACGGGCGCAAGGTCGTGGCTGCTGTGGCGCTCTTGGTGGCTGTGGGGGGGAGGTGCGTGGCAGCCTTCCCCTCGTATTTGGGGCGTCCAGGTGGGGTTCCGGCGTCTGCTGCTACCGGGGTCAATGTGACAGTACCTGCTCGTGGTGAAGCTGTGGCGGCGGGTTGGACTGCGCTGCTCGATTGCATTCGTGGTTGGGGCTTGCGGTCACGGGGCTGCACGACTACCCATTCGTTGGCGGTTTCTGCGTCTGAGGGCAATGCTTCTAGGTAGGCTTGTACTTTGGGGTCGGCAAAGTAATCTTTTAAGGAGACGGATTGGTTTGCCAAGTCGCGGAAGTGGGGAAACACTTCTTCTTGTAGCCAGTGTTCGGTGTACAAGCACAGCCCGGGCAACAAATCGGGAGAATCTTGGGAATTTTCGCGAATGAAGGCGAGGGGTTCTTTTTCGGAACTGAGTTCGAGGGCTCTGCTGGCTTCTTCTGTCTGGCCGAGCAGCAGGGAACACACGGCTTTTTCGAGGTGAACGTCTTGGCGGCGGCCCAACTGGATTAACATCAGCTTGGCGCGGCGGATCATGGAGGGCTGTCTGGCTGCAAATCCTTGGGCTAATAGGGTGTAGACCGAGAGGTAGGTGGCGACTGCGGAGGGGCGGCCGGCTTCGGCTTCAAATAGGGTCTGCTGCTCGCTGCTGGTTAGGTGCTTGCGTAGTTGCTGGACGAAGCGCAGGAAGTCTTCTATTCCTAAGCCCGATCGATCGTCCCCTGAGCCGTCTATGCCGCCCCGTTCTTGGAGCATTTCTCGCAGGATTTCCAGTCCACGGCGACGCTGGGCGACTTTTTCTTCGGGGAGGGACAGTAACTCTAAAATGTTGTACGGACGGAGTTTGTATATGTCGGCTTGCATTTCACCCCTCACACTTGGAAATAGGCTTTCGCGCAGCAGTAGTTCTTGACCTGCTTCTAATGATTTGGTGGCTGAGTCGTATTGACCTTGCTGCCATTGTTCGCGACCGAGTTCTAGGTAGGCTAGGGCTACGGTTAAAACTATGTCGGGCCGCACGAGCTCTTTGTCGCCGAAACGACCTTCGGCGATCGCGATGCTGCCATTGTTGAGATACGGCCGCCCCAGCTTCTGTACGAGTTCGTATTCCCCCAGTTCTTGCAGTATGAGCAGGGCTCCTACGAATTGGTGGTCATCGATTTCTATACTTGGAGTGTGGGGGTCGGGAGTAGCATCTAAAGCCCTGGATTCTGGCTCCGAGGTTTCTCCTGAGTCTTGCAAAACAACTGTGCCCGTACCTGAGTCAAGGATTTTTGACCTAGACAGGGGTCGGGCTGAACTTCCGGCTTCTGACTCGCGATCGTAAGTTTTGGCTAAAAAACTGGCATCGTAAGCTTTGCGCCCGTCTGAGTCTGACAGAACGGCGCAGGCTTCATCGAGCAGTTGTTTGCGGGCGACGATCGCAACTTCGGAATACTCCCTGCGTGGAAGCTGTAAAGTGCGATCGCGATGAGCCTGCTGCAACTGTTCGGCAGTAGCTTGAATCGGTAGACCCAAAATCCGGTAATAATCTAGTGGAATTAGCACTGTCCACTTCCCCAAAGCGCTAGCGACTGAATTAGCCTATCTTAACTAAGGTTGGTTTTTAACAAAAGCATTATGGACAACTTAACCGACTTGACACGAGATTTGGTTGTCCCAGTCTTGGTGAAATCGCCTATTCAAGCTGATTTTAACAAAGATTTGTGACCTGCTTGGAAAATGTTCGACCATTTTCTGCTGCGCTTATGTCTCATCTGCGTTTAAATAATGATGTCTAGGAAGCCGATCGGGTATTAAAGATTTATGGTTCAGGAACGGACTTTACCAGCTTTTGACGCAACAAGCGTAAGTATTTCTCGTGATGAAGGTTTGATGCTTTACGAAGATATGGTCTTGGGGCGCTTTTTTGAGGATAAGTGCGCCGAGATGTATTACCGGGGCAAAATGTTCGGTTTTGTTCACTTGTACAACGGCCAGGAGGCTGTTTCTACTGGGGTGATTCGATCGATGCGCCGGGATGATACTGACTATGTTAGCAGCACCTATCGCGACCACGTACACGCTTTGAGCGCGGGTGTGCCGGCGCGGGAAGTGATGGCGGAGTTGTTCGGGAAAGAGACTGGTTGCTCGAAGGGCCGTGGCGGTTCGATGCATATGTTTTCGGCGGAACACCGACTGTTGGGAGGTTATGCTTTTGTGGCTGAGGGGATTCCTGTGGCGACGGGGGCGGCTTTTCAATCTAAGTATCGGCGTGAAGCTTTGGGAGATGAGGGCTCCGATGGCGTGACTGCTTGTTTTTTTGGCGATGGTGCTGCGAATAACGGTCAGTTTTTTGAGTGTTTGAATATGGCGGCTTTGTGGAAGTTGCCGATTCTTTATGTGGTGGAAAACAACAAATGGGCGATCGGGATGTCCCATGAACGTGCTACTTCTGACCCATTGATTTACAAGAAGGCTCATGCTTTTGGTATGGCTGGGGTTGAGGTTGATGGGATGGATGTTTTGGCGGTGCGAGAAGTGGCGAAAGAAGCTGTGGCGCGGGCGCGGGCTGGTGAGGGGCCGACGGTGATTGAGGCGTTGACTTATCGCTTTCGCGGGCATTCTTTGGCCGATCCTGATGAGTTGCGTTCTAAGGAAGAGAAGGAATTTTGGTTCCCTCGCGATCCGATTAAGAAGTTGGCTGCTGATTTGATCGATCGCAATTTGGCGACTGCTGAAGAATTAAAGGCGATCGACAAAAAGATTGAAGCAGTAATTGATGATGCGGTGGATTTTGCTGAGAAAAGCGCCGAGCCCGATCCTAGTGAATTGTATCGGTTTATCTATGCTGAAGATGAGTAATCTTTAGAGATATTCAGTCCGGTCAGCACCCAGGGTCAAAAACCCGGTTTCTGCGTCAATATCTCTCGGTTCGATGGACAATCTTTTAGAGAAACCGGGTTTTTTTTGCCTTAGTTATAATATTTTGGGTGCGGTTGCAGCCTACAGGTTAAAACCTGTGGCTGCACCAATTTCAAGCTATAATCAAAGGTAGACTTTCTAGACGAAAAGAGGCGATATGATAAATCTCGATCGCGATCGCAGTCAAATCAACAAAAACATGGGTGCAGTTAGAGTCAAAGTCAAGCTAACGAATGCAATTGATGAAGAGTTAGTCAAGAGAGGATTGCTCAATCCAAATTTGTTGCGCGTGTATGAAGCAGAAGCACTGATAGATACTGGTGCAGTACGCACAGCAATTCCTTTAGAAGTCTGCGAACATTTGGGCTTAAGAATTCGGAGTCAGGAAATAGCCAAATATACTGATCGCAGACAAGAAACAGTGGGATTGACAGGGCCTATTCTGATTGAAATAGAAGGGCGCGAGACGATTGAGGCGGCAATGGTTTTAGGTGATATGGTGCTAATTGGTCAAACTGTGTTAGAAACTTTAGATTTGCTGGTAGATTGCAAGAATCAGCGTCTAGTTCCCAATCCTGAAAATCCCGAAAGGCCTGTATTGAGAGTTTAATTAATTTGTGTATCCGTGTCAAAATCAGCCTCGTGCTTTCCTTCTGCTATATTTCCAGCGGCACTGGGCGCAACCTTCCCTCTATATCTACACTCGGCCAATTCGGATCGAATGTCAAATTTTCCAATTTTCCATCGCTGTGAATTACAAACGTATCCTCAATTTTTGCTCCCGACAAACTCGGATTCCAAGCCACAGCCATATTCGGGGCTAAGATATCTGAAGTAGTCGGATTTGCGACAATTTCCCGCGCCAAATATCCAGTAGTTCCGCCTTGATGGTGTTCCCGAATTGCTTGAGAATATCCATGCTGTTCGTAAGCTGTTTTCAGCGCATAGTAAACAGCATTCAGCGATACTCCGGGCTGGGAAAAATTCAGCGTGGCGGCTTCAATTTCTCTGACTTTTCGGTGCAACTCAGAATGCTTTTCGTCCAGGGAACCGAAACAGACAAACCTGGTTAAATTCGCATACAAACCGTATCCCCTGGCGCAAAATACTAACATTGCTTGCCGCCCGATTTGTTCGCCGGTTGGGGTGCTGTGGCGGTACAGCGGCAAACGCCTTTCTCCTGCTGCTAAAGTAAGTGCTGGATGCAAGCCTCTCGCCCACAATGCCTCAGCACCGGCGCCCGCTAGCTGATATTCTGTCCATGGTTTAATGAGTTTATCATAGATGAAAGTTCGGCAGCGGATTGTGTAACGGATGTAACGGATGTAATATCATGTCTGGTCGATTAACCGCAATCTTGTAGGGGCGGGTTTACCAACAATAATTGCCTAAAAATGCTCGTCTCCTAAACCCGCCCCCACTCCACGGTAAATCTCTAAAGTCTAAAATCTAAAATCTAAAATCTAAAATAGATTGACTGATACTGCTTGCAATTCTTGGGCTTTTTCTTCGGGTAATGCGTCGTTGGCAAACATTCCGGCGGCTAGTTCGGTTCCTGCTAGATATTTTAGTCGATCGCGCGATCGATAGGGCGGATAAAATTGAGCGTGCAAATGCGCTTCTGGATGCGGTTTTCCGTCTGTGGGCGCTTGAAACCAAGCCATCAAATAAGGGAATGGGCGGTGCCACAAACCGTCATATTTGAGGGCGACGGTTTTTAAGGCTTTGGCGAGGGATTGGCGCTGTTTTTCGGTAAGATCGATGAATGTAGCAGCGGGAGTTATGGGCGCAATCCAAACTTCGTAAGGGTAGCGGGCGCAAGCGGGCACAAAGGCGATCGCCTCGGAGTCTAAATAAAGAATTCGCTGTTTGTCAGCAATCTCTTTTTGAATTAAATCTTGCAGCAAACCGCTACTGTTTTTTTGATAGTAAACTGACTGACATTCTAACATCCGCGCGGGCACCGGTGGGACGAAGGGATAAGCGTAAATTTGACCGTGGGGATGGTGCAAAGTTACTCCTACTTCGACGCCGCGATTTTCAAAGGGTAAGACGTATTGAATTTCGGGATTACTGCCGATAACTGAAGTGCGATCGGCCCATACTTCTAACAACAATTCTAAGTGAGATAACTCCAAAGAACCCAAGGAAGCCAGCGGATTTTGAGTAAAAACTACGACTTCGCAAACGCCGTTAGCCGGCAAAGTTTCGACAATATTTGGAGGTGCATTATTTGCCTGAAAAGTCATCGAGGGAAAGCGGTTGTCAAACACTGCGACATCGTAATCTCCCGGCGGCAATTCTGTAGGAAATTTGGGGTTAATTGTAGCAGCCAGCGGGTTGTATTCTGGCGGCGGCATGAATGTTCTTCCCTGACGGTGGCTGGCGTAGGCTACCCATTCCCCGCGCAAAGGATGCCACCTAAAGTGTGGGTTTGCTTGTACGGGCTCGTTGCTGGGACTTACGGCCACGATTCCTTCTGGGATTGGGTAGCGGCTGTAGAGTGTTAGTGGGCGGCCGTCTGGTTTTCGCAATGTTTTGACGTGCATTTTTTGTTGGGGCGGGCGTTTTTAATAGATCGGGACTTACGCATTAAGACCAAAGAAACCGGGTTTTTACTTAATTTACAGGCTACAACTAAAGATTTTCGTAAAAAACCCGGTTTCTGACTGCGGCTGCGTCTAGGAGTAGAGATATTAGGAGTATAGCTTAGTGCTTTGAGAATTCGCGCCTATCTAAAGTCTGAATTTATGTTAAAAAGTTTACTCGGCGGTTGAAACCGCGTCTACACAAACAAAGTCCGCCTTCGCGGACTGAAGAATAAAGGGGGTATTTAAGCATGATTTGGTATGATGCGTGCGATCGCACTTTCCTTTAGTTTGCACCATTACCATTGACATCGAAGCTTTTTATAATGGGAATTTCTGAAGGTGAAGAGGCTACTATTCGCAGATTGATATCAACTATGATTTGATTTTTATCGAGAACTACATTTGCCTTTTTTATTATAATTTTTGCCGATAAACAATCACCTGATTCAGGTTCGGGAGACGACAGAGTTTTATATCCTGCGTCCTCCAGCCATTCACAAATTTTCCTCCAGTTTTCTACCTTTTCATCAGCTTTGCCTACAAGACTTTTTACATAGTGGTATAAGGTGTTACAAAAGTCTACGGCAATCCCCTTGGGGTTTTTACTGAGCGTTTCGGCAATTTCGGTGGGACTGTGGCCGCAGAGTAGACCGCGTAGATGTTGTTTCTCTGTGGGCGTGAGACGCTTGCCTTTGGCGGATGCGAGGTCTGTGTAGAGGGTTTCTAAGTCCCAGTCGCGGGCGGCTTCGGGGAAGCGATCGTTAGAGGATGCCATTGGAGGAGATAGGTTTTTGGATTTTTCCTAATCAAAGTCTAACACAATTCCTAGTGCTTATTAGTTTCTTTTTTAAAGGTAGTTAGATTAGTATCAGGGAAAGCAGGATCGTGATTAATTTTACACCTGGAATCCCGGAAAGGCTCACTTCTTGCGGGGTGGGGTTTTCTGCTCGACAGAGTTATCAACACAAACTCCTCATAATTAGGTATTTACCCGTAAATGTTTAACCACGAATACAAAAAAGAGGCACAAGATAGACTGCGCCGTGCAGTAGAAAAGTACCAAAGAGATTGTGAGTATTTACAAAATGCCGCTGGAAGTCTTTATCAAACGCGAGTCAATCGTGGGGTTGAGATTATCCAACTATGCGAAAATTACATTAACACGTTGGCCAACTCGCCAAAAGAATTTAGCAAAGTTGTTACAAAACTGAAGTTTCAGCTCAAGGAAATTACTGGCAAAGATTGGGATCTAATTTATTCGGCTCATAACAGCAATGTAGCAGCAGCAGGTGGTGCAGGAGTCATGGCTGGAGCAGGAGTTGCCTGTTTTGGGCCAGCAGCAGCAATGGCAATTGCCACAACTTTCGGAACAGCCTCAACGGGTACTGCGATTGCTTCTCTTTCCGGTGCAGCCGCCGTTAATGCTGCTTTAGCCTGGTTAGGAGGTGGCGCTCTTACTGTGGGTGGTGGCGGTATGGTGGCTGGAAATGCACTGCTGGCACTCGCGGGACCGATTGGCTGGGGGATTGGTGGTGTAGCTTTGGCTGGTAGTGCTTTGTGGAAAAGTAGCGAGAATGAGAAAATTGGTGACGAAGCCAACAACCGCGCTCTTGAAATTGAAGGTGACACAGCTAAAGTCAACATAACCAAGAAAGAAGTCAATCTTCTGGAGGGGGAAACTGTCAAACTAGCTAACCTTATTCAAAGTGAACTGCAATACTTCAAGCAGAATGCACCTTTGAATTACCTGAATTTTAGCCAAGCTCTCAAACAAAGGCTGGGGACTTTAATCAATTCCATTACTTCCCTGAGCGAGTCTATTAAAAAGACCGTAGACCTGAAAATGTAATTAGAATTTGGAGTGCAGCATTATGCTCTAGCAATTAGGGAGTAATGCTGCAATTTTTTAAACATGGAAAACAGAGAAGATAGACATCTGACAACTCAATTCGTTGCTGCAATAGTAGCCCAGGAAAATCTGCGCCATGCAGAACAGCTTGCAACGGAACTCAGTAAACAAGACCGAGCGTTTTTTGCAGCGGTCGGAGAGATTGATAAAGTTCGTGATTTTGTAGGTAGTCCCGAAAAAATTCTGGGAAACACAAGCACAAAACATGGTGAAATTGCGGAACAAGTGGAAGTTGGTATTCGAAATGCAAAATCTCTTTTGAACTCCTCTGAAACTCGCGCTACTTTTGAGGGAGTGGGTAGAACAGCACCGGAAGATTATTTAATTGATGGTATTAAAGTACAGTCTAAATTTGTTAATGGACTTGGAAATAATTTAGACCACGTTCTCGACCACATGAAGAAATACGAAAACTTTGGCAGAGATGGGTCATATTACCATATCCCTAAAAACCAATATGAAGTTATTGATAAAATATTGAAAGGGCAACAAGTCGAGGGAATAACAAGTCGTACTGCTCAAAAAATACAAGAAAAAGCTCAAGAAATAGAGCAGATGTCTGGTCGTCCTTTCAGTCAGACTGTTCAAGCTGGATCGTCTAACTATGAAGATGTGCAAATAGGCAAAGTTGACGATACGCTAGACCGCAAAGAGCATGAATTAAAGCAAGAAAACAAACAAATTAAAGATGGGATACGCAACGACGCTCAACCTACTCTGGCTGATTTTGGTAACGTTGCTGTCAAAGGCGCGATTATTGGTGGTAGTATTCGATTTGCTACTAAGCTTTACGCCAAGTATAAGCAAGGTAAAAACGTTTTCAAGGGCGAATTAACCCTCGAAGATTGGCAAGAAATTGGACTTGATACCGCAAAAGGAGCTGCGCTTAGTGGTATATCGGCAACGGCTATTTATGGGTTAACCAATTTTGCCCAAATATCTGCACCTTTAGCTGGTGCTTTTGTTAGTGCAGGCATGGAAATTGCTAGCTTGGTCGGCAGTTTGAATCGAAGGGAAATTACTCGCGATCAATTCGTTGAATTAAGTTTATTTGCTTGTGCTGATTCAGCCATTGTTGCTGCTGGAGCTACTATCGGACAAGCTTTGATTCCGATTCCTGTTGTTGGCGCTGTCATTGGTGCGATCGCAGGTCGAATTGTGACTGGTTTCTGCAAGCAGTTATTGGGAAAAGATACTCATCTTGCTCGACAAGTGGAACAATATTATCAACAGTCCCTCGCTAAAATTGACCGAGCTTACAAAGCAGCCGTTGCTAATCTTCTTGCTACCTATGAACGACTAGGTAATTTAGCAGAAGCAGCTTTTGACTCTAACTTAAACCTTGAATTGAGATTGCAAGCTAGTATCGAATTAGCTGAAGCTTATGGCGTTTCTGATTCCAAGATTATTCACAATGTAGATGAGCTTGACTCTTTTATGCTGAGTTGATCCTCGATTACATGATAAAAAGCCTAAATACCCTTAAAACCTTTGTTTAGCAAGCTTTTTTTCTTGATGGTCACCTAGTCAAGCTATATGACTCTACCACGAGCCATATAGCTTGAATTGACAAGGTAGTTTTCGTATGCTAAACTTAATAGAAGACAATTGAATAACACGCTCTGGATACAGAGGGCAAACTGCTGATGCCGCAGACGCCGGAGACTATTCCGATGGCCCGCAAGCCTGAAAACTGCCACAGGACTACACAAGACTACAGAGCAAATTTTTTACAAGAATACTATCAGTATTTTGTTTGTGTAAAAAATAGTTAGTCTCTAGAATGATGAACTTTAGAAAAAAATCTACTCCCAAAAAATCTAAAATAATAAAATCTGGAAAAAAATGTATAACAAAATCTGGAAAAAAATCTAGAAAACACATAAAACAAAGTATAAAAAAACGCATATATTTTCAAAATAAGCAACTTCAAGAAAAATTTAAGCACGCTAGTGATTTTGGTATTCAAGAAAGTTGGAGTTTACAGAATTTAACAAAATTTCAAATCGCTATAGAAAATCATTTACAAAGTAGCACTACGAAAGTGAGGAGGGGAACTTTCAGAAGAATGCCAGTAGTTCATTATTTTGATCCGCAAACAGCTTTAAATGTCTTTTCTGATGATAAGGGATATTTTATCAGTGGTTGGAAATTGAAGGAAAACCAACTTAAGGCGATTATAGATACTGGTAATATTGGAGGCGGCTGATAATAAAAAGGGCTGGAACTTTTTTCCTGCCCTTCTAAAAATACTAGATTGTAAAAAATTCATATATAGCGATCCTAAATCAGTCGCAAAATCGATCGAGACCAGAATCCTTGCAGTGTGAGCATCTTTGCTCGCGTATAATTTTGCAAATCATTTAGGATTGCTATATATGAAATATATTAGATTGCTGAAAGATTTTGTTAATAATAAAATCAGCAGCAATGAATTTGAGTTCCGATTTTTGGAGATATTTAAAAAAGAAAAACGTTTCGACTCAGAAAGGGAGTTCCAAATTTTAGACAAGTTGTTTGGTGATGTAGATGCTTATTGTGGCGATTCTGATTTATTCGATCCTGAATTTGATATTGATGAAGCTGAACTAAGATTATCAGTCCAACAAGCATTAAATGCCTTAGAAGAAGAGTTTGCGAAAACGGATATGTGATTCGGCGCTGTCATTATCTATATTTCAGCGATAAATTTGGTTCATGTTTTTTATTAATTTCTCACCCATGCTTGGAATACTCGCACGGGTGTGGTTACGCCTAGAGTTTGGCAGTGAGCGAGAAATTAGTCAATTTTGGTGGCGGGAAGTATGGGGAAAGGGGGAGAGCGATCGCCCTTTTAGATCTAATCCCAAATCCGGCTTAAATACCCCTCAATCTCTTAGTCCGCGCAGGCGGACTTCGTTTGTGTAGAAGCGATTTCAATCGCCGAGTTTTCAATCGCCTCCTTCACAAAGAAAATAACTAACTTATTGTCAATTCTGCAACTTCAACAGCGGTTCAATTTGCTGCCTTTGAAACTGCAATTCATCCGCCAAAGGCTGGTAAATTTCTCGATCGCCCGATTCATCACAATAATCCCACAGACCATTGTAGCAGTGGCGATCATCGTCCCAACCCGGATGGTTGACAATCGGATACAAACAGACTCCATCCACCGGAACTCCGGCTTTAATCGCCGCCGCTACCTCCGTGCACACATAATTCAACCAGACAGGTCTAAAATCGTCTTCAGTGCCTGTTTCAGCGATGAATAAGGGGCGACCGTAGCGATCGAAAACTTCTTGCAGGATGGCGCGAAATGGGCGGTACAGCGCATCGGTGTATTTCATCGGGTCTTCATTGTGAATCCACTGATTGCGATCGTAATAATTCACCCCAATAATATCGAGATATTTTTCCTTGCCGCCGAGTTCGGGGCGAAAACGTCCCGCCAACATATCCCAAGCTTGATATTGCGATAAACGATAACCTTCCGCCGCATCTTTATCCTCCGGTTTGTCAGGATCGGCAATAATGTTAATTACTGGGTCGATTTGAACGATGCGACTGCGGGGATTGACTTCCCAAACTGATTCTATCGCTGCGATCGATGCTTTGATTAACTGGATTTTTAGTTCGTCTCCCCGCCCTTTTCCAAAAGGATTGATATAAGCAACATCGCCACCCGCCCAAGCAATAAATGAAATTTCATTGACAGGTGTCACGAAAGGTGTTTGGTCGGTTTCGTTAGCCAGCACTTCCATAAAAGCGCGCACCATGTTTGCAAACCTTGGCACAAATTCGGGACTGAAAATATCAATATCGTCGGGCCAGCCGTAGTGAAACAAATCCCAAATTACCTGCATTTTCATGTCGCGGGCGGCACGGATTATTGGCAGGACGCTGGAAAAATCGTATTTTTGGGGCGACTGTTCAATTAAGTGCCAGCGGAGGCCTTCGCGGACTGTGTAAATGCCTTGCTGTTGCAAGCGTTGGTAGTCGGCGACTACAAATTTATCGTGGCCGGTGGCGGCTGTGACATCGAGGCGTTTTCCAGAAAGCAATCGGTGGGTTGAACATTCAAATCCGCCCATGAAAAAACTTTGAAACATCAATAAAATGGGTAATGGGGCATGGGGCATGGGGCATGGGTAATGGGTAATGGGTAATGGGTAATTGGTAGTAACTCACAATAACCAATAACCAATAACCAATAA
>DPLL01000453.1 GCA_003542015.1 Microcoleaceae cyanobacterium UBA9251 | reverse complement strand
TGGCGAATTGTTACCAGCTCTGCCGGGGGCATTTTGTCGAGGTTGGCTAAAATAAAGCTCATTCGCCCGATCGCCTGCAATTTTTCCCGGTGGCGCGCCAAGAAGTCCCAATAGAAAAAATTGAAGGGACAGGCATTTTCGCCCGATCTCACCGTGCGATCGTACTTGCACCCCCGACAATAATCGCTCATCTTATTGATGTAATTCGCAGACGCCGCGTAGGGTTTCGACGCTAACACACCCCCATCGGCAAACAAACCCATGCCCAGCACATTTGTCTGCATTACCCAGTCATAGGCATCAATAAATGCACTGTGGAACCAGTTTTCCAGCTCCTGGGGCGAGATTCCAGCAATTAGACCAAAATTGCTCAAAATCATNNCTTTAGCCCTGAGAGTGTCAACAATCGCTGGATGTGATGCGCGTAACCGCTGCTTTCGACTTGAGTTAAAACTTGGTGCAAACAGTTCAAATCAGTTTTGCTAGCATCCCAAAAAAACTCCGGCAGCGGCCGAGTGTGGTTAAACCAATTCTTCTGAAAATAATCAGCATCTACATAAAAATAAACGCCACGAATGTATTCTCGCCAGCCGAGAATTTGGCGGATAAAACCTTCGACGCTGTTTAAATCTAAGTCATGCTCGCCGCCGGCTATTTCTGCCGCTTGAATAACTTCTAAAGGATGCAGCAACCCAATATTCAGATAAGGAGAAATTAGCGAATGCCACATAGTTTCTTCCCCCGTTACCATCGCATCTTGATAAGGGCCAAAGGTGGGGAGACGCTGGGCGATGAAATTATTTAATACTTGCAATGCTTGCTGTCGCGTCACCCCCCAGCGGAAAGGTTCAACATCTCCGTAAGTTGGGAAAGACAGAGACTTAACTTCTGCGATCGCTTCTTGAGTTATCCCATCCGGTTCAAACCAAATAGCTGGCGGTGTATTCAGCTTACCTTTTGGTGGCTGGCGATTTTCCTTGTCAAAATTCCACTTACCGCCGACAGGTTTATTTCCCTTCATCAAAACTTGGAATCGCTGGCGACTGACTCGATAAAAATCTTCCATTAACAGGCGTTTCCGGCTTGATGCCCACTCTTTAAATTCTGTTTCACGACAGAGGAATTGGTTGTTGGCAATTAAGGTAAGTTTGCAGGGAAGTTGCAAGTTTTGGATGAGTTGTAAAAAAGGGCGATTGTTGGGGTTCATCACCCGCAACTCAGTGATATTATGAGCTTGAATCCAAACTTTCAGAGGAGTTTCAAAGTCTTCAGATTTTGCGTAAGTAACTTGATAGCCACTGTCGCGTAATTCTGCCGCAAAATGCCGCATCGCCGACCAAATTAATACTAATTTCTGTTGATGATAGGGACGTTCTCGAACCTGCTGCAAAGATTCAATTAAGATGACAGGCTGGGAAACTCGATCGTCAAGTGTGCCGAGAGCAGCTTGGTTCAGCCCAAGTTGATCGCCTAAGATCCAAACGCCAACACTCATCTTATTTTTGTTCCTTTTTCTTGGGTCTGTTCGATTTTAACCCACGTTGCTAGTTACAGGCCGGAATGAGCAGAGCAACTCGATTTACTAATGACAAATAACAATCCCCAATCACAAGAATCAATAACTAGCAACTTGAGTCACTTTAACTATTATTCTGAAAACTTACTAGAGCATAACATTGATTTCCAAAGGTATGGCAACCGGCCAGCAAATCTAAACTCAATGTCGGTGTATCCTTCATGTGTTAATAATTTGGTCAGTGTCTCTACTGAAAAAAATTTGATGTGACCGTTATCCCAAAGCACGGTAAAATGTTTGTCCATTTTTCCAGTAATAGCCAAGGCAAGGTTTTTTAAATAGCCGTGATACGGGGTGGAAATAATTAGCCTACCTCCGGGCTTGAGACATTTTTGGGCAGTTTTTGCTAGTTCTTTTGGATAAAGTAAGTGTTCGATTACTTCAATTGCTAGGACAACATCGAATGAATGCAGCAGATCAATGTCGGGTAGTTCGTAAATATCGGCTTCGATAAATTGACACTCTGGGAAACTTTGACGGGAGATGGTAATTCCGGGTGCAGAAGTGTCCACGCCGACAACTTCACAGCCGTGCTCTGCGATGACGTGACTGAGGCTACCATTGCCGCAGCCTAGATCTAAAACTCGGAGTTTTCTCTGGCTGGTGGCTTCCAGTTTGACCAGCATTTCCAACAGGGGGGATAGCAAATAAGCGTGATGATATCTGGGACGGTTATTTGTGTAATAGTAAGTATAGTCGCTAGAGTTTTTTTTCATTGATTGAGGTAGAGAGACTATTGCCGATCGCGTAAATTAACGGAGAGTGGGTGTGCGGGTGAGGTTCAAGGTTCACCGCAGTAGGGTTGTCAGAGTCGAGCGACGACTCAGCAGTCTCCTGGTTTAACTGGTGAATGGTTGTCACTGAATCAGTCGGATGTGGACAGAAATTTTTCACAGGGTGCAGAATATAGAATCTGATGTCTCAAACCGGCTTCTCTCCAAGGTATTTGGCAGGAAAAATGCCGATCGGAATTTTTCTGATCTCCCTTCACTAGCCTCCGAAAGAACATTCAGGCTCTTAAGCTCGGCTCCTAGTGTATTGCTAGTGTATGCAGAAAATTCTACCTTCCACCCACTGCTGTGTGTCGAGGTCAGGCTATTTGCACCAATCTTGATTTTGCCTTCGGGGCGCGATCGGGTGCGAGTCCTGAGCTATGCGTTGGATCAGGAGCTGAAGTGTGACCGAAATCACAGGGATTGGCAAAATAAATTGCTAAGCATCTGTAAGTGAAGATACTGAGCATCGAGAAGGAGGACAGTGGCTTCTATAATTGTGTTTAACTGTTGTTCAGCAACTGTCTTGTTCGGTCAGCAAAGTACCCTCAACAGATGCGCTAGTCAGTCTGGTTTGTTTCACTATGGTCGCTGTTGGGTGCTACACCTTAATTTAGATATGTCCTATGGTTAAGTTAGGTCAATCCTCCTTTCGCCGTATTTTACTGTCGCGGATTTTGTTGCTCAGCGTACCTGTTCTACTGGTGGGGGAGTATGTTACCTATCGCAAGGCACGCTCCATGCTTCTGGAAACAGCACGTCAAAACTTGACAGAAAGTGCCGTCAGAAAAGCAGAAACTATTGAACAGTGGGCGAAATCGCTGAAGTCGAATCTGATCGGCGCTTCAGAAAACTCGCTCTTACAGTCTGTAGAGCCGAAGGATTATCAAAAGTTGATCTCGCAGCTAGGGCAGCGGTTGCCGGCGCCGGTTGATTGCTTGCAATTGACGCATTTGCAGACAAATCAAGTGATAGCCAGCACTTGTGGCCCTCAACAGATTCACTCGCAGTCGCCACCTGCTAATTTTTGGCCGCAGCAACAGCAGCAGGCGCTACTGGACGACAAGAGCGTTTACATCAGTCTGTCGTGGCCAAATATGCAGCAGGGGAAACTAAACGACAAGAATCCCGTTTCCCCAGCAGCGAAGTTTTCAGATGGGAGTAAAAAGGGCCAAGAGGGCAAGGAAAGCCCGGTTAGTTTGGTGTTGAGCGCTCCTGTTTACATTCGTCAAGGCAATGGTCGGCAATTGACTTATGCTTTGAGTTTGCAGTCGGCACTGCCGGTGCAAACCAGTGCTCCGAAGGGGTCTCTGGCTGGCTATACGGTGGCGATCGACCAAGATGGAACGATTTTGGCACACCCAAATATTGACAGAGTAGGTCGCAATATCGACGCCGAGGCGGATGCCGATCGCTTGAAGAGTATCGTCAAAAGGGCGATCGCCGGAGGACAGGCGGCTTTTCTGCACCTGTTTTCTTTTGAAAGAAATGGTGTGGAGTTGCTCGCTGGGTACGCTGCTATCCCCAGTCCTTTAACTCAAAAAGAGAACAGCAAGTGGATTATTTTAGCTGTCTCTCGTTTGGATTATGCTCTGTCAGGTCTCGAAGAAATTCAGCAGGTTTTATTTAATCTGATTGTGGGTTTGGTTGCTGCTAGTATCATCGCGACTTTATATTTGTCTCGCGATTTAGCCCGTCCTTTAGAAACCCTGAGAGACTACGCACTGAAAGTCGATACAGAAGCGCCACAGGGATTGCCACAAAATTTGCAAATTAAGGAATTCAATCAATTAGCAGAGGCCCTAAATAGCATGGTGCTGCGGCTCAGTTCGTGGGCTGGAGAATTGGAGGTGGCCACGAAGGAAGCCCAAGTTGCTAATCAGTTGAAAAATGAGTTTTTGCGGAATATTTCTCACGAGTTGAGAACTCCGCTGAATGGCATGATTAGTTTTCTGCAATTGGTGCGGGACGGCTACTGCGATGACCGAGATGAGGAGATGGACTTTTTGCAACAGGCTCACGACTCGGCAATGCTATTGCTCAATATCATTAATGATATTTTGGATATTGCTAAAATTGAATCAGGCTCGTTCTCAGTAATTTTGGAAGTAATTGATCTGACCGAGGTGCTTGAGGAAGCGGTTGATTTGCAGGCAGTTCCGATCAAGGAAAAAGGTTTGAATTTGAGTTTGCCAGCCCTTCGCGATCCAATTACTGTTTATGCAGACCCGGAGAAGCTCAAGCAGGTGTTTTTGAATGTGTTGAGCAATGCGGTTAAGTTTACGGAGTCCGGCAGCATTAGTATATCTATGAATCTTGAATCTAGGAAAATCAAAAGTCCTGATGTTGTCAACGGGAATGTACCAGAAAGTACGACAAGCGGCTGCGGTGAAAGCGAATGGGTGGTGGTGACTGTTAAAGATACTGGAATTGGTATCGATCCTGAGCAAATGCAGAAATTGTTTCAACCTTTTGTGATGGCTGACGGCTCTACGACTCGCAAATTTGGCGGCAACGGCTTGGGCTTGGCTATCTCTCGGAAGATCATGGAATCTATGAAAGGGAGCATTACGCTGCACAGTACGGGTATCAATCAAGGTGCTACTGTGGTAATTTCTTTGCCTGTTGAACAGCAGTCGCATTCTTCTGTTGATCGCCAGGATTTGCTAATGGAAAATGCCATGCGGTGCCCTGAGCGTAGTCGAAGGGTTGAAAAGTTATGAGTGATCAGTGAATTAGGGGCTAATTGTTAAGGGTTGTCCGCCTTGTTGGAGGGATTTGCTCAAAGCGCTGAGAATACGGATTAATTGGACGGAGGCCGAGCCGGAAGAGGTCGGGCAGGGGGTATTTGTTTGGACGCAGTTGAGGAAGCGATCGCACACTTGACGCAGCGGTTCTACTGGTTCTAAACTCAATACTTCGCGACTTTTGATTAGAGTTTGCTGGGAAGTTTGATCAGGGATAAAACTGTTTTCGTCGCCCCCGCCATCTGAATTGCCTCGCTGTAAAATTAGGGGCGCTTCTGGCGACATTTCATCAAAAATCAAGGTTCCCAAACTGCCAATAACTGTTAAGCGTCGCTGTTTGTCGGGATTGAGCCAGCACAGGTGAATAAATGCTTGAAATCCGTCGGGATAGGTGAGTGTTACCCAAACCAAATCTGCTAGTCCTTCTAAAGGATTCACAGTTAAAAATGAAGGGTAAAATTGATTTTGTATTCCTTCTGACTTCTGAAATACAGTGCCGATCGCACTTACTTGAATAGGTGTTTGTTGCAGCCAAGTATTGAAAATGGCGATGTCGTGGATAGCTAAGTCCCACAGGGCATCAACGTCGTGCCGCACGGGTTCGAGATGGGTGCGCTGGGCGTAACCGTAGCGCAATTTTCCGAGTGTATGTTGTTGAATAATTGTTTGGCCTCGCTCGACTGCTGGATGGAATAAATAAGTGTGATCGACGAAAAGTTGCCGCTGCTGTTTTTCGGCTAACTGACAAAGTTCTATTGCTTCAGACAAGTTGAGGGCGAGAGGTTTTTCTACTAAGACGTGGTAGCCCCCTTGGAGGGCGGCTCGTGCGAGAGTGTAGTGAGTGGAGGCTGGGGTGGCGATCGCAACGGCTTCTAATCCTGGCAATTCTTGCACTTGCGACCAATCACCAGCTAAAATTACATTTTCATTGAGATTAAACTGTTTTTGCACAGAAACCAATGAATCTGGGTTCGGATCTACGATCGCTAAAACTTCGCTGTGGGGATGTTCGAGAAAGTTGCGAATTAGGTTGACTCCCCAGCGGCCAGCACCCAATACAGCTATGCCAATTTTCATTGATTGCTAATAACTAATAACTAATGACTAATGACTAATAACTAATAACTAATGACTACTGACTACTGACTCTTGGTTTGGTGCGTCGCTGTGAGATTGTCGATTTTTTTAGGGATTTAATAGTGGCGACGCACCCTAGGACTAATGACTAATGACTAATGACTACTGACTACTGACTAATTTATTAAAAGCAGCCTGAGC
This sequence comes from Microcoleaceae cyanobacterium UBA9251, assembly GCA_003542015.1. Taxonomy (GTDB): domain Bacteria; phylum Cyanobacteriota; class Cyanobacteriia; order Cyanobacteriales; family Microcoleaceae; genus Microcoleus. Next base: position 7,242 of record DPLL01000453.1, on the reverse strand, counting down.
AGCCGCTTGTTCTGCCGCTTTGATCGATCGGCCTTTTCCCCATGCTAGCAACTCTTCCTGAAGTCGAACTTCTGCGGTAAAACGATCCTCACCGCCCTGGACTGTCCCGGTTTCTTTCACAGTATATTTTGGCAAAGTTTTGTATTTGCCTTGAGTCAATTCTTGGAGAGCAGCTTTGTAGTTTTGGCGGGCTGGATCGCTGCGTATTTCGGTAGCTAGCCGTTGAAAATGAGGGTCTAACCAAGGGCGAATTAATTCTAAGGTATGGCTACTCAAATAAAGGGCCGCAAGTACGGCTTCCAAAGCATCAGCCAGTCGGCTTTCTGCCCCTGTTTTGTCGCTGGCGGCACTGCTGGAAACAATCAAATAGCGATCGAATCCGTAACTTTCAGCGATTTTGGCAAGAATGCGATCGCTGACCAGGATCGATCGAATAGCAGCAAATTCGCCTACAGGACAGTCGGGATAAATCTCGAACAACAATTCCGATGCAGTCAGCCGCACAACTGCATCGCCGACAAATTCTAGTTGCTCATAATTTGCTTTAGCTGAAGCACTCGAATGAGTCAAAGCTAAATCGAGCAGATGCCATTTAATCGAAGAATTTTCGGGCAGTCCTAATTTTTCAATTAGTTTTTTAAGTTCTTTTTGGCGGCCCGGATAAATAAGACTCATTTGTTATTTGTTATTTGTTATGTGTTATTTGTTACTTGTTATTTGTTATTTGCTCCTTCTTCCTGACATCCGTTAAATCCGTTACCTAATCCGTTGCCGAACTTCCTTCTTCCTGGGATTTGGGAGGGGAAAAAGTCGGACATAAGCCGGGTTCTGTTCTCTCAACTGCAAGCAATTTTCGAGGGCAGTTATCTATCTGGGACGCCTGTTACCAGACGCCTCAAGCGGTACCAAAAAACGGAACCGGTAAAAGACCAACCGTAGTCCCTCCGACCTTGCTCCCAACCGGGGTTTACCTAGCCAGCACCTCTCGATGCTGCTGGTGCGCTCTTACCGCACCTTTGCACCCTTACCAAATTAGTTGTTGCTTTGCAGTCAAAAATCCTCAGTTACTTACTAATGACCAATGACTGCTGACTGATGACTAATTGGCGGTATCTTTCTGTGGCACTATCCTCACGATCGCTCGCACTGGGCGTTACCCAGCAAGTTTGGTCTTTCGGGAGCCCGGACTTTCCTCAGACTAGCTGAAAGCTAATCCGCAACCGCCTGCGCCTACTTTCTCCCCAAATTTATTATACTCGATCGCTCGTTACTTTCCTCGGTCATCTTTAACAGGAGAAAAATTTTCAAACCAGCCGCGCCGCCAGAAGAAGTAAATTAAACCCGAGGCGATCGTCACCATCAGCCCCCAACAAAGGGGATAACCAAAATACCAGTTCAGTTCTGGCATATTCAAGGGAGATTTCTCCGTATTGAAATTCATGCCATACACTCCAGCCACAAAAGTTAGAGGAATAAAAATGGTAGAAATCACTGTCAGCAGTTTCATAATTTCATTCATTTTATTACCAACAGAAGACAGGTAAACATCCATCAAACCCGAAGACAATTCTCGGTAAGTTTCCACCATATCCATCACCTGCACCGTGTGATCGTAACAGTCGCGCAGATAAATTCGCACCTCGGGACTGATCAAATCGCTGCTATCGCGAATTAAAATATTAATTGCATCCCGCTGCGGCCAAATTGCGCGGCGGAGAGTCAGCAATTCTCTGCGGATTTTATAGATTTTTTCAAGAGTTTTGCGGGTGGGCCGCACCACCACTTCATCCTCCAGTTCTTCAATCCGCTCTCCGTAAAGTTCTAAGACTGGAAAAAATCCATCTATAATCGAATCTAACAGACTATAAGCCAGATAATCTGCTCCGTGTTTGCGGATAAGTCCTTGTCCTTTACGAATGCGATCGCGCACGGTTTCAAAGCAATCATAGTCCGGTTCTTCCTGAACAGTTAACAGGTAATGTTTCCCCAAAATCAAACTCACTTGTTCTTTATGAAACTTATCTGAATTTGGCAGTAACATCACCATCCAAGCAATAATTAAAATGTGGTCTTCATAGTCTACAACCTTCGGTCGCTGGGGAACATTAACTACATCTTCTTGAGCCATCAGATGCAAATTAAACACTTCACCCATTTGCCGCCAAGTTTCTTTATTTCCCAATCCCAACAAATCCACCCAAGAAACAGATTCTGTATCTAAATAGGCAGCAGCTTCTTGAGGATTTGCTAATTTTGAGCGAGTAGCTGTTGCCTCGCAATAGTCAATTAATACAATATCGGCCGGTGGTGCGTCGGGTTCTAAGTCTAGAGTTCCCGGAAGCGCCCCCGGATCGTCATAAAAATAATCAACGTAGGAATCATCATCATCTTCATCTTTAATTGGTTTTGCAACAGCAATAGACCTATTTATGCCTTTGTATACCATGTTGATATTCCCGATTTTGAGTATCTTGAATTAGCTTATCATTTTTCCAGTAAAACGACCAATAACTAATGACTAATGACTAATGACTAATGACTAATGACTAATGACTAATGACTAATGACTAATTACCTTTGGCGAATTGGAATTTCGATCGCAAATTCAGTTCCTCCTCCCGGTGCAGAAATACAGCGCAGCGAGCCGCAGTGTCTTTCTACCACAATCTGATAGCTAATCGACAGTCCCAAACCAGTACCTTTTCCTACAGGTTTAGTAGTAAAAAATGGATCAAATATCCGAGATTTAACAGATTCTGCCATTCCTGGCCCATTATCTGAAATTGCGATCGCAATCCGATTATTTTCCAAAACCTCCGTGCGAATCCGAATCCAAGGTGAGGCGTTGCAACTTACAGGTAAAGCCGGAAAATCTTGCCGTTCCGTTTCCGAAGCACCAGCCAATTCCCCCTTCCTATTCCTGACAGTTACTAAAGCATCAATTGCATTATTTAAAATATTCATAAACACTTGATTTAACTGTCCGACGTAGCACTGTACGGGTGGCAGTTGCCCGTATTCTTTAACTATTTCAATATTACGAATTCTGCCATTTTCTTTAAGTCGGTGTTGCAAAATTAACAGAGCACTATCAATTCCTTCGTGAATATCAACACGCTTAATATCCGATTCTTCGAGGCGAGAAAAGTTTCGCAAAGACAAAACAATGTGGTGGATGCGATCGGCTCCTGTTTGAATTGAGTTGAGTAGGTGCGGGAAATCCTGTTTGATAAATTCTATTTCTATTTCCTCAGCTAACTCTGCAATCGCAGAAACAGGTTCGGGGTAATGTTCGGCGTACAAACTGCACAATTGTAGCAAGTTTCTGGCGTAATCGCTAGCGTAAATGATATTCCCATAAATAAAACTTACAGGATTATTAATTTCGTGAGCAATTCCCGCAACTAGCTGTCCCAAACCAGACATTTTTTCCGCTTGAATTAGTTGAGCTTGAGTTGTTCCTAATTGTTTCAATGTTTGTTCTAACTGGCGATTTTTATCTGTTAATTGAGATTCGGCTTGTTTGCGTAGGGTGATGTTGCGAGCTATAATAATAATTTGATCGGAATTAAAAGGCAACAGTCTGGCTTCATAAGTTTTTTCGACTTCCGACAGGGAAATCGAATACTCTATGTCCATCGAATTTCTTTGTTCGGAAATTTCAAAGATTGCTTGAGCAAATTGGCGGGCGACATTTTGGGGCAATATGTCTGTCATTCGTTGGCCCATAAAATGTTCGGTAGCTAGGTAAAAATCCGCTGAATTTCCTGAAAGGTAATCCAAGATAACGCCGTCAGCATCTAGTCGGAAGTACAAATCTGGTAGAGTGCGAAAAACAGCTTCTAACTCTGAAGTTTTTTGGCGCAATGCTTCTTGGGCGTAGTAGCGATCGCTAATATCAAAAATCACCCCATCCAAACAGTAAACGCCCCCATCTTCAGCGAATACAGGAGAACCTTTATCCCACACCCATTTAATTGTTCCGTCTGCTGCTTGTAAGCGATATTCCAAGCTATAGCACTGTTTATTTTCTATTTCTTGCCGAATAGTTTCTTTAACTTTTGCCAAATCTTCCGAGTAAATAACGCTGGCAAAAGTCCGCCCTCCCCTGTCGGGAGGCGAGAGAAAATCAGCAGCAGGATAGCCGGCTAGCAAATAAACAGCATCGCTAATAAAAGTTGTCGAAAAATCGCAGCGCCAGCGATAAACTACTCCCGGAATATTAGCTACCAAAGAGCGAAATCTTGCTTCACTTCTACGCAAAGCTTCCTGAGCTTGATGGCGTTCAGTAATATCGTGAGCGAAAGCCAGCACTGCGAATACATTGCCTTCAGCGTCACGCAGAGGGACTTTTTGGGTATCAAAAATATGCACTGAACCATCAGCAAATGTTGCTGGATCGCAGGGATTGTGGATTATTTCGCCAGCCATTACAGCCGAGTCGTCTGTGCGGAAGCCTCGGATATTTTCTGCGGGATTGCCAAATACTAATTCTTCGGTAAATCCTAATTCCAAGTCGTTTTTTCCAATGATATCTTCTAGGGTTTTGCCAATAGCTTTAGCGAAACTATTGTTTGCCAAAATGTAGCGAAAATTTTGATCTTTGGCAAAAATCCAATCACTGCTTTTGTCAATGACAGTCCGCAGCAATTGTTCGGAACGTTCGGTTTGTTCCAAAGCTGCCTTGAGTTCTAATTCCAGGCATTTGCGATCGGTAATATTTTCAAAAGCAACGCCGACGCAGTTGTTGGGTAATGGGAAAGCTTTCATAGAAAAAGCACGAGTGATTCGCTCGCATTCATCGCAGTCAATATCTTCAAGTTCTACGGCTTTCTGGCCACGAATTACCGATGCAAATACTTGGGGAATATTTTTAGACCGCGAATTTGGAAAAATCTCGTCGATTGTCATTCCCAAAACATCGGCCATTTCTAATCCGGTAAACTTGGTAGCCGCGGGATTGGAAGCGATCGCCCTTAAGCTGCTGTCGTCGTCCATATTTTCTAAATGGTAGACGTACAAACCTATTTGCATATTTTCCACAATTTGGTCGTAGAGACGCACGCTTTCGTCTACCTGGCGGCGTTCGGTGATATCTTCAGTAATACCTAAAACGTATTGGGGATTGCCTTGAGCGTCGAGAATTGGCACTTTGCGGGTATGCAGTATTCTCAAACCTTTGTGGCGAGTTTGGATCGGTTCTTCGGCTATGTCTTTAACGATCGAGTTTCTGTCATAACCTGTTAATATTTCTCTGTCTTGTGCAGTGAAAACATCAGCTTGTTCTTTGGGATAAATGTCATAGTCATTTTTGCCGATCGCCTCTTGGCTAGTCACACCTGCGATCGTCTCTCCCGCTTTATTCCACAACACAAATTTCAGGGAGGAAGCATCTTTAGCAAAAACTCCCACCGGCAGATTTTCTACAACCGAATTGAGGAACCCTTTAGCTGCTTTCAAATCGGCTTCTGCACGCTTGCGCTGGATGCCTAAAGCAATGACATCAGCAACCGATGCCAGAGTGTCCAGAAAAGCTTGTGTCAGCGGCTGGGGGCTGACAATTCCCATGACTCCCACCAGCCTTTCTTCGACAATCAAGGGGTAGCCTGCGAAGGTAAAAATATCCTTTTGGAAATTGCAACTTCCCGCTAGTTGGCGACTATTAATGAACGCCAATTCCGCAGAATTTTTATTTGTTTCTGCCCCGGATTCTGACTCCAATTGTCCCAAATTATTCAGTTCAAATCCGCAGTCAATTTCCGGCTGTAGCTGTTGGGCGATCGAGTTAATCTTACTTTTAATAAAGCTAGTCACAGCTTCTGTGCGACTGTAGACTCCGGCGGCGGCTTGCTGTTCGAGAATATTTTCTTGATAGTTTAAAGTCCAAATTTCAGCAGAAGCAACATCTAGATTTTGCACCATTGCCTCGCAGCAGGGAAGCAAGATATCTTGGGGGTGTTTGGTGAGGGCAATGCCAACATCAGCCACCATTGCTGTCAGGCGAGAACCTTGAGCTTTTTCTGCTTCCAGCAGCTTGCGATCGGTGATATCTTCCACTAAAGAAAGTACCGTAAAAGTATCCCCGCTGCGAATAATCGAGTTAAACCAGCGACACCAAATCACCTCTCCGCTTTTAGTATGATTGCGATTAATAGAAGTATTGCCTTGTCCCGCAGCCAGTTCAAGTTCGATCGCACTTACAGCCTCTCTATCTTCCTCGCAAACTAAGCCCAAATCGCCAAACTGCTTGCCCATCATTTCATCCGATGTCCAGCCAAAAATATCTTCAGCGCGTTTCGACCACTGAACGATCCGAAAATCTTCATCCCAGCCTACCATTGCCAGGGGAGTATTAGCGGCATTCAAGCATAGTAAATGGTTCGAGTGGCGCAACTGCTCAGTTTTCTGCTGTTGCCAGCGGTAGTGCCTGGTAATATCTCGACCAACACTGAAAACCCGCATCTGGTTGCTAGAGGCATCCACAACTGGCGTGTAAGCCGTTTCGTAAATTTTGATGCCGCCGTCTTTTGCTGTCACTTCGTGGATAGCAATTCTTTTTTCCCCTGTCATTAATACTTGTTGCAGGCAGGCATCTATCTGTGCAATAATATTTTTTAGAGCTGGATTGTTGGGATATAATTGCAGTAATTCGTGACTTGTTTTGTTGGCTATTTCGACAGGTTCTAATCCCATCCAGGCGGCGGCAACAGGATTAACGGATATGTACTTTTGCTGTCTATCGAACTCTAGGAAAGCATCAACAGAGTTAGATAAGAATGACTGAAACCAGTTGATAACTTCCGGCATGGGTATTTTTCAAGCTGTTGCAAGTTAAGCTCAAGCATTTTGATAAAAATAGTTTAACTTACTCAAAGATTTTGTGCAGCCTAGCACTTTTACGCCTGCAACAACTCTTGATGATCCAAAAATTTAATTTAAAGTTTTTTTATGGAGATAGCTTAATTAAAGCAGATTTTCTGTTTCTTAACAAGACGCAGTATACAAAACATATAGCGGTTCGGTAATTGGGCTTAGGGCATGGGGCCTAGGGCATGGGGCATGGGGCATGGGGCATTGGTAATTAGTAACTAATGACAACAGTCAACAGTCAACAGTCAACTAATGACTGCTGACTAATGACTAATGACTAATGACTGCTGACTGCTGACTAATGACTAATGACTAATGACTAATGACTGTTGACTAATGACTACATCATGCCCATGCCGCCCATGCCGCCCA
>DPLL01000459.1 GCA_003542015.1 Microcoleaceae cyanobacterium UBA9251 | reverse complement strand
TTAAGTTGACACCAATGGGCACTGCCGTATCCTTGCACAGTTGTTCACTCATTGGGATAACTGACGAATTGCCCCATTGTAATCAACTCTCACCCTTCCATCTTGAGAAACCGTAACAACAGTTTCTACAGTATAGACAGACGCACCGGGTTTGTGTCCTTGAAAAATAAAAGTCCAAGTCCCATTCCCATTGTCTACAAAAGGCGATTCCTTAGCAGGACCGTGCATAGCAGCTTCGGCTCGATATTTACCTAAACCGCCGTTAGCAACTTCTGCTGCTTGACGAGCTAGATTTTTTGCCCGACTCAGTTCGAGATTATTGTCAATTATGATCACCCTGTCGGCTGTATATCGAGGTGCAGGATAAGCATTACTCAAGGTGGGGAAGACTCCAATAGCTAAAGTTGAGAGCGCTACCAGACAAGCAAGTCGGATGTTGAGTTTCATAAAACAAATTGATTTATAGTTTAGTAAACTCTACGAAATTGCCCGAAAAAACCAGGTTGAATTTTCAATTTTTTATGTTTATTTTAGAATCAACCAGGGTGTTCTGTTTGTTTCCAATGTAATTATGTCATTCTGAGCGAAGTGAAGAATGACACATAAGCTTTGCGTAAGTCCTGTTTTAGATTGATCTACTGAGCTGTTTGCACAGTTGTTTACTCATTGGGATCGCTGACGAATTGGCCCATTGTAATAAACTCTGATTCGGCCATCTTGAGAAACCGTAACAACAGTTTCTACAGTATAGACAGACGCACCGGGTTTTTGTCCTTTAAAAGTAAAAGTCCAAGTCCCATTCCCATTGTCTACAAACGGCGATTCCTTAGCAGCACCGTGCATAGCAGCTTCGGCTCGATATTTACCTAAACCGCCGTTAGCAACTTCTGCTGCTTGACGAGCTAGATTTTTTGCCCGATTCAGTTCGATATTATTGTCAATTACGATCACCCTGTCGGCCTCGTATTGAGGAGCAGGATTAGCATTACTCAAGGTGGGGGAGACTCCCACAGCTAAAGTTGAGAGCGCTACCAGACAAGCAAGTCGGATGTTGAGTTTCATAAAACAAATTGATTTATAGTTTGATCAATTCTAGGAGAATTGCGCCGAAAAAACCAGGTTGAATTGTCAATTTTTCACCTGACTTACGCAACTGGCACATGGGTAGGGTGCGTCAGAACCCAAAAACCTGTTTTCAGCGAAATAATCCATGTCTGACGCACCATACAATCTGCTGTAACTTGCCCGAAAAAACCAGGTTGAATTTTCAATTTTTTATTTTTATTTTAGAATCAACCTGCGCTTCCCCGTCGTTCAAATAGCGGTAACTCATCCGAGAAATATCCCGAATCAAACTTCCAGCAGCCTTCTCGGTTTCAGGGGAATGCTTCACCATCACCGCCACTACATAACGCTTGTTGTTCGGCAAATCCACCATGCCGGCATCGGCCAGCATTGTATTAATATTGCCCGTTTTGTGAGCAATAGTCGCTCCTTCTCCCAAACCTTTTGGTAGCAAAGTATCATTCTGAGTCTGCCGCATGATTTGCAAGATGCGATCGCGCGATTTCACCGAAACTAAATTACCCCGATCTACCTGAGCCATTACATTAATTAAATCCTTCGGACTGGTAGTATTCGTTCCTTCCAAATCCGGCAACTTATTACGGAGCACAGTCGCGCTCAAACCCCAGGTGGCAAAATGCTGATTCAAAACCTCAGCACCTCCCAACAACTCAATCATCATATTTGTCGCAGTATTGTCGCTGACAACAATCATCTTTCTTGCGACTTCCAAAGCCGAATACTTTCTACCCGGAGATTCGTCTTGCATTTCTCCAGAACCGCCCACAATGTGTTCTGCCCCCAGCGTCAGCATCTGATCTAAATGTACTTTGCCTTCATCTACAGCTTGGAAAAAAGCTACTAAGATTGGCAGTTTAATGGTGCTAGCTGAAGCAAAAGTAGCATCACCATTCAAATTTAGGTAGCTTCCAGTATCTAAATCAACCAGAAATATTCCTGGTGTCAAATTAGCATTTTCGGTTGCCAAAACCTGAATTTGCGTTTTCAGGGCGGCTAATTCTTGATTTAGTTGCAGTACAACTGGGACAGCGGCTGTAGCGGAGTTGCTGTCACCTTCTGCTGGGTTTTTTTTGCCGTCGGCGGTTGCGGTGGTTGGGTCGGAGACAGCAGCCGTCGATCGACTCACAGCACTCACCACTGACAACAGTGTCCCGCAAATCACCGCTATCCCAACTCCCAAAATCAGCAAGCGAGTAGCGTACACCAACGGTGGCACCTTCCGAGGTGCAGGCCGTTTCCCCGGTTTATCCATGCCTTGCGGGCGTGGTTTTGGGACAGGGCGTTTTTTGACCTGGGTCGGCATTTCAGTGTCTGCAATGCGCTCTGGGGGCGAACTGAGACGACTTCCGGGACGGGGTGCAGGGTTCCTTGGCTGCTGCAACTGGCTGTTGGGATTGCGGGCGATCGGGATGACATTTTCCCGATCGGCTCCGGGCTCGAACAAATCGACAGTAGCGAGGCCTTTTTTGCGAGATTGACGGCTTTTGGATTGGGGAGTTTGGCTCTTTGCCGGTTTTTTGCGGCTAATTGCAGATTTGGGATTGGATAAAAAATCTGGTGTGTTCAATTCTTCGGGGGGAGTAGCCCCGGAATTGGCTCTATTTCTGCTGCGGCTTGTTGGTTGTGGCGGCAAAGTCGAAGGTACTGGTGCGGTAGGGGGTACTTCCGGCTTGGCTTTCTGTGGTTGCTTCGGGCTCCGACTCCCCGATTTCCCAGACTGATTTGTTTGGCCCGACTTAGACGGCTTGGAGCCTGACTTGGGAGAGGATATTGAGGAGATCACTGAGAATATCGATCGCTTTGGAAACCGCTCTGCCACGTTTGACTCCTTCACCACTGTAAACTTCAAGTTTAAGATTTTTAATGTTGCTCGCTAGCCTTCTCCCTGAGTGTCACCCGGACAATCCGGCAACGCCCCATCCACAGTATCAGAAACTGGAGCGATCGCGTAGGATTTCAATGCCCATTCTACTTGGCGGAGGATACCCCGCAACATGGAGACTTCATCAACAGTCGGATAGGCGCGATTATACAAATGGCGAAATTTTGCCATCCGGCTGGCTGCTGTGTGGGGATGCAAGTATCCTATTTTTAACAGCAAAGTTTCTAGTTGCTGGTAGTATCCCTCTAAATTTTCAAAGGTAGCAGAAGCAATGAGCTCTGTTCCTTCTTCGTACCCTGAGCGAAGTCGAAGGGCCTTCTTTCTTATTCCGGCTTCTCGATATAATTCATAACAACAGATTGCGACGGCTTGGGCGAGATTTAGGGATGTGTAAGCGTCGCTGGAGGGAATGCGGATTAGGCGCTGAGCGTAGTTTAATTCGGCGTTGGTGAGGCCGCAGTCTTCTCGACCAAAAATTAGGGCGCTGGGGGCTTCTTTGAGCCAAGGTAAGGCATCTGCTGGTTGTTCTCGCTGTGTTGCTAAAGGGCGATCGTCTCCTGTAGTTGCGATCGCCCTTGTACAGCCTACCAAAGCTTCGGGCAAACTCTCAACAACTCTGGCATTTTCCAATATGTCGGCCGCGCGAACAGCCATTAGTCGAGCCTCTTCCCCTAAATGATCGCACTGGGGATTGACCAAAACTAATTGGTGCAAACCCATATTTTTCATGACGCGGGCTACAGAACCGACATTCAAAGGGCCTGCGGGTTCGACTAAGACTATTCGGATGTTGGCGGCGGCCGTTTCGAGCATTTAATTTGGGTAGAAGGAAGAAGTTCGGCAACGGATTCTGTAACGGATGTAACGGATGTCAGTCGGAAGAAGAATAGTACAAGATGTAAATTAGTTAATCTACTGTCAAAATTAGCATGGCCAAGCAGATCTTGAAATCCGATTTACCTACAAAAATGTGCCCGGTGTGCGATCGACCTTTTACTTGGCGCAAAAAATGGGCTGACTGTTGGGATGAGGTGAAATACTGCTCGGATCGCTGTCGTCGTCGTCGCAACAGCGATCGAGATTAAGCATCTGTTGTAATTTGCTTCAACAACGCTAAGATTGCAAAAGAAAAATTTCAGGTTAGAAAATATGGCATCGCAACAGGTACAACCAAAGTTAGTTATTCACGGCGGTGCCGGCAGTTCTCTCCAGGGTAAGGGCGGACTTGAGGCCGTGCGTACATCGCTTTACAAGGTTTTGGAGGAAGTTTATCCGTTACTCAAAGATGGTGCGAGTGCGGTAGATGCAGTGGTGCACGGCTGTCGGTTGTTGGAAGATGACCCTCGCTTCAATGCTGGTACCGGTTCTGTGGTGCAGTCGGATGGGCAAATTCGGATGAGTGCTTCGCTGATGGATGGTTTTGTGCAGCGTTTTAGCGGGGCGATTAATGTTTCTCGCGTTCAGCATCCGATCGAACTTGCTAAATTTTTGCAGACTTCGGACGATCGCGTACTCTCAGATTATGGCTCAGCCGAATTGCTGCGAGAACTTCAGTTACCGATTTACGATCCGATGACGGATTTGCGTTTGCATGAGTGGATGGAGGAACGCAAAGGTAATTTTAGCAGAGCAATGGCTGGAGTTGTCGCTGAACCGACCTCACCCCCCCTGTCCCCCCTTGGTAAGGGGGGAGACAGGAGAAGAAACTCCCCCCCTTGGTAGGGGCGGTGCCCCCGTGCCCGCCNNGCGACTGGGAGTGCGGCGGTAAGCTGTACAGGAATTGGCGAACACATTATGGATGAATGTTTGGCTGCGAAAATTGTGATTCGGGTGACGGATGGTTTTAGTTTGAAGGCTGCTTTAGAGCGTTCTTTTGCTGAAGCTGAGTCTCGTCAACGGGATTTTGGAGCAATTGGAATTGATGCTAGTGGTGCGATCGGCTGTGGTAAAACTAGCGATATACTTCTGGGTGCTTTTCACAACGGTATCCAAATGGGTGATACTTTGGAAATGAGCAAGGGAACGCTGATTTTTATTGCTTAAAAAGGTGAGTGCGATCGGTGTTTTAGCTCCTCGGCTTATTGAAGAAGTCGGGGAGTGCGATCGGCGTGAGTTTTACCAATCACTAAATTTGTCTCGACTCTACTTACCTTTATTTTTTTTAGGAGATGCTTTTTTGCCTGATTTTGTTTGAGGGCGATCGGGTTCTTTTACAGCATATTTAAACAGAAAATCATCGGGCTTTGCTAAGGCAGAATCTGCAATGCTCAGGCGACCGAATTGCGACCAATTTTGATTTAATAGCTTCAAAGCTTGGCGGCGATCTAAGGCTGCGATCGCACCTATCAATTGACGCAAATTCGATCGCAATAACTCAATATTAGAGTCATCCACTGAAAATTGACTCACCATTGAAACTGCTGTTGCCAAATAAGCTGAATCTGGCGATATCTTTTTCGATCTTAACCCCTGACAAACCACCTTTAGCCACACCGGATAAAGTTCTAACCAATTAGCGCGTTGCAATTCGTTTAATGCCATTTCTTCCATTCCCAACGCCCCCCAAGTACAAAGCGATGTTTCAGCTAAATTAGCATCCCGATTTTGCACCGCAGACTCCCATAATTCGCCCGCATAATCCTTAAATCGAACCGCCAGAAAATCATAAGCTTCCTCAACTTTATCAGTAGCCGTAACCTTGTAAACCGTCTCACCGCGTGGTAACTTATCGCCCCGATAAGATAGCCAATTGTGAGAACCGCACAAATGAATTTTCCGATCCACTACAACTTCCTTCGCATGGGAATTTCCCAGCCAAAATACCTGCACTGCTGATAAACCTTCCCGCGTTTTAATTTCTCTCAGCTTTTGCTCAACTTGTGGCGGAATCGGTCGAGTTTCATCCTGTTGTCGCCGGGAAATGCCGTGACCAATTAAAATCCAAACTCCCCTATTAGCCAAATTTTGAAGTAATTGAATAAACTCATTATCTACCACTTCCTTGCTCACCCAAGGAGAATAAATTAAGACTTGATAATTCCCTTTCCTCAATGTTTCTAAAAAAGACTGCCGAATTTGACTATCTCGTAAAATTACATAATCTTTTTTATCACTTTCTTTCGACGAAACTTGCTCCCCCGTTTCTCTCAATTCTTTAACAGTTTCAATCGCCTGCTGTTCTATTTTCTTAATTCTGGCTTCAACTTCTTGATTTCGGCGATCGAGAAGTTCTTCGCGTTCCGCCACAATTGTTTCATCGCTCAAATGCAGCAAGTTTTGCAAAGAAACTTGGCCTTCAGTTTGCAGAATGTCAAGCAGATCGGAAGCATAGTGTAAAATTTGCTTTCCTCGTCTTACTTGCAGCTTAACTGCATCTTCAAGGGCATCAAAAATCACAAAAATTGCCACAGATTGCCAGATAGCTTGAGTCTCCTTGGTGAAATTAGCAGCAGTAATGATTTTACCATCTTCAGGAACGTGCAACCCTAAACCAGAAGCCTGAATAATTCGTTGGAGTTCCTCAAGTCCTAACTCAGACATTTCTTGACACCGATTTTCTATTGTGATAAAATCTTCAAAAATTGGGAGCTCGATTTGTACTTCTTCTAAAGCGGAAGATAGAAAAAATAGATTTCCTTGCAAGGGATCGGAAATCGCATAAATTTGTTTTGTTTGCGGCGGTTGCGGGACAGAGCCTTCTAAGTAAAATTGTTTCCCTTGAGGAGTTAGAATAATTCTGGCATCCGGTGTCCAAGCTAAAGTTTCTAAACTCCGCAGAGTATTAGCAGTATTTTGCACGAATATAGGGTCAAGCCCTAAAGCTTGTGCTAATTCATTTTCAGTTGTTGTCAATTCCATCTCCATCCCAGCGCGGAGAATAAACTCTTCAAGGATGTTAAATTTGCGCGGTTCGCTAATAGTAACTTCTACTGATATTTGCTCTAAACAGTAGCGAAATTGGCGGCCAGCCAGCACGGAGATGCCAGCGGGACTTTGCTTTTCAATTTGTTGGGCAAATTCTTGTAATGCGGGGTCAATTGGTTTAGGAGAGGATATTAGAAACATCTTGATTTATAAAGTTTTAGTGAATTGCGGATTTTAAGGAATAATATTGTTTCCGGTTGCATCGGAATGATTTAACCGCAGAGGGCGCAGAGGGCGCAGAGGGAGAGAAGAGAGAGATGAATAATTCCGATGCTACCGGATTTGATATAAGTATTTCAGTCGCTAAAGGTTGATTTGCCTCAGCAATTTTGAATTTCCTACCCATTTTAACCCAAGATGCTAGAAACATCAATCAGTCCTCCATTGCGGCGCACAATATTTGCTACTTCTGAATACATACTTCCCACTTTGCCTTTGTGCTTGGTAAATAGTGAATGGCATCCTACAATTACCAGCAATTCCTGAGCGCGGGAAAAGGCAACGTTTACCCGTTCTGGCTTTTTGGCAAAGCCAATATCTCCATCAGGATTGTTCCTCACCATGCTGACAATAATAATCGGCCGTTCCATGCCCTGAAATCGGTCAACAGTACCCGTTCTAATGGCAAGGGAGGGGAATTTGCGATCGCCGAGCATTTCCTCAATTCGCCTCAATTGAGCACCGTAAAAAGTAATGATGCCAATTTCTTTTTTGGGTTGTCCTTCCGCAACTTTCAGGCTCCAAACCTCCTCCATTTGTTCGCACAGAATGTCAATGGCTTCGACTTCCTTAAGATTATACCTTGACGTTCCCTCTAACTGCTCTTGAAATCTTTGTTCTTGCGGCATTTTCACCCACATTAGGTGATGTTCTGCTCGGATGATGTCGCCTGCTACATTGTGCGATCGCACTTTCTCAGGCTCCATAATCCCACAACGCAGGCTATGGTCGTAAAATTGATTAATCGCTCCCATAATGTAGGGGTGCATCCGATACTGAACAGTCAGCCGCCGCTTGATGCTTTCTGATGCAGCTTCAAATTGTTTCTTAAATAGAGATTCTTCCAGAAAGCTGATATCTTCTGGTTCGATTCCCATTTCTGTCGCGATTTCTTCTAAACTCTTTTCATGTAGCATTGGCGGTAATTGGCGGTAGTCACCAATCAATACTAATTTTTTGCCTTTGAGTGCAGGAATCAGAATTTCTGGAGGTGTACATTTACTTACTTCGTCAATGATGACTACATCAAAATTGGTAAATTCTTTGAAACCGTAGCCCGCTACTTGGCTGCAAGTAATGCCGATGACGTTGGCATTTTCGATGTAAACTTGCCTCAATTCGCTCTGATCTTGTTCGGAAGGGTTACGGAGTTTTGCGATCCAATCTTGAGTTAGGTTCTCATAGCCTTTAAGGTGGGATTCTTCTTGAGTGAGTTGTTGGTGCCAAGCATCGAATTGTGTTTTGACTGTGCGTAAGAAGTTGATGTCAAATAAGCCGTTACTGGGGATTGGTGGTTTGATGCGATCGGGGATATTTTGCCACGCTGACTCCCACCATTTTCGCTCGGAAATTAAAGTGGGTGGTAGTTGCTGTTGTTGTTGGAATTTTTGTTGTTCAAATTCTAGTTGCTGAAGCCGATTTTGACTTTCTTGAAGTTGATTTAAAGCTTGACTAACTGCTTTTTGCAAGCGGGGTTGAATGGTTATTAGAGCCTCTTCTATTACTAGCAGTCCCAATAATGGATCGAGGGAGGAAATTGATTGTTCAAACTGACTTATCTGAGATTCCCACAACTTCGATAGCTGCGTAAATTTTGATACGGGTGTGTGAGCAATCGCTTGTGAAAGAGAAGGAAAGGATTGATACCGCATAGCTAAAGTGCGTATGTTAGCGGGAATACCCGATCGCCTGCTCAATTCTGCTAAGACTTGCACTGCTCTTTCTGTCTTGGCGGAAGATAGACGTTGCAAAGCATCTAACTCCTGTTTAGCGGTTGCTATTTCCTGTTGTTGCTTAGTTGTTGCTTGCTGATGTTGTTTAAGCTCTATTTTAAGATTTTGGAGTTGTTTTTCAGTTTCTGGTTGCTGCTGTTCCAGCCATTGAGACATACTGGCAGCAATGTTCTCGATCGCTTCGGTTGCGATGGGATTTAATTCCGCGTCGAAGTTGGGGGTTTGGACTTCACTTTGTTTGGCAATTAAACTAGCAATTTTCGAGCGACACCGATCGAGGTTAGAACGCCAAGGGTGAGGTTTTACAGGGACACTTTCCAGCAACTCAGGTGGCAATTTAATCAGGTTATCTGTAAATTTCCGCCTCTCTTCTACACATTTTTTCAACTCCTCATATACGCTCTGATAAGCTGTGGATTCCCATTTGTTTAGAGCTTTCAAAACAGAGTTTTTCTGGTTTTGCTCTAATTCCTGTTGTTGGTTAAGCCAGTTTTGCGCCGTAGCAGCAATACCGCCAATCGCTTCTTTGGCTACTGCGTCGAGTTGCGGTTCAAAAGCCGAAATTTTCTTGGTTTCACTTTTGCTTAAATTAGCAATTTTTGACTTGCACCGATCGAGATGCGATCGCCACGGTGCGGGATTAGCCTTGACAAATGATACCACGTCCAGCGGTAATTGAATTAAATCGTCTGTAAAGACTCGATTGGTGTCTAAACATTGCTTCATCGCTGCATAAACGCGATCGTAAACGGTGGATTTCCACTCGTTTATTTTACTGCTGACTGCCACGGTTCTTAATTTTCGTTTTTCCCAAGTCTTAATGCTTTCCTCTAGATTTTTCAGCTTGGTAAGACTTAGCTGATAATTTGTTTCCAAAAGTATAACAGCGCCTGACTTATAGTGGAGGACTGGTTCAGGTTCTGCGGCTTCTCTGAGGGCTGATATTCCATCTCTACAATAAGAGAATGAT
Source organism: Microcoleaceae cyanobacterium UBA9251 (assembly GCA_003542015.1). Taxonomy (GTDB): domain Bacteria; phylum Cyanobacteriota; class Cyanobacteriia; order Cyanobacteriales; family Microcoleaceae; genus Microcoleus. The sequence continues at coordinate 19,919 of DPLL01000459.1, read as the reverse complement.
ATTTTAATTTGTGGAATACCTTGCTCCTTTAACCAATTTGCTAAGCTCAAATAATTTAGCCATAATTTTGCAGGTTTGATACCTAAGTCAGCAGCCATTTTAGCTGAATTTTCTACTTTTATATTGAAAGTTTCTTCGGAATTATACCCTAGTCTAAAGTCTTTGGTACTGTTGCAAATTTTGATACCTGTTTTCCATAAATTAATGGCTGCCTCATCTTCCCAATTAATTGAAGATTGAGACATGAGCAATTTCAAACCGGGCAGGATATATTCAACAATTTCGCGCTGTTTAGCTTCCGCTTCCTCACAGACACTTTCATGCGCCCTACAGGTTTTCTCTAAATCTGCCTTGCGCGATCGCAACTCCTTGTGACTTTCTTGTAACTTTTCCTCGGCTCGCAAATACGCATCAAACCGCTCGGAATTTGCTAATAAGTCATTAAAAAACTCTATATTTTCCCGCTGTTTTGCCAACCGCTTCTCGCAGTCATCAGCCGTATTTCTCAGCCAATTGCCAATTACTTTATCTTCCACAAATGGCAAACCTTCCTCTTCCACTCGCTCCGCACGGCCCTTTCGCAAAGCGCGGATAACAGGACTATGAATTAAGCGACTCAAAGCATTATCAACAGCTAAATTTGCTTGAGAAGCAATTAAAGTCCTGCCGCCCCGCAGCGCAACTTGATAGGAAATTTCGGCGATGACTGTTGTTTTTCCTGTTCCTGGTGGCCCTTGGATTAGCACTAAATCGGGTGCAGATAAGACAGCTTCTACTGCTGCAACTTGGTCATCATTTGCCCCTGATAGCAACAAATCCTCTGGTTTTAGTTTAACAGTTGTTTGCGGGTTTCTTGCCTGAGAAGCATCAAAGAAAAACTCGCCTACATAGGGATTTTGAGCAATTCCCATTTGCAAATCGTCTAAAGCTTTTTTCTGCCGCTTAATTTGAGTTAAATCTCCCGCCGCCTCGAAAGACAAAAAGCCTATTTTCGGCAACTGATAGTGTCCTTCTCCTATTTTTTCTACTAACTCAGAATCCAGTCTCACCCGGATAAATCCCTTTTCTCTGTCAATCTCTTCAATAGATCCTAATAAAATTGCCTGCCACTTTGCAGGCTGCGGGACAGATTCTCGCTCAGATGTGCTATCATCTTTCTCGCGGATTTCTTCAACTCGGACTACAAGTTTTACATCCTCATTTCTCGCCTTAGCTGCTCTTGTCCAGAAGTCATCTTGTTTGAGATAAATTCCTGATGACTTGTCAAGTTGCGCTAGAGATGCAGTTACCTCAAAAGTGATTTTGCGGGTAGCAGAGCCGTAGTTATGACCATAAAAAGGCACGAAAAATTCTCGCGTCTTAGCAATCCGCTCTTCAATCTTTAAAAAGGCTCTCCAACCTTTTAACTGTTCTTCTGTTGGCACGCAATCCCCGCAAAATGGAACGGTTTGCATGAGATCTAAAGCTGAAATTGGCACTCCCGTTCGAGACTGGTGATTGAGGTGCAGACGCAGGGAGAAAAGAACGGAAAAACCATCACTACGTCCCCGTTCTGAAGCAACTAAACGAGCAGAAAGTAAGCGCAAGCCATCGGATCTCCCTTCTGTGACAAGAGCTAATAAACTTAATGTTTTTTGCCGTTTTTCCAGGATTTCTGGTAATTTTGCTCCTTCGATATCTGTGGCGATCGCCAGTTCCCATTTTTCTTCGCCCGGTGCTTCTCCCGGCCCTTTGCGGCGGACATAGAAAAGCCTGGGTTCGTCTCCTAAAATGTCAGATAGCAAGTCTTCTGCGCGATCGCGGCGATCGCTAAATTCAAGATACTTTTCCAGAGCATCTTTACCTTCCATTTCACGGATCAGGTAATCGATCGCCTGATTCCCTAAAAACCGATATCCCCAATTTTCCTCATTATTATTGACAGGTTCTGTTGCGATTTGTGATGAGAGAGGGGATGGATTATTACTGGTTTGAGGTGCTGTAATAATCGCAGAAATTTCGATCGAGACGTTGTGGCTAGATGCTTGCAAAACAATAGAGCCAGATAGGTTTGTTCCGGCTGGAATATCTTGGGAATTGAGGACAATATCTAGTTTCTGTAACCCGCAAGAAAGGTAAGGTTGCTGTACTTGTAACCAAGGCTGAGAGGACGAAACTTTGCAGTCGCCGCCGAGTTGCAGTTGTTCGGTTCGCTGCAAATATCGGTTAGTTTGGATTTCTCCAAAATCGACTGCTGTGGGAATGTCCCAGCTTACTCCTAGCCATTGGACGTTGGGAGCGCTTCCCAAACATCTTACTCTGTCTAAAACTGGTGCGGTATGCGGTGCGGCTTCGATCGCAATTTCTCCCGTATTCCCGCCGACATTCCGCTCGATGCTCAAGTTTTCGAGTTTCACTCCGGGGACTGCGATTTTCAAAACAGGTTCGTCAGTGGCAAAAATGATGGTGTTTTCTCCTTCCCCCCGCAGCACGATCGCTTTTTCAATGGTAAATGGCCCTTTATATTCACCTGCTTTTAAAGCGATCTCATATCCATCTTTCACAATTGTCAAAAACTCACCAAAGTTGCTGGGATCGGCGGAGAAAGTAGGCATAGATGTTTATGGGGGCGATCGGGGAAAAGCTGATTTCAGGACTTACGCAGGTACACTAATGGACATTTCAGGAGAGTCTGACTACTTTCGGTAGCTTCGCCTTTCGGAAGTGTCAAGAATTATACGACTACGCTCAGCAACCACCGCAGTTTTTAGGGCGGTGAGTAGATCAAACCATCATACACTGAAAAAGCCGTCCTAAAAGGGCGGGGTTTGGGCCCTGCGCTTCGCTCCGCCCAAATTTTTGGTGAAGTTTTTGCCAACGGGCGATCGGGTGGGTAAGCCGATTTTAGTGCAAGTTAAACAAGTAGCAAATACTGGCTACAATTTTGTTCCGCTGCGGTAAGTTTGTTAAGTGCGATCGCACTTTGTCGGCTGTCGAGCTCTCGAATTCGCAGTAGGAATCAGGAAAAGCAACAAAAAACTGCTGATTTGATTCGCAGCTAGCTAAACGGGCGATCGAGCTAAAGTTATCTGAGGTGCGTGATGCTCAAAACTTGGATCAAGTGTTGAGTGACTCTCAACTCACGCACCCTACTTAACTACTTAACATATATAGCAATCCTTGCAGGAGTCGTAAAGTTTTTGACCCCACCCCAACCCTCCCCTTATTAAGGGGAGGGAGTAAGAAATTCACAAATGATTTAGGATTGCTATAGCCTTGTCAACTATTCACGATTCGGGATCTTTCAGCTTCCAACCGGGTTTGGCAACTTGTCGCGATCGCGCAATTACCAAACAATCATCCGGCACATCTTCTGTGAGCACAGAACCTGCCGCCACAGTGACATCTTCCCCCAAAGTTATCGGTGCAACTAGGACGCTGTTAGAACCGATTTTAGTGCGATCGCCTATTTTAGTTTTGTGCTTGTTCACCCCGTCATAATTGGCAGTAATTGTCCCCGCACCGATGTTGACTTTCTCTCCCAAAATCGCGTCGCCTAAATAAGACAAGTGAGCAACATTAGTTCGATCGCCTATTTGAACATTTTTCAATTCCACAAAATTTCCTACCCGACAATTCGCCCCAACTTCTGCGTGTCCCCGCAAGTGTGCGTAAGGGCCAATTCGCGAATTTTCAGCGACAATACTGTCAGAAACTACCGAAAAAAGTACAGTCACATTTTCCCCAATTTGACTGTTTTCAATCAAACTGCCGGGGCCGATGCGGCTACCCGAACCGATCGAAGTTTGTCCCCGCAAATGTGTTTGGGGTTCAATTACCACATCCGGCTGCAATTTTACCCGATCGTCGATCGTAATGCTGTTCGGATCGATCAGCGTCACTCCCGCCGCCATCCACTCGTCTTTTACCCGCGTTTGCAGTATGTCGGAAACTGTGGCTAAATGTTTGCGATCGTTAATTCCCAAAATTTCCTGATAATCTTCGACATCCACAGCCATCACAGGAGCGAGATAATTTACCGTATCAGTTAGGTAATATTCTTTTTGGTCATTTTCGGCCTTCAATTCTGGCAATATTTTCTCTAAATCTGGCCAGTTAAAACAATAAACACCTGCATTAATTCGGTGATTGTGCCTTTGAGCTTTGGTGCAATCACGATCTTCTACAATTTCTTTGACTAAGTTTTGACTGTCTGTAAATACTCGCCCGTATCCTTGAGGATTTGGCAAATTAGCAGTCAATAACGTAGCGGAGTTTTTATGATCTTTGTGAATTTCCATCAATTGTTTCAGGGTTTGCGATCGCAGCAAGGGTACATCCCCATTTAAAACTAGCAAATCTCCTTGAAATCCCTCTAAGTGAGGCAGCAATTGTTGGATGGCGTGACCGGTTCCCAATTGCTCGGTTTGTTCGACAAATTCTAGGGGAGGAAATTCAGGGTTGTCATCCTGTAATTCTCTACTACCCAGCAGGGATTCTTTAACGAGTTCACCCCGATAGCCGACAATGATAAGTCGCCGGGAAATTGAAATCTCTTGACAACTACAGAGCACTCGCTCGACTAGGGATCTACCGCCCAATTCGTGTAAAACTTTGGGCAAGTCAGATTTCATCCGCGTGCCACGTCCAGCCGCTAAAATTGCTATTGCTACCATTGTGCGATCGCTCGATCTAGTATTTACTAAACAGGGTGGGAATCAACAAATATTTGAAGATTGGCTAACTGATGATATCACTCGCCGTCGGTCAATTGTACATAAGTTTGCCTCCCGTAGCCGATCGTAGGGGTAGCGCCAGATTCATTGGTGTCAACAAACAGGCTAAAACCGACGATCAATGTCGCTTGTAGTCAAGTCTCGATCCCCGTGCACCCCCCAGCCCCAAGGGGCTAAGGGGGATCGGGAAGACTGTGGACTCAGACGGTATACTGATAATACTTTTGACGTTAAGTTGACACCAATGCGCCAGAGTGCCTACCCCTAATCTATCCGGCAACCACGGGGACTTGCCCCTACAGCACTTTCACAAATCCTGCAAGTGGGGCAACTGCGGGGCCTACAGCCCAGCCCACTCTGCCTAAAGGTGTAAATAAACCAATATTTGCATCTTTTAGCTTTGATTTGCCACAATATATTATACTATTTGTTGAATTTCAGTTGTTGTCTTTTGAACCAAAGAAAATTTTTTCTGATTTTTTTATCTATTCTGCCTTCTGCCTTCTGCCTTCTGCAATCTCAAATCTAAAATCTAAAATCCGATGACAGAGCTTAATTTTTACGAACTTGCAAAGCAGGGAAATCCGCAGGCGATCGCATTTTTGCTAGAGGCCCACTTGCCATCGGTCGGCATCGCAATCGCAGTTAATCTCAACGGCGATTGTTTGGATGTAATTTTTGAGTCCGAGCAAGTACCGGCACAAGATAAGTTTGTGGAATTTGTCCGCAGCGAGTTGACTGATTTGCAGCCGGATTCGATTAGCAAGGTGAAGGTTGAAGGCAGAGAAACAGGTCAGATTGCTGCGGCTTGGAGTCAAGAGTTTAGTTTGAATAACAGCAGTTTTTATGAACAGACAATTGCTGAAGAATCCGTGGCAAATACTACGGTGGAACCTCCGTCAAATGACATGAAAACTAACAGCTATATTCAGGAAAACCCGCCGGAATTCACTGGATTTGAGCATCGGTTGCGCTCGACTTTAATTCTCGTCGGGATTGTGACGGGTATTTTGGCGATCGCAGTGGTTACATTTGTCACTAAAACTTTGAACGAGTCGGCCGCAAAAATAGATCAAAATTCCGAGAATACAGCGAGTTTGACAACTGCACCAGATACTTTTAGAGAGGCCGTTAACAGTGCGCTCAGAGCCGCCGAATTGGGACGCTCGGCAAAAACGAAGGAGGATTGGACTTTAGTTGCCGATCGCTGGCAAGAAGCGGTCTCTTTGATGAGGAGAGTACCGGTATCGAGTCCTAACTATCAGGTAGCTCAGACAAAAGTGATTGAATATCAAAAATATCTGCTTTACGCTCAAGAATCAGCAGTAAATCCTCCACCGCCAAGTCCCAGTCCCGAAACTGCTGACCCCAAAAAATCGGAAAAATCCAAGTCTAAAAAATCTAATTCCGAAACAGAAACTTCGGAAAAAGTCAAGTCTAAAAAATCTAATTCCGAAAAATCTAATTCGGAAAAAGCAACTTCAGAGGAATCAAATCCTCAGAAATCTAATTCGGAAACAGCAAATCCTGAAAAAGTAAATCCTGAAAAAGCAACTTCAGAGAAGGCAAATCCTGCTAAGTAGGCGATCGGGAAAAAAACAATAATATCCAATTGGGAATTGTAGGGGCTGGTTTAGTTAGGGTCTATATTCGGAGCGAGTTTACTGCGGCCCAACCCGCCCGACCCCATGTTATATTTATTTTGACCCACTTACTTAGATCAACTATGAATGACAATAATTCGATCGTTTCTCCTGAATGGTTGGTAGTCAATACCGAAAACCCGCAAGTTGTAATTGTTGACTGTCGTTTTTCCCTCGCCGACCCAGAATTGGGACAAAAACAATATCAAGAAAGTCACATTCCGGGAGCTTTCTATTTGGATTTAAACCGCGATCTCGCTAGTTCAGTTGCCAAACATGGTGGCAGACATCCGCTACCAAATATTGCAGAATTAGCTGATAAATTGAGTGCGATCGGCATTAATTCACCAGAAACCTTAGTCGTCGTCTACGACGATTCGCGGTTGGCTTTTGCGTCTCGTTTGTGGTGGCTGTTGCGATATATGGGACATAGCAAAGTAGCTTTGTTGTCTGGGGGTTTTAGCGGCTATAAAGCGGCTGGATATCCGGTGGTAAATACTTTTCCAGAACCCCGCGAGGGTAAATTCGTACCGGAATTGCAACCCGAATGGATTGTCGATATTGAGGCTGTGAAAGCTCGCAAAGATTTACCAGGAGAGGTTTTGGTTGATTCGCGGGAGAGCGATCGATATCTGGGCATTCGGGAGCCGATCGACCCCATTGCAGGCCACATTCCCGGTGCTGTTAATTACCCTTGGCAAGATGTGACAGATGAGGGAGGAAAAGTGCGATCGGCATCTGAACAAAAGCAGCGGTGGACGGAATTAGAAAAAGCTGAAGAAATCATTGTTTACTGCGGTTCTGGGGTAACAGCTTGCGTGAATTTATTGTCTTTAGAAATAGCTGGAATTCCGAATGCTAAACTTTATGTCGGTAGCTGGAGTGACTGGTGTTCTTATCAGTAGTAAGCTGCACTGCGGCGCACCTTACCGGGAAATAAGTAGGGTGCGCTGCGGCGCACCTTACAGGAAATAACAAAATCTCCTAAAAATCAAAATAAATATAAGGCAAACCACCCGCCGGTGCCAACACCCAAACCGCATACAAACAAAGTGGCACTAACACCAACTTCACGGGCCAATTCAACTCCAACTTCAAACTCCGACTCAAGGCATAATTCCCCAGCATCGCCACCGCCAACGCCCCCAAAATCAAACTCAACTGCACTCTTTCTAAGCCCAAGGCTTCCACATAAACTTTATGTGCAAACTGCGCGTCAGCAGTATGTCCCCACAAATGGGAAATCGCCCATCCAGAATCTTTCAAATTGGGAAGACGGAAAAATATCCAACTAGCAAAAACCATACCTTGAGTCAATAGCCAACCGCTCAAAATGCCGATCGAACTTTCCCAAAAAAACTCCAGCCGCCACCGCTTACAAACAACATCTGTCAGCCGATGAACCGCCAAAGCCAAACCATGTAAACCTCCCCAAACAATAAATCCCCAAGCCGCCCCGTGCCAAATTCCAGCAATTAACATGACGAGTGATAAATTCAGACAAGTGCGCCACAAACCAACCCGCGAACCCCCCAAAGGAAAATACAAATAATTCCGTAACCAATCCCCCAAAGTTATGTGCCAGCGCCGCCAAAAATCAGCGATACTGGTGCTAAAATAAGGGAAATCAAAATTTGGTGGCAAGTACCAACCCATCAGCAAAGCAGTACCACGCGCCATGTCAACATAGCCGCTAAAATCGAGATAAAGTTGCAACCCGTAAGCAAAAATCGCTAGCCACAAATCCCCGCTACCAGCCCGCTGCAAATTGGTAAAACTTAAATCGACATAAATTCCCAAATTGTCAGCGAAAAGCCCTTTTTTTGCCGCACCAAAAGCGATCGTCCAAAGTGCCTCAGCAATTCTATCTGCTGTCGGAAATCGCTGCGACTTGAGTTGATTGATTAAGTTGTGATACCGAGTAATTGGGCCAGAAATTAGTTTTGGGAAAAATAACTTGTAAGCAGCAAAGTGCAGCAGCGAAGTCGCAGCCGGAGCGCCTCGATACACGTCTATCAAGTAAGCAATGCACTCAAAGCAAAAGAAACTCAATCCTAAAGGTGCAATGACGTGAGTTTTTACCCAGTCTGCATTGTCTAGAGCTACTGACCAATTAAATAAAGTGCCGATCGAATTCAAGAAAAAAGGCACATACTTAAAACCCAGAAGCAGCAAAACATTCAGGCTAATTCCTGTCAAAAGCAGCAACAAACGGCGGCGGTTCCAAGTTTCATTAGCAATCCGCCAATCCAAGGGTTCCCCAATAGCCATCGCCAAGCCGTAATTAAATAGAGTACCAACTAACAGCAGAGGAATGTACCAAATTTGCAGCGAAGCGTAAAAAATCAGACTAGCAACCAGCATGATGAACAGTCGCCACCACAGAAGGGGAATCAACCAGTAAGCCACGAAGACAAATAGCAAAAACAGGGCGTATTGAAGGGAGATAAAAGTCATGCGATTTTAGATTTTAGATTGTAGATTTTAGATTGTAGATTTTAGATTTTAGATTGTTCCCGTCAGTCAGTCTGCTAAGGAATGAATCCGGGGACTTGTGACTAAATTGCTTGATTGTCATTTTTTACAAATAAATAAGATAACAAGACTTACGCACCGACTCCACTTGTAGGGTGCTGATAGTTGCACCTTACTACTACAGATATTGTAAAAATTGACTCATGCAGCGTAAGTTCTGGATAAGTGTTTGCATATTTTACTCCACCAATGTTTTCCTATTGGAAATAAAGCTTGTTTTGAGTTCGCCCGATGCCGGAAAGATTCAGCTTTGTCATTTCATTCGGCCTCAAGTGCCACAACTCCGCGATTAGTATCTTCTAGTTCTTGATTTAATTTTACTCGTGATTCTTGACGCGGTTGGACTGAGTATAAAGTGCCTAGTAATTATTGATTTTGTTGCTGAATTTCAGCCTAGGTATCTGAGGGAAATTGGCGCGCTAGTTGGTCAACTAATTGATTTAATTCGATCGCACTCAGCGACGGCATCAGTTGGGAAAAATGCTTGATTAATTGTACAGTTAACTGTTGGCGCGATCGGGGTGAGAGCCGAACTGCAAAATACGTTTGACGATCGCCGTGGTAGAACTAGAAACTTCTATTTTGATCAAGGAAATCTTGCCACCTACCGCTTCAACTGCCGGTGCTTCGGGGAGTGTTGACAGTTGATAGTCGCCTCCTTTAACGTATATATCTGGCTTCAGGGTAGTTATCAGTTGAGTTGCTGTCATCTCCGAAAAAATTACTACTGCATCTACTGATTTGAGGGCCGCCAGCACTTCGGCTCGCTGGTTTTCCGGTACGAGCGGGCGGGGCGGAAATCCCGGCTGCTGGGGTTTGAGCGCAACCACGCTCCCATCGCTATTCAAGCCCACCACGAGCGATCGCCCCAAGGTTTTGGCCGCCTGCAAATAGCGGACATGACCTGCGTGAAGGAGATCGAAGCAGCCGTTAGTAAACACCATCGGACGCCACCGCTGCGGATCAGAGGCGATCGCCTCTTCGAGTTCTCTCAACCTGTAAACACCAGAAATCATGGCGATCGACACCAGCGAAATTGAACAGCCATCGATCATCGTACCAAGAAATGCGCTTTTCTTCCACCTGACGAGAGTGAAAAATTAATAACTCAAGTTATTGGTGATTGATTATTGGTTACTTGTGATTGGTTATTGGTTATAAGGGATTGGTTAATTGTGATTAGTTATTTGTTATAAGGGATAGCCCAGACCTGACGTGCTGATTCCGGGAAAGTCCTAAAAACTCATTACCTAGTCAATCCAGCTCACTCTGATATCAATTAGTATCTTGAGAATTCACAGCTACGGGCGATCGCGCGCACCGACACCCCAGCTCAACTCTGAAAAGCTATGCAGAAACTCCGCCCTCTATCGTCGCAGCCGACCTCAAGAAAACCCCAGGGGAAGTCAAAGCCGTTACCCGAACCATCTATTTTGGTGGAAAATAACCTAAAATCAGGGACGGTCTGAATCAGATTCGGAGTTTCCCCTCTCCGGGCAGGGCTGTTTCATTCTCTTGTAGGGGCGGTGCCAAGAGTGCCCGCCCAGAGGTCTGAAACACATACAAAATCGTGGACGAAGAGGGTAGGCACAGGGGCACTACCCCTACAAAATGATGATTTGTCTGAGAATGAAACAGCCCTGCCTCTCCGGGGCCGTTGGCACCAAGCGGGATTCCTGTTTCCTGAAATTCGGGACTAAACCTCGACTTGAGTCACTATGCTATACAGTTATAAAACAGTCCTGGACGCACGCGGGGGCCGTTTTTGATCAAAGAGGCCCTGGTGGTTTATCCCTTCGACTACGCTGGCTGGACCACGAAGCCGAAACCCTGCGACGAGGAACACAAGCGAGCATCCACGATTTTTCGGCTCAACTGGGTTTTTTTTTGCCGTCCTAAAAAGAAAAAGTATTATGGTTTCGAGTACAGGAGTGTCGATACAACAAGCTAAAACTATATGCTGATTCTCAGCCAAAAACGATGACACAACTAATAGAAGACTGTGCCCAATCCCATTCCTCCCTTGCGAAGCCGCTGAGAGGGGATGGATAGCGAGTAACAACGATGAAAGTTAAACAGAATTTCGTTAAATCTAACGGTATAGAACCATCCAACAGGAATTATGAAAGCAACTAATAGCCGTCAATTTTCTTCTGTAGCCGCTCGAACACTAAAAGTAGTCGGAATTATCTTGATTCTCTCTGCTTTGCTTGACTGCATTGTTCTGTCGCTCCCTGGAGAAACGTCCGACATGATCAATAGAGGCTGGCAGTTGGCTGCTGCAACTCAAATAGTTGACCGGGGCATTATTCCTTTAATGGGTATAGCCCTACTGATGACAGGCTTTTGGGTGGACAGCAGCACAGGAGTCTCTATTGAGAGGCGCAATTTTTGGCTTGACTTGCGATTCTGGGCGCTTTTGATTTCCAGCTTGTTAGGGCTAATTTACCTCTTGCTGGTTCCCGTTCACCTCAACAATACTCGTTTGGAACTCAAGGAGGCCCTTGTTCAAGTCGATAGAGAAGCGGGACAAGCTGAGGGTCAACTTGAGGCGCAAATGAAAAGCGAGCAATTCAAAACTCAGATAGAACAACTCAAAAGCCAGCGCCGCAGCCAGATAGGAGCACTGCTGCAAGACGAGGGAAAAATGGCACAAGCACTCAATAGTCCAGAGGTTCCCAAGGAATTGAAAGCTGTACTTCGGGATTCGAAAAATGACCCGAAAGCCCTAGACAAATTTCTCGAACAGCAAGCCCAAGAACTGCCAAACCAGGCCCGGAACGAGATTCGTACCCGCAAGCAACAAAAAGAAAAAGAGTTGAGAACTCGATCGAGAAATTCTAGTTTGCAGACGGGAATCAGCAGTTTATTATTGGCGATCGGCTATATTACTGTTGGTTGGACTGGATTGAGAAGTATGGGGATGCTGCGGTTCGGCGGCCGCAAAGCTTGACAGGCGAAAAGCGGGGAGCGCGCCGATCGAGACATCTCTGAAAAATACTTGATCTGCTTAATATAGCAACCGCCGAGGCAGTTAGGACGTTGTTAATTGCTGAAACCATTGATTTTATTGCATTTCCCTTCTTCCTTCTTCCGACTTCCATCGAACTTCTGCTATAGTTTGCCCTTACTAAAAGCTGGGAATGTTCTCAATTTATATTCTGACTTACAACGAAGAGATTGATATCGCTGCTTGCATTGAATCGGCACTGCTGTCAGACGATATCATTGTGGTTGATTCTTTCAGCAGCGATCGCACCCTTGAGATTGTTCAGAACTATCCCGTGCTCCGGGTACAGCATCCCTTTGAAACTCACGGGCGCCAGCGGACTTGGATGTTGCAAGAAGTCCCGTGCAAGTACGAATGGGTTTACATCCTCGAATCTGACGAGCGGATGACGCCTGCACTGTTTGCTGAATGCTTAAAAGCGATCGAAAGTCAAGAATATATCGGCTATTACGTCGCTGAAAAAGTAATATTTATGGATCGCTGGATTCGCCGCAGCACTCAATTTCCCCGCTATCAAATGCGCCTGTTTCGCAAAGACCAAGTGTGGTTTACTGACTATGGTCACACCGAACGAGAAGTTTGCAACGGGCCTACTCACTTTCTGAAGGAAACCTACCCTCACTATACTTGCAGCAAAGGTCTTTCTCGCTGGATTGAAAAGCACAACCGCTACTCAACTGACGAGGCGGCTGAAACCCTCCGTCAATTAGAAGCCGGTCAAGTAAATTGGTGGGATTTATTGTTTGGCGCGTCGGAAGTGGAAAGGCGGCGGGCTTTGAAAGATTTTTCTTTGCGTTTACCTTTACGACCAGTTGTGCGCTTTTTCTATATGTATATTTTACTAGGCGGATTTCTCGACGGTCAAGCGGGATTAGCTTGGTGTACGCTGCAAGCTTTTTATGAATATTTAATTTTGCTGAAAGTTTGGGAAATGAAGCATATGCCACTGCCAAATTTAGACTGTGCGAAAGAAGAGTCTAAATCGGAAGTAGTGACAGTTGATTCATCTAAAGTTTCATCGAATATTTAATTATTGGTTATTTGTTATTGGGAATTGGGAATTGGGAATTGGGAATTGGGAATTGGTTATTCGACTTCGCACGCGCCTACCGCCGTGAATTTGTTCCCTGAGCGTAGTCGAAGGGTCTTAGACTCTAAGNNGTTAAATCATTCCGATGCAACCAGAATTGATCTAAAGAATAATCAACAGTCAACGGTCAACCCTCAAAGGGTCAACCGTCAACCATCAACCCTCATCAAAACTCTTGAGATTTTGCTGCTGTTTTTGCCCGATCGAGCTTCAAAATCAACACCCCCAAAGGCGGCAAACACAAATCGATCGAATAAGCACTGTTGTGGAACCACCACTCATCAGTCCACTTACCCCCCAAATTGCCCATATTACTGCCACCGTACTCCCGCGCGTCGCTGTTAAACAACTCCGTATAGAAACCCGGTTCCGGCACTCCTACCCGATAATGAGAATGCGGCTGCGGTGTAAAATTGCAAACCGTCACCACAAACTGATCGCCATCCTTCTCGCGACGCACAAAAGCCACCACGCTGTGCCGGTTATCACTGCAATCAATCCAGTCAAACCCGTCCTCAGCAAAATCTTGACTGTAAAGTGCCGATTCGCTGCGGTACAAATGATTTAAATCCTTAAAAAACAGCTTCAACTTTTGGTGTGGCTCAAATTGCAGCAAACGCCACTCCAAATCCCCCCAAACGTTCCACTCTTGCCACTGGCCGAACTCCATCCCCATAAACATGGTTTTCTTGCCTGGGTGAGCAAACATAAAAGTAAACAAACACCGGACGTTCGCACACTTTTGCCATTCGTCTCCCGGCATTTTCCCAATGATGTTGCTCTTGCCGTGAACTACCTCGTCGTGGGATAGCGCCAGCATAAAATTCTCGCTGTGGTTGTACCACATACTGAAAGTTATGTTGTTTTGATGAAACTGGCGGAACCACGGGTCCATGTGGTAATAGTCCAACATATCGTGCATCCACCCCATGTTCCACTTCAGATTGAAGCCCAAACCGCCTACATAAGTCGGCCAAGAAACCATCGGCCAAGAGGTAGATTCTTCGGCGATCGACAGTGCACCAGGGAAATAGCTGAAAATTGTATGATTCACCTGCCGCAGAAAATCTGCCGCCTCGATATTTTCGCGACCTCCGTACTGGTTAGTCAGCCATTCTCCGGGTTCGCGACAGTAATCCAAATACAGCATCGAAGCCACCGCATCCACCCGAATCCCGTCGATGTGGTACTTGTCAAACCAGAACAGAGCGTTTGCTACTAAGAAATTCCGCACCTCGTTGCGGCCGTAGTTAAATACCAGCGTTCCCCACTCCTTGTGTTCGCCTTTGCGCGGGTCGGCGTGTTCGTACAAGTGAGAGCCGTCAAAGAAAGCCAAACCGTGGCCATCTTTGGGGAAATGTCCCGGCACCCAGTCCACCAGTACACCAATGCCTGCGGCGTGGCATTGGTCAACAAAATACATAAAATCTTCAGGTTTGCCGTAGCGGGAAGTTGGGGCAAAATAGCCCGTTACTTGATAGCCCCAAGAACCGTCGAAAGGATGTTCTGCGATCGGCAGCATTTCGATGTGGGTGTATCCTAAATCTTTGACGTAAGGAATTAGTCGATCTGCCAATTCCCGGTAAGTCAGAAAGCGCGCCCCTGGGTTGAGTTCCGAAACCTGCACTGCTGGTTCTATTTCCCCATTTGGCCGCAGGGCGGGTTCCCTAGCACCCGCGTGCAACCAAGAACCGATGTGGCATTCGTAAACCGAAATCGGCTGTGTTAGTGGGTCTGTGTCCCGCCGCTGTTCGATCCAAGCGCTGTCTTGCCAGGTGTAGGTGTCTAAGTCCGTGACAATTGATGCTGTTTTCGGTCGCACCTCTTGCTGGTAGCCGTAAGGGTCGGACTTTTCGTAGGGATGTCCGTCTTGGTTTTTCACTTCGTATTTGTAGTGAGTCCCCGCATCGAGTCCCGGAATAAATAATTCCCAGATGCCGTTTTGGGATTTCCGCATTTGATGTTTGCGGCCATCCCAATAGTTGAAATCCCCTAAAACTGAAACGTTGCGGGCATTGGGAGCCCAAACGGCAAAATACACTCCTGTGATGCCGTCTACTTGGGTGATGTGTGCTCCGAGCTTTTCGTAGATCCGGTGGTGATTGCCTTCTGAGAATAGGTGCTGGTCGAATTCTGTGAGTTTGGGCGATCGAAAGGCGTAGGGATCGTAGATAAAGCGCTCGTGTTCCCCTTCTTTGACCCGCAATTGATAGTTGGTTAGTTCTGGGGTGTCGATCGTACATTCAAAAAAGTGAGGGTGGTGTACCGATTGCATCGAGTATTCAGTCCTCGCTTCTGGTACAACCACCGATACGGCATCCGCATTCGGCAGATAAGCTCGCACGGCCCAGGCTTTTTTGCCGTTTTCTTCGATCGCGTGGGGGCCAAGCACTTCAAAGGGATCGTGGTGCTGGTTCCACACAATGCGGTCAATCTGTTCAAAAGGGACGGTCACGGGCATAAAACTACTTACCTTCAATTAACTAAATTGCTTTCAAAACCGTTGGTGGCGCTGCACTTTACATTTGTATACAATTGTCAATTACCCACCATCAATCGGAGTACCGATCTGATGGGGGCTTGTATCTGAACTCCACCGCAATTCTGAGAACCTTCGCAGGATTTCAGCTTTAGTTTCAACGCTCGACACATTGGGGCGCACTGACAAGGCGCCCGTACAAGTCCAGTCTTGCCGGACAAGCAACGTTCTCATTGCAATATTCCTGCTTCCTACCAAATCAGCGTGTAACTCATGTCCACAGCATTCGCATCGAAATAATAGTCCTTTATTCGGTCGGTTAGCCTTCGATGTGTGACCACATTTAGGACAACTTTGCGAAGTGTATTGAGCAGGGACTTTAGTGGCTAAAGAGCTATTCAAAATAGCCTTATAGTCAATATAGCCGTGTAATTCGGCAAAAGACCACTTAGCTTTATTCCGGTGAGCTTCACGCTGTTTCTTGCTAGCTTTTTTGCCAGATCTTGATTGAGTCCTATCCCGGATTTCGGTTAGGTCTTCTAATCCAATTAAGCTGTTAGGCTTAGCAATTTGCTTGCTGATTTGATGGTTAACATCAGCGATAAACCGTCTTTCTTTTCCAGACAAAGCGATTAATCTCCGCTTGGCCGAACGAGTGCCTTTACGCTGAAGAGTTTGCCTTGATTTGTGATAGCGGTTAGCCTTGTGTCTAACTGACTGGGCTGAGTAGAATTTAGACTTGTTGTTTAAGTCTGTTTCTACGGCCAGGTAGCGCATTCCCACATCAACACCAGAAACTCTGGTTATTGTTAGTGGGTCAACTTCTGGCGTTGTAACTTCCAAGCTCACCATTAAATAGTAAGTTTTAGATGACCGCTGATAGACGATTTTAGCTGCACCAATCTTAGAACCATTAGCAATTAAGGCTAAATGCTTATTGTAGCCATCATAATCAACTACTATTCGACCTTCAAGAGTGATAACACTTACTTGTTGATTGGTTTTGAATGAGTAATCTCGCTGATAGTTCAATGTACAAGTTCTAGAAACGTATTTAGGAGCTTTGTCTAGTCCCTTATATCGTTTCTTGGTGTAGCCTTTGGCAATAGCATTGGTATTTTGTTTTACCTTACTCCACAGGGTTTTGTATGTTGCAGAAACTTGTCTAGGTACATTGCAAGCCATTTGCGCTCCCAGCCCAAACCTAACTCTTAACTCGTTGTAGACAACTTTCTGCAACTTAGCCCCGTTACTGGTTTTACCTGCATCAAAGGCGACTCGTGAAGTATAGTTCAAAGCGTCGCGGTATGCCAAAGCAGTCTGAGACACCAAGGTTTTTTGCTCGGTTGTCAGATTTAATTTTAGTTTGGCGGTGATGGCTTGAGGCATTTTCTTCAACAAACTCTATTATTAGAGTATCTCGTGAAATTAATTCGGTCAAGTCAGGAGTAAAGATTTGTTCATTCTTCGCCCCAAAGATCCCCCCCATCT
Source organism: Microcoleaceae cyanobacterium UBA9251 (assembly GCA_003542015.1). Taxonomy (GTDB): domain Bacteria; phylum Cyanobacteriota; class Cyanobacteriia; order Cyanobacteriales; family Microcoleaceae; genus Microcoleus. Next base: position 2,956 of record DPLL01000459.1, on the reverse strand, counting down.
CAAGATTTTGTTTGGAGTGGGGGCGAGACTCCTTACTCACGCCCATTCCTCCCGCCACTAACCTGAGTACAGGTATAGTGGGGGAATCCTGCTGGTTTTGGTTGAAAACTTTATATTTTTTCCTAAATATCCTTGACTTTTTATTAATTGTGTGGTATAGACGACTCGTTTTCAAAGACAAGATTCGGCTGCTAATCATTAATAGCTGAAATTTTCAGGCGGGCGATCGCTGTTAGGAGTGCAGTTTCCGCCGGCTACTAGGTTTGATACCCATGCTCAAGCCACAGGGCGGGCTGCATTTTTTGTGGTAAAAGCATCAGGTAACAACCAAAACCCAGGCTGTCATCCCCCGGCTAACCTGAGACAGGTTTAGCGGGGGACTTCCCGCCGAGAGGGTGAAAAAATGTGAGGAGCAAACCATTTTTCAGCAGCAGGCTAGGCCCGTTGGCCAAGGACCCTGCGATCATCCCCGTGGTTAGGGCTTTTTAGGAGTAGCTGCGCCACCTGCTGCCGGAGTCTTTTCAGCCCCAGGAGTCTTTTCAGCCCCAGGAGTCTTTTCAGCCCCAGGAGTCTTTTCAGCCCCAGGAGCCTTTTCAGCCCCAGGAGTCTTTGGAGCTTCCTTGGTTGCGGGAGCAGTAGTAGCACCGCCCGTAGGAGGAGGAGTAGGGGTCTCACCAGCGCAGGCGCCGAGAGCGGCAGCCAAGCCCAGTGCCAAAGTCAGACGAATCAATCCCTTGTTCATAAAAAAAAACCTCGGTAAGTGGGAAACTCAGTGGCTTTAGCCCTGAGAGGGAAACGACACGAGTGGTTTTAAGCACCGTGAATCTTTTTTGCCCATTACACGGGGATTACTTAACTCGGTCGGTAACAGAGCGGAGTCGAAGTGTTGTAATGCACTTTCACTCTTGACAATTACCATCTCAAGCTTCACAATCCTGTACGCATAATGGTTTGCTCGATTAATGAGCCTCCCTTGCGGGGTAATGTTCGCTTCGACCTGGTTATAAGGGCTTGTTAGGCTTGCAACACTGTTCCAGTGACTTTAGAACTGTTTAATCACAAGCGACAGAGCTCTTAACTAGCGTCGCATTCCGAGGTGTCGTGACCCAAATAACGTTTACCTATTACTAGGTGGTCTGGTCAGTACAGCTTGCGGTTGGTGAGCCCTTCGGCTTCGCTCAGGATAAACTCCGTCGCACCACTCTTACAAGCTCAGCGTCTTTAGACCTGAGTTACTGACAAACACTCCTTAATATTGAAAACCCATCGCAAGGAATGGGATAGTGTACTTGAGAACTAATGCTGGCACGAATAGAGCGATGATTAGCTCGTTGATTACAATACTGCATTTAGTTACATAATTTCACACCAAATCTTAGATTATGTTGTGAGCCGACCCCAACCCGATTCAAGGTATGTCGGATTTGTTTCGAGGTTAACAGGTTTCCCTCTCAAGCGTTCGATCGCGAGGAAGATGGGGGCCCCACTCCCCGAAGGTATGAATAATTTTTTCTACCCCCCCAGCATCGTAACCGGCAATGTTTTACTTTTTTGCAAATTCAGTCTAGTCAAAGAGGTTTGACTAGACCTTGGTAGGATAGTTTGGTTTGTCGATCGGGAGATTGGGTTGAAAACCCCGTCCTTCTAGGACGGCTTGAATTTCTTAAATCCATCTTAAAAAAATTCCTGAACAATAATTGTTTGCGATCTACTATAGTGGTCGTGAGTTAAACTCCTTTGCCCAGAGTGAAACAGTTGAGACACACTTTTAGGCATCAGGTGTTAGCCACAGAGCGGCGAGAACTCTGAAAACAGCTAGAGAATCAACTCTGTCTACCAGAGAACAAATAATTTGGTTTCATAGATTAAGTAGGGCGGGGCTGGCCCTGACTCCAGGTTTGTATCAAGCGTACGATGAGTGGAGATAGACCCAAAGAGGGTGACAGTGAGTTAGACTTGGCGATTGGTACTATTGTACGGTTGAGAGGTTTAAGGATTGCCTTTGGACAGTGCTTAAAGGTCAGTCGCTGAATTAAGCATCCCCACGCCTTGATGGCTGGGGAGTGTCAAGAGGTATCTTTGGTGAAGTACCCACCACCAAATAGGGGACTTAGGCCTCCTTAGTTAATTAGTTAAACTGAACTCTAGGTATTGGTGAATTTTATGACTGCTGCTATTAAATCTCTCTCTGCGAGCAAAAACCGAAGCCGCTCTCAATCGGCCCGCAAGCCCGCTGTCGCCGCCAAAAACAGCAAAGTTACTCCCATTTCCCGATCGAGGCGGGCGAAGACAGAGCCGGCACTGCCTAACTACTCGGTAGCCGAACCAGCTCAGCCAGCGCCAGGGCCCAGAGCATCCGCGATCAAAGTCCTGCCCAATCCTCAGTGGCAGCCCCTGTGGCTACGATCGCTCCTAGGGGTGCAGCAGGCCTCTACCGTTGCAGTTGTCTTGCTGTTGGGAGGAGCTTTGAGTCTCTATGGCTTGACTGTTTACGGCGAACAGCGCTGGACGATTGAGTATCAAAAGCTGGAAACTCTGCGCCGGAGCGAACAGCAGTTGAGCGCTGCTAGCGAAGTGTTGAAACACCAACTGGCTAAAGAGGCGGAAAATCCAACAACGGGTTTAGCACCGCAGAAGCCTTCAGAAACGATTTTCTTGCCGCCAGTGCCAGAAAGTCGATCGCCCCAAGCGGAGCAGGTGCCCAACTCAGAAACTGCTCTCAAGCATCAAGCTGCTGTTGAAACGCCGCTGGGCTATTGATTCGGGGCATGGGGAATGGGGAATTGGGCATGGGGAATTGGGAATGGGGAATGGGGAATTGGGAATGGGGCATGGGGCATGGGGCATGGGGCATCGGCCTCCGTGGGCATCCAGGGCTGTTTCATTCTCAGTAGGGGCGGTGCCAAGAGTGCCCGCCCAGAGGTCTGAAACGCTGATTTGATGGTTGGTGGGGGGG
>DPLL01000458.1 GCA_003542015.1 Microcoleaceae cyanobacterium UBA9251 | reverse complement strand
GACCGCTCAGGGAACGATTGTGAAGCGTAGCTATCCTGTAGGGAATCGCCTTAAATTAAAATATTAGGAATTTTCTTAAAAGCCTATTTAAAACTGGGTTGATTCAATACTATAGTCAACGCGCCAAACACAGTCCACACATTAAACACTATAATATAACTTTACACTTTTTTCATAAAGTTGTGCAAGAAGACTTCCGACTGATCGTTGACTTAGTTCTAGTTCTCGCTGCTGCCGCAGCAGGAGGACTGTTTGCATCGCTTTTGCGACAGCCGGTAATTCTCGGCTATCTCCTGGGAGGGATCGTAGTTGGGCCGGCAGGTTTGGGGCTGATTAAAGAATTAATTCAGGTAGACACCCTGGCTGAATTCGGTGTTGCTTTTCTGTTATTTGCTCTGGGAGTGGAATTTTCTTTCGCTGAACTCCAGAAAGTTAAAGCGATTAGTTTGGGCGGGGGGGGCTTGCAAATTGTCCTGACGATCGCCATTACTACTTTCATTTCCTTGGCTATGGGCTGGGTAGAATCACCGCCCCAAGGCGTGTTTTTAGGAGCAATTCTGTCACTCTCCTCAACCGCAGTTGTACTGAAGTGCTTGATGGAACGCAATGAAGCGGGTACTTCTCACGGTCAAGTAATGCTGGGAATATTGGTAGTTCAGGATTTAGCATTGGGACTAATGCTAGCAGTTTTGCCCGCCCTCAATCAGCCAGCAGAAGCCATTGGTATGACGATCGCCTTAGCCCTGCTGCGGATTAGTTTATTTGCTGCGGGTGCTGTAGTTGCGGGAATTTGGATTGTACCACAGTTGCTGCGCTATCTGGCTAGAACAGAGAGTCGGGAACTGTTTTTGCTGGGAGTTGTGGTTTTGGCTTTGGGGATTGCGCTGCTGACTGAATATTTGGGTTTCTCGATCGAGATGGGCGCATTTGTGGCGGGTTTAATGATTTCGGAGGTGGAATATGCTGACCAAACTCTAACTTATGTTGAGCCTTTGCGAGATATTTTTGCATCCCTATTTTTTGTCACCATCGGAATGTTAATTGACCCGGTGTTTCTCTGGAACCATTTAGAATTAATCCTGGGACTGGTATTTTTAGTATTTGTCGGCAAATTCTTGATCGTAACGCCGATCGTCCGACTGTTTGGCTATCCACTAAAAACAGCATTAATCGCAGGTTTGGGCTTAGCTCAAATTGGAGAATTCTCCTTTGTTCTCGCCAGTTCCGGCCAAGCATTAGGACTGGTTTCGCGAAACGTTTACCTGTTAATTTTGGGAACAACAGCAGTTACTCTGGTGCTGACACCGTTTGTATTGAGAAGCGTGCCGCAGTTGTTGAATTGGGCGGAAAACTTTGGGCCAATTCAGCGCTATTTTGACGAAACATCTCAACCTGTCGAAATAGCTGAAACTTTGCCGGAGCAAAATCATATTGTGATTTGTGGCTACGGGCGAGTTGGCAGAAATTTAGTCAAAATGCTGCAAAGTCGCAACTGTTCAGTTGTGGTAATTGACGAGTCGGAAAGCAGAATTCAAGAGTGTAGAACCCAGGGAATTCCCTATATTTATGGTAATGCGGCCAGTTGGCACGTATTGGAAGCTGCGGGGGTGGAACGAGCAAAAGCAATGGCGATCGCCCTTCCCGATCCCATGAGCACTCGTTTGTGTCTCAAGCGAGCTTTGGAATTAGTCCCGGATTTAGATGTTGTCGTACAGGCGACTCAAGATAAAGATCTCGAATTGCTTTACCAACTGGGGGCTTGGGAAGTCGTGCAGCCTGAGTTCGAGGCTAGTTTAGAACTATCATCTCACTTGCTGGCTGGTATGGGTTTGTCGCCAATGGCTATTGGCCGGGAAGTCCAGCAAATTCGCAGCAGTCGCTATCTGGAATTGCGGCCGGCGCGAGGAAATGCGGCTATTTCGCGGGATTTGAAAGTGGCTGTTCGAGATATGAACAGCGATTGGTACAATCTGCCGGAGGGTTCTCCGATCGCTAGCATGACTCTGGAAGAAACTAACTTGCGACAGTTGACAGGGGTCAGTGTTATGGCGATCGTCCGTAAAGAGGGTGAGGAAATTGACTATCCCAATGGTAAGACAGCTTTGGAGTCGGGCGATCGCGTGTTGGTAGTCGGAGAGCCCGAAGAACTTGTGAGTTTTGAGTTGCTGGCGAAGGGGGAAATTGGTGTGCCCCCCGGCGACAGTTCTTGTCAGTGGCTGAGATTGCCAGCAAACAGTCCTTGGGCGGGCAAAAAACTGTCGGAGGTGGAGTTGCTGAGTCAGTACGGGGTGCAGGTGCGGGCACTCCGGCGAGAAGGGAAGTTTACTCGGTGGCCAGATGGAAGTACCGATTTGCAAGAGGGCGATCGTTTGTTGCTCTGCGGTGGCTTCTACGAACTCGGCTTAATGCAGCGGACGGCTTCCCCGCAGGTTCTGCAACCACCTGTAGTGAAACTGCCTTTTGTCACCGCCCAAGTTAGCGAAAAGCTGTTTAGCGATTAGGGCATTGGGCATTGGGCATTGGGCATCGGGCATCGGGCATTGGGCATGGGGCATCGGGCATGGGGCATGGGGCACTTGTGCATCGGGCATTGGGCATCGGGCATGGGGCATCGGACACTTGTGCTGCCCTTCGACTACGCTCAGGAACCGCGTAGCCGAAATATCGGACATTGGGAAGAAACAGAAATTATTCCCCATACCCCATGCCCCATGCCCCATTCCCCATTCCCCATTCCCACTCTCACCCGTTGCTTTTGATATAAGCAATGGCTTGTCGCGAAATCAGAATTTGTTTTTCTGAGGCATCGAGGACGCAAATGCAGTTATTGTCTTGCCAAAAAATTCGGCCCACTAGCAAGTCGTTGGTAAGGAGTTTTAGTTCTACCTGTTGTTTTTCTTTGATGTAGCTTTGTATTAGGCGACTGCTGGGCAATCCGGTCTCAAATTCAGACATACTAGGAAATGGGTAATTTAGTCATTAGTCATTGGTCAGTAGTCATTAGTCAGTAGTTATTGGTCATTAGTCAGTAGTCATTGGTAATTTTTTCGCTGTCAACTAACAACTGTCAACTGTCAACTAACAACTGTCAACTGTCAACTGTCAACTAACAACTGTCAACTAACAACTGTCAACTGTCAACTGACAACTGACAACTGTCAACTGTCAACTGACAACTATCAACTAACAACTATCAACTGTCAACTGTCAACTGTCAACTATCAACAGAGGGGTTTTATGCCGATCGAGTTTACGAAGTATCACGGACTGGGCAATGATTTTATTCTGATTGATAACCGCCACTCCTCAGAACCTGTGGTAACACCAGAACAAGCTGTGGTGTTGTGCGATCGACATTTTGGGATCGGTGCAGATGGCGTAATTTTTGCTCTTCCTGGGCAAAATGGCACTGACTATACCATGCGGATTTTTAACTCCGACGGTTCGGAACCGGAAATGTGCGGCAACGGAATTCGCTGTTTGGCTAAGTTTATCGCCGATTTGGAAGGTTCAGAGGCGAAAACTCTCTACCGGATTCATACCGCTGCTGGTGTGATTAGCCCGGAATTGCGATCGGATGGTCAGGTTAAAGTCGATATGGGAGTTCCCCGACTGCTGGCTGCGGAAATTCCGACAACTTTGGCCCCACCAGATGCCAAAGTTATAGATGTGGCGATCGCCGTAGCCGATAAATCTTGGTCTGTTACCTGCGTCAGTATGGGTAATCCTCACTGCATTACTTTTGTAGATGATGTTTCGGCTATTGATTTAGAAACTGTCGGGCCTCAATTTGAACACCACCCAGCATTCCCCCAGCGTACAAATACGGAATTTATTCAAGTGATACGTTCGGACTATGTAAAAATGCGGGTGTGGGAAAGAGGCGCTGGTGTTACTCTAGCTTGTGGGACTGGTGCTTGTGCGACTGTGGTGGCTGGGGTGTTGACCGGTAAGTGCGATCGGACAACTGCGGTTGAACTCCCCGGTGGCGTTTTGCAAATCGAATGGTCAGAAGTTTCTGGGCGAATTTACATGACCGGGCCGGCACAACGAGTATTTACTGGCTTGATTAGTCATTAGTTATTAGTTATTAGTTATTAGTCATTAGTTATTAGTTATTAGTTATTAGTTATTCGCTGGGAACTGAAAACTAAAGACTAATAACTAAGCCTCAAATCAAAAATCAAAAATCAAAAATCTCAAATTAAGTAGGTGGATTTGTATGGCTGGAGGTATTTATCTGATTCAGGACGACGACAGGCTGGTGGAAATGATGGAACAGCCCTACGACTCAGAAGATCAGTTACAAGACTTGCTTGTAACTTATCCGAATCTGATCGCGGGAGACCAAATAGATCGGGCCACAGCCCGGAAGTGGTTGTTAATTTCGCGGGAAGTGACAGTGGCTAACGATGAGGAAACCGCTGTCCAGTGGTCCCTGGATCATTTGTTTCTCGACCAAGATGCAATTCCTACTTTGGTGGATGTCAGGCGCACTCCTAATGCTGCTCTCCGACAAAAAGTTTTAGGTCAGTCGATCGACTATGCTGCTAATGCTGTAGTTTATTGGCCGATCGATTCAATTATTGCTTTCTTTGAAGCTAATTGTCGCGATCGGGGCCGCGATCCCGAACAGATTTTTGAAGATTTTCTCGGTGCGGATGCTAATGAAGACCAGTTTTGGCAGAAAGTTAAAACTAATTTACAAGCTGGTAAAATTCGCTTAGTTTTTGTAGCTGACGAGATTTCCGCTGAAATGCGCCGGGTGGTGGAATTTCTCAACGAACAAATGGACCCTGTTGAAGTTTTCGCCCTGGAAATTAAGCAATATATCAGTGAAGATGGTCTCAGAACTTTGGTGCCCAGAGTCATCGGTCAGACAGCCGAAGCACAGCAGAAAAAATCCAGTGCAACGCGCGAAAGAAGACGCTGGGATGAATCTTCATTTTTTGCCGAACTTAAGGCTAGACGGGGCGCAGAAGAGGCGCAAACGGCAAGAGAAATTTATGTTTGGGTGAAAAATCAAGCACCGGAAATAGATATTCAGTGGGGTACGGGGGACACCTACGGAGGCTTTGTGGCCCACTTACATCGAAAAGGCAAAAAACCCTATCAGTTATTTACCGTTGATATTGCTGGCAAAATGGAGATTTCTGCTCACAATTACGGTTCGCATCCTCCGTTTAGTGCGGAAGAAAAGTGGCTGGAATTGAGAAATAAGTTAAGTTCGATCGGGCTATCGCTACCTACGGAACCAGGGGAAAGAAGGTCGCCGAGTTTGGCTTTGTTTACCTTACAAGATGAATCGGCCCTCAAGCAAGTTATCGAAACTTTTGGCTGGGTGATTGAGGAAATTAAAAGGTTATAGTCAGTTGTCATTTGTAGGGTGCGCAATGCGCACATTACTACTACTACTATTTGTCATTCTGAGTGTAGCGAAGAATCTCCGAGATACTTCGCTACACTACGTTTCGCTCAGTATGACAAATATATCAATCGCCTTGGCGGTTGCTATAAGTAGGGTGCGCCATGGGCACCTTACTACTACTACTATTTGTCATTCTGAGTGTAGCGAAGAATCTCCGAGATACTTCGCTACACTACGTTTCGCTCAGTATGACAAATATATCAATCGCCTGGTTGCTATAAGTAGGGTGCGCCATGGGCACCTTACTACTATTTGTCATTCTGAGTGTAGCGAAGAATCTCCGAGATACTTCGCTACACGTTTCGCTCAGTATGACAAATATATCAATAAGTTGACACCAATGGCCTAGTAGAGCACCCTACTCTATGTGCTGGATAGTAAGTAGATTCCCGGTTCAGTGTCAGCCCCAGGCATAATTTCACGGCTGCTTTTAACACCTTTACTCTCGCACAGGTTTGCAAACGATTCTAAACCCTCTAATCTTGCTGAAAGTTCACTCAAACCATCCAAATATTCAGCTACAGCAATTTGGCGATCGGTCCATGTTTGATCAAATTTNNGATTTGGTCAGGAGATAAAGTGCGATCGCTGATTGATATTTCCGTAATTCGTTCTACTCGTTCTGGGGTAATATGGTTCTTAAACCGAGAATTACTAAAGCGATAAGCGGTAGATAAATAAGAGTTTTCATCAGTGATTAATGCCTTACCCCATCTTTCCGCTACTTGTTTAAATTGGGGGACTTCTACCGCCAGTAATTCTTTAGCTTCTTGATGTTTTCCTATTTCTAGGAGAAGATTGGCTTCTGTGGCTATGGCTACAGCCCAACCTTGAATCGAAACATCAGCATTAAGCATAATTTCAGCATCTAATTCTGGGGTAGCTTGCATCGCTTGATTACTGAGAAATAATCGCACTCTGGAAGCTGTTTTAATTGCCGATCTCGGTGATTCATCAGGAAAACGAGAGCGATCGTCAAGTTCAGCTTTTAAAGCACCAATTTCTTGAATTAGCATTGCTTGATGAAGATGGGAAATAGCTTTCGCGAGGCTTTTTTGCTTTTGGCGGCTATCTTCTACCAATAAATACAGATATGCCAATTGTCCAGAGATAATATCTAAGCCCTTGTCAACCCGATTTAAGCGCTTATCAAGATGATTAAAACCTGCGATTAAGTTATTTTCAATCCGATTTAAGCCAGCTTCAACACGGTTAAATCCTGCTTCCATTGACTGTTGAATGTCACCTAAAGTTTTTTGTATTTGGTGCAGTTTATAGCCCATATAGGCAAAGCCCGCAATACTAACACCAAGGTTTAAAACACTTGCGCCCGCAGCAATTTGAGTTAATCCCATTACTGAGGATAGGGTTTTTTCAATACCCATTAATTTATGATAGGTAAGCCCATGACCAATAACATCAGTTCCTCCCAAGATGGGAGAAAATGGAACTGTCATCAGTTTGCTAGTTAGTCCGGGCGTTTCGGCTAAATGGCGGACAATTTGACCACCATTTCCTGTACCCGCAGCCCATCTAATAACGCTTCCGTGTCGTGTCATTGAGCCATCGAATAAACCCTTGATAATTTCGGGATTGTTAACTAACAGAGTGGTATCAATTAACATTTTAATTGCTCCTGTTTAGCGATTGTAAACTCCAATATTTTCGTAGGCTTCCATTTGCAATCTAGGCGATATTTCAAAGTTAACTAAATCAGCTAAGTTACGAAAAGCGTCATATCTATCCAGTTGATTGACTTTAGGCTTAAATCCTTCATCGGCTTTATTTAGCTCTATAGAGACTAGACAAATATCATATTCTGATTCTGCTCCTTCTGACACTAAATACCGATTGAGATTAGCTTTTCTTTGAGAAAATTCACTTTCATCGCCTAGCCATAAATATTTCGTAATTTCGTAAAGTGTTTCTCCCTCATTAACGTTAATTCGTCCCTTTGCTTCCAGTGATTTCAGAAAATCTGCTTGTAAATGAGAAACTACTAAAACTAAAAACTGTTTAGTAATTATTTTTACTGGAGGAGTTGAAATTGGAGGCGTTTGAACTGTAGAAGTGTCAGAACCCGGAGGATTAGGGTCAAATTTTCTTGATTCTTCTCTATGAGTTAGCTGTTGTGATTGCTCCTCTTTTAGCTGTTTAAATTTTGCTCCTGCTAATGCTCCTCCTAGTCCTCCTACTAATGCTCCTACTGGTCCTCCTACTAATAGTCCTCCTAGTCCTCCTATTGCTGCTCCTGCTGCTACTAAATCGTTAGATTCCATTTTTCAACTCCTGAATTTCATTATGTTTAAAACTTGCTTCACTGACGAATAATCTCTTGTAGCTTTTGATAAACTCCTGTTGCATGATCTTTTTGAACTTCAAAATCAAGCCAGAACTGTTTTTGCTGCTCAAAGTTTTCCTCAATGATAGTTAATTGTTGTTGCAAAGCACGTTCAGCTAGATTGGTAATCTCATCAACGGATTCTTCAAAGTTACTGCTAACATCATCTAACCGTTTAAGAATCCAGTCAAGCAAAATATCCCACAAACTTCCTTTCCCTTTCTCAATTCCACTTAACCATTGTTTTGCCATTAAGTCGGGAGAAGGAAGGAAAAGTTCAACATACTCGATATCTTCGTAAATATTCCGAGTTACAGCTTCTTGGTAATTACTGGTTACGGGTCGTGTTTTTGTTCTCGTTTTCGTGCTAGAAAAACAAGAACCATCTTGATAAGATTCTGTATAGTTTTCATTTACTGTTTTTGTGCGAGTTTCATATTCTGTTTTTGTACCAACGACTTCTTTTTGTTTGGAGCGATTTTGTTTGATAGGCTCGGAAAGTTCAAAAAACTTCTCAGGTAAAGTTGGCAAGTTTTGAGCTAACTTTTTCCGTAAATTACTGATGGCTGCTTTTTCAAGGTTAATCGAAGAAAACTTTTCATCTGACAAACAAACTTTTAATCTCTTAACTTGCTCATTAACTAATGATTCTAAAGCTTGTTCAAATTGTTGAGCTTTTCCTTGCAAGAAAAACTCTGCTCTTGCGGATATAGCTTCTCTCATCGTGTGATATAGCAGGCGAAAATAGCGTTCATCATGTTCAAGTTCTTTTTTTCCCTGATCATCATCAGCCCGTATACGCTTAACTAAGTATTCTGACTTAGGAGAAAACTTACTGAGTCTTCGACTAACATTATCATAGGCTTTAGAAATATCATCAGCTAATGAAGGTGATGTGACTTCCCGTAGCTTATCTCTTAGATCAAAAGCTCCTTGATTATTTTTAAGAGCATCGCGAACAGGAACAATTAGAACTTTAGTTAAGTCTCCTTCTACCTCAGCGACAGCATTAAGAATCAGAGAAAAGCCATCAATTCCTTTTTTTTCAGCAATTTGTTTAGCCTCAATATGATCATTAGGATCGATTTTTAAGAGTTCTATTATTGCCTTAATATCGCCCTGAAATTCTTCTTTAAAAATTTTGATATTTTTCTGCAAATCTTGACGAATGTTAGCGATTTTATCTTTTTCTTGTTCAACCTGTTCTTGATTGTTAATTTTTCTGGCTTGAATCAGAATATCAAGAGATTGTGCCAAAGCATTGTAATTGTCGAATACTTCCAACAATGCAGGAAGTATTACCAATTCAGCAAATGATTCTTGAACCCGCACACGGAAACGATCCCAAAGTTCTCTACCTCCACTCCATTCTAAAGAATAGTGGAGAATTTGCCGCATGGTTTCATCATCAATAGCCTCATTGTCTTCTACCCGATCTTCAATATCGCGAAACCAATTCTTTAAATCGCGGTTCTCCTTAGTATTTAATTTAATAACTCCTGCACAGTCTTGAAACATAGCCTTAAGGAGTTTTAACCGTAGCTCCTGATTGATCGGTGATGGTTCGTTAAAAGCTCCTGAACCCCAAGCACACTGAGCATAATATAAAAGACGAGCATTAAAAGGCAGAACATCAGGAAGTTCTGGAAGCGATAAGACCTCTTTAATTTCCTCTCTTAACTTATCAATTCGCACTGATAGGGGTAAATCATCTGCTCCTCGGTTATCGACCCGATTTAAGATAAAAATCATCGAATCTGTGCGACCTTGTAGATATTCGACAACTTTCTTTAATTCTTCTAATAAGCGTTTTCTGTGTTCATCATCTACCTGCATATAGTCTAAAGCCACTAAACTAAAAGCTTTATTAACTTGCTTTTGGATAGTTGCTAAGTTAGCCCGGTCTTGAACTGATTTCAATCCAGGTAAATCAATCAATTCGACTCCGATCCCGTTGGGTAAACCCAGTAAGGAACTATTAGAAGCAGGTAAAAGAGAAACCTGAGCAGTTATTTGTGGCGCAACATACTCACGCTTTTTCCGTGCATCGTGATAGGAGTGCATCACCGTGCGAATCCGCTGGTATAAATCCTCATCACTTAAACCTGTCCATTCACCAGTCTCCCAAACCGCATCCTTAGTTTCTGCAATGATTAATTTTTGTTCCTGAGAATGTTTGATAGTTAACACACCCCCACTCATTTCTCCAGCTTCAATCGGTGCAATTTTTCGACCAATCAGCGCGTTAACAATGGTTGATTTTCCAGAGGAAGTTGTGCCCAGAGTAGCAATCCGAAAACTAGGATTTTCTAGCCGTTGGACGGCTTCTTGATAAACAGTTAAAAAATCCTGTAGGCAAGATTNNGAGGCACGGCTTTGTATACGGTACATTCACTGATCTTTTAAAGCGGGCAAAAAAATAGAGGTTAACTTTTAAATCAACTTGTAGGGTGCGTCATACCAGTTTTTTATAAGGCTGCATAGAATCTGATCCCCCCTAACCCCCCTTAATAAGGGGGGAACAATATTCTGCTCAAAGTCCCCCTTATT
>DPLL01000121.1 GCA_003542015.1 Microcoleaceae cyanobacterium UBA9251 | reverse complement strand
CGACAATCTTTGAACGGACCGCCCGAAAACGGTCAAACTTTCTCTGGGGGTTCGGAGTAGTCGTTTTTTTGGCAAAAAGCAGCTATGCTAAGGGCAGAAAGATCGAATATAAATAGGTAATCTCATATTATTAGTCGCCTAGCAATTTCCAATGGCTTGTAGCAGAAATATGTATCTTTCAGCTCATGCAATCATTCTTCTCATTTGACCAACTAAAAGTATAGACAAATTGCTATTTTTGGAAGTTTCTAAGGGTGATAGAAGATGAACGGACAAACAAATAATCGTGGTAGCGAATCCCAATCGCAGCGCCAGGAATACTTCAAAGACACTGCTTTGGGTTTGGTATCCACCAAAAGTTTTCCGGCAATTGTTGGGACTGCTGACATGATGCTGAAGTCGGCTGGGGTGATTTTAGTAGGATACGAAAAAATCGGTTCCGGTCACTGTACGGCGATCGTCCGGGGTAGAATTGCTGATGTTCGTTTGGCTGTAGAAGCAGGAGCTCAGACAGCCCAACAGTTCGGTCAATTTGTTTCTAAGTTGGTGATTGCTAGACCTTTAGCTAATTTGGAAGTGGTTTTGCCGATCGGCTTTCGCCTAACTCAACTGTCTGAAAGTGGCAGTTATTCTCGTCTGAGCAATCAAGCCGTCGGTTTGCTCGAAACGCGGGGATTTCCGGCAATGGTCGGTGCTTGCGATGCTATGCTCAAATCCGCAGACGTACACTTGGCCGCCTATGAGAAAATTGGCGCTGGTTTGTGCACGGCAATTATTCGCGGTGCGGTGGCCGATGTGGTGGTGGCTGTCGAAGCGGGGATGTACGAAGCTGAGCGAATTGGCGAGTTGAACGCGGTGATGGTAATTCCGAGGCCTTTGGAGGATTTGGAACAAACTTTGCCACTGGCGAGTTGTTGGATTGAGCGGCGTCAACCTGTGATGATGCCGATGTCGGTTAAGCAAAAGGAACAAGAATTGATTCAACTTCCAGATTTGCAGAAGTTGACAGTTTCTGTGGAAGAAGAAATCAATTGGTAGTTGGGATTTTTAATTGGTAATTGGGAATTACCAATTTGGCCACCTGCGGAAAATACTTAGACTAAGTTTATGAAAAAGATATAAATTTTACTATCGGGGACTGCGTACAAGAATTTATACTGAGTTGCTGACTCAAGTTGAATGTTGTGTTAGAGCCGATCGCACTTCCAGAATCAGACACAAAACAGCAACTAAAATCAGACTTTTGAGTGCAACTGGATATTGTACAGGACTTACGAGGGGTAACGAAAATACAAGGGCTTGAGATTCTTCCCTGCGGTCAGAATGACATAATTACGTTGTTGGTGCGTCCAGGAATGTTGTAAATAATCGAACATGGGAAGTAAATCGAGCCTTGGTGATACCTCTCTCCACAGGCTCGAAGTGCTGTTAAAATAAACCTAAAATCCTGTTTAGGGTAGATTTCCTGGAATCAAGGGAATGTCAATATAGAACTAGCTGCGATCGGAAAGTTTAACGGTTGTTAGACCAAAAATGACTGCCAACAAATCAACCACTAGAATCAAGCAATCCTGCAAGTTTCACCTATGAACCTTAAGCAATTTTACAAGCGCGGTTTGCATAGCGCCAAGAAAGGAAACTACTTCGAGGCGATCGGCGACTTCGATCGCATACTGCAACTCAACCCAGCCGACGCCAAAGCCTACAACAATCGCGGCTTGGTGTATTATTACATGAAAGATTACCAAAAAGCAATTGCAGACCTCAGTCAAGCACTGGCTCTCAATCCTAACTTGTTCGAGGCGTACCTAAATCGAGGGAATGCTTGGCGACATCTCGGAGAACACGAAAAAGCTATTGAAGATCTCAACTGCGCTTTAGCAAATAATCCTGACAGCCACGCTATCTACAACAACCGTGGACTGGTACTTGCTAATTTAGGACATTACGAAGAAGCAATTCAAGACTACGATCGAGCAATATCGATCAATTTCCACAATTATAAAACCTATTACAACCGAGGACGCGCTTACTACCTTTTGGGAGACAAGCAAGCCGGAATTGAGAATTTCAACGAAACGCTGCGGCTGAACCCTAGATATATCAAAGCTTACATAAATCGCGGTCTTTCTTATCACCAATTAAAAGACAATACCCAGGCGATCGCAGATTATGACACTGCACTCAGTATCGATCCAGGAAATGTCTATGCGTATTATAACCGAGGTTGCGTGCGCTACAAGCTAAAACAGATGAAGCTTGCCATTGAAGACTTTAACAAGGCAGTCGAAATCGATCCAAACTATATTAAAGCTTATCTCAACCGGGGTTTAGCGTTGTATAAACTTGGAGATGTTACGGCAGCGAACAAGGATTTTTACCACGTAATGTGCATTAATGCTGAAGCTTATTCATACTATCAAGCACAGCGCTGCACCCCTGACATTAATGTTTATTTTAAGGATGCGCCGCAGATGGAATTGAATAATGCTGTAGAATACTACAACACAACATTAAATAATACAATTTCAACTTCATTAAGTTCCGCAGCCTTAAACTCGATCTGGAATCAAGAAGATTTGGACAACAGAGACTCTATTATCTGTGAAGGTGAATTTATGAATGATTGATTTAGGAAGAAGGAAGTTCGGCAACGGATTTTGTAACGGATTTAACGGATGTAACGGAGGTCAGTCAGAAAGAAGAAGGAAGAAAGCGAGCGTGTAATTCTGTCATTCTGAGCGAAGCG
>DPLL01000457.1 GCA_003542015.1 Microcoleaceae cyanobacterium UBA9251 | reverse complement strand
TAACCAATGACCAATGCCCAATGCCCAATGACTAATAACTAATGACTAATAACTAATAACTAATGACTAATGACTAATGACTAATAACTAATGACTAATGACTAATGACCAATAACAACTACCGTTAATGCTATATCTAAAAAACTTAGTCTATCATCCTACAGCCTGTCCGAATGCGATTCTCAAAAATATTAACTTAGAACTGCCATCACAGCAAATGGGGCTGATTGTCGGCCGCAGCGGCTCAGGAAAAAGTACGCTATTAGAAATATTAGCAGGTTTAGCAGAAAAAACTAGCGGGGACATCCGCTGGCGGGAACAAGAATTAACGCCGGAACACTTGCAACAGTTAGGAGGCTTAGTATTTCAGTTTCCAGAAAGGCATTTTTGTGGAGGCACAATTTTAGAAGAATTGCGATTAGGACACCCGGAATTGGGACAAGAACAAATCAACAAAGCAATGGGTGAAGTGGGACTTGGACATTTGCCACTGAGCACTTCTCCCCATGCTTTGAGTGGAGGACAACAGCGACGGGTGGCGCTGGCGGTGCAGCTAATTCGCCAGCCGCATTTGCTGCTGTTGGACGAACCGACGGCGGGTTTGGATTGGTCGATGCGGCGACAATTGGTAAGCTTGTTGAGTAAGTTAAAAAATCACTGGACTTTGTTGATTGTCACTCACGATGCTAGCGATTTATTGAGCGTTGCCGATCGATTTTGGACTTTAGACTACGGGGATTTGCAGGAAGTCGATCGGGCCAAATTAGAAGCTAAGGAAACGAGCTTTGTTAGTCATTAGTTATGGGTTATTGGTTATTTGTTATTTGTTATTGGTAATTGGTGATTCCCCATTCCCGATTCCCGATTCCCGATTCCCGATTCCCGATTCCCGATTCCCGATTCCCCATTTCCGATTCCCGATTCCCCATTCCCCAGTCCGTGCTTACAAACAGAGTGAAAACAAAAGATGAATCAGATTACAATTCCCGTGCTACCGGAGATGAATGAGTTGTGGCAGCAATCCCTTAATTGGCTGCCGGATGAATCACAACAGCAACAATTTCAGCGGCTGTATGAATTAATTGTTGAGGGCAATCGCTCTTTAAATTTAACTCGAATTACTGAGCCGATCGAGTTTTGGGAAAAACATTTGTGGGATTCTCTGCGGGGAATTGCGAGGCTGCTGCCAGCTAATAACAATTTAGGGGAAAATCGCGAATTTCCCGCACAGTCGGTGTTCAAAGCGATCGATATCGGGACTGGTGGAGGTTTTCCGGGTTTGCCTGTGGCGATCGCACTTCCCAATTTATCAGTGACTTTGCTAGATTCTACCCGCAAGAAAATTGATTTTCTGGACAAAGTTTTGCCATCATTAACTATCAAAAATGCGGCAACTTTGCTGGGGAGATCCGATGAAATTTGGCGACAACCCCATCACAAAGCAGCTTACGATCTGGCGTTGCTCAGAGCAGTTGGAGCAGCCTCTGTTTGTGCTAAATATGCCCTACCTTTCCTGAAAAATGGCGGTTTAGCTGTACTTTATCGAGGTAATTGGACGGCGGAGGAAGAGGCAGATTTGCAAAGTGCGATCGGGCCTTTGGGCGGCAAAGTTGAGTCAGTCGAAGCATTCACAACACCCGTGAGTCAGGGCACGCGGCACTGCGTTTACTTGCGAAAAGTTGTACAGCAATTAGAACGTCCTGCTCGCTAGTTTGTAGGGACACTCAAGCGTGCCCATAGGTGTCAACTTAAGCCTCAAAACCTTTGTATCTCTCGTTTCTAGCCCAGCCTAGATCCCCCTAAATCCCCCTGATTGTTGGGGGACTTTGAGAATGCTCTTATCCCCCCCTTAAGAAGGGGGAGTAGGGGGCAAGCTAAGGGGGGATCTGGCCTTAATAGTCTTCCCAGCAATCTATGACTAGGTTTGAGCTTAAGTTGACACTAATGGACAGTGCGGTGTCCTGTATTCGATCTAATTGAAAACTACCCGATCGCCTTTTCGTAACGCTTGTTAATCTCTGTCCAATTAACAACATTCCACCAAGCTTTTAGATAGTCAGCGCGCAGGTTTTGGTATTTAAGATAATAAGCGTGTTCCCAGACATCATTACCCATAATTGGATAATTCCCATCCATTAAAGGAGAGTCTTGATTGGGAGTAGTTGCAATCTGAAGTTTGCCGGCTTTAGTGCGGACTAACCACACCCAACCACTACCAAAACGCTTTGTACCTGCATCATTGAATTTTGCTTTAAAAGCATCAGCACTACCGAAACTTTGTTTAATTGCTGTTGCTAAACCACCTGTGGGTTCACCACCACCTTTGGGACTCATGATTTCCCAAAACATACTATGATTTAGGTGTCCGCCACCATTGTTACGAACTACTGTGCGAATATCTTCGGGTATTTTACTCAAATCCCTGAGCATATTTTCCACACTCATGTTTTTGAGTTGCGGATATTTGCTAACAGCATCGTTGAGGTTTTTAACGTAAGCTGCGTGATGTTTATCATGATGGAATTGCATTGTCCGCCCATCAATGTGCGGCTCTAATGCCTTGTATTCATAAGGCAGAGGTGGGAGTGTAAAAGGCCCTGGAGTTTGAGCGATATTGGTTGCTTTTGCAATTTGACTTGCTTGGGATACATTATTTGCTGACGCTCGATCAGCACCTGCGGTAATAGCTCCGACGCTAGCAGTCAGTAAATACAAGAAATCTCGACGTTTAAGAGTCATATTTATCTCAGATCAAACAAAATGGGAACGAGTTGAGATCAAAAAGTGCGATTAGTCCTGGACGCAAAAACCGGGTTTTTATCAGAACAAACATTATCAAAGCTATTTGCCCCAGTATAAAAACCCGATTTATTGAGTTTTGCGCGTAAGTCCTGACTATTTAGAAATCTCGCGGACTACTGGTTTTCCGTCTTGGATTTCCCCAACCAAAACTAAATCTGTGCAGTTGACAAACAAGCCATTTTCTAACACGCCGGGAATGTTATTCAAGGTTTTTTCAAGTTCTACTGGATTGTCTAGATTGTCGAATTGAACATCAATTACCATGTTACCTTGGTCGGTAATTACTGGCCCTGCTTTTCTGATTCCCATGCGGAGTTCTGGTTTTCCTCCCAGTTTTTCAATGGCGCGCGTAACCGGTGCGATCGCCATCGGTATCACTTCGATTGGTACCCGAAAAGTCGAACCCAATTTCTCTACCATTTTAGAACTGTCAACTACTACAATAAACTGAGCTGCGAGGCAATCGACAACTTTTTCGCGAGTGTGGGCTGCGCCACCACCTTTAATTAAGTTTAGCTGCGGATCGACTTCATCAGCGCCGTCAATAGCCACATCTATTCTGTCAATTTCATCGAGTGTTGTCAGCGGTACTCCGTATTGTTTAGCTAACACTTCGGATTGAAAAGATGTGGGCACTCCTTTGATATCTTTGAGTTGACCTGATTTTATGCGATCGCCCAGGGCCTGAATAGTATAAGCTGTAGTTGACCCCGTGCCGAGTCCGACAATCATTCCTGACTGTACGCGATCGGCGGCGGCAAAGCCGACTTGCTGTTTCATCAATTTTACGGGGTCTTGTTCTGTGGTCATGTTAGATACTCCTCAATAATTTTAAGATTATAGCATTTATGGATTTAATGAAGCGCAGAAAATATAGTTCACAAATCGGCGGATAATTGCCATCATGAAAATCGGATTTCTCGATACCTACACTTGGGATTACAATATTGACACTCCTTACCGGGAACCTTTGGGCGGTACTCAGTCGGCTATTTGTTACTTAGCTGAAGCCTTAGCTGCGGAGGGAAATGAGGTATTTTTACTCAATAATACTTCGGTGTCGGGGATGTCGCGCGGTGTTGATTGCAGGCGGCGGGCAGGGGATGCAGCTAATTTAGAATTGCTGCGATCGCTCGATTTTTTGGTTATAGTAAATATGGTTGGCAAAGCGCGGGAAGTCAAGCGGTTTTTGGGCGAAAAAACTAAGTTGATTCTGTGGATTCACAACGAACCGGGCTTTGTATTCCTCGAAGATTTTAAGAATGATGATGAAAGAAATGCTTGCGATGCGTTTGTTTTTGTCAGCGATTGGCAGCGTTCTCAATTTGAACAGCGTTTTGGGATTGAGTCAAATCGCTGTTATGTTTTAAGAAATGCGATCGCACCCTGTTTTGCTAACCTGTTCCCCGATAATATTTCTATCCGATCTCAAAAATCTCGATCGCCAATTCTAGCTTACACCAGCACTCCGTTTCGGGGACTAGACATTTTATTGAAAGTTTTTCCGAAAATCCGTCAAGCTGTACCTGGAACTAGATTGAAAGTATTTTCCAGCATGAAAGTACACCAAATTGATGCCAATGCAGACGAGCTTTTCTTCGGTCAACTTTACCGCCAGTGTCAGGAAACAGAAGGTGTTGAGTACATCGGTTCCGTACCACAGCCCGAACTTGTCCGCCAACTGCGTTCAGTTGCAGTTCTAGCTTATCCAAATACCTATTCGGAAACGTCATCCATTGCCGTGATGGAGGCGATGGCAAGCGGCTGCCGGATTGTGACGAGTGAATTGGCAGCGTTGCCGGAAACAACTGCGGGATTTGCGCGTCTTGTTTCAATGTCAGGGGGAGAAAATTTGACATCTGTAACTAATTGGAACCGCGCTGATCAACCCAAATGGCGAAGCTATACAGGGCGATTTTTAGAGGCGACAGTCCAAGTTTTAAAAGAATGTGTGGGTGCGGATGCCGAAGCTGCTGAAACTCATCTGAGACAGCAGGTAGAATATATAAATCGAGGGTGTACTTGGTCGGTGCGAGCCCGATCGTGGGTAGAATGGCTGAATAGTATTAGTATCAAAACTGTAAGAGTGGCAGAACAAATGATCACGGAGTCGTTGGTGGATTTAGAGGCAGCTCAAACTTATTTCCAAAAGGCAAACGGGCTGAAAGATGCAGGCTGGCTTGATCAGGCGATCGAGAATTATCAGAAAGCTCTAGAATTCAATCGGGAAGATGCCGAAGTTTACAAAAAGTTGGCGGAAGTTTATGCTTTGCAAGGGGAATTTGAACAGGCGATAACCTCTTGCAATCTCGCTCTTCAATTTCAACCTAATTTTGCTGCTGCTTACTTGACAATGGGCAATGCCCTGCACAGTCAAAACCAGCTAGAACTGGCAATTCAAGCTTACTTGCAAGCTTTGAAAATTCAGCCAGAATTTGCCGAAGCTAGCGCTAATTTGGGCAGTATGTATTACAAGTTAGGGCAATTGGCAGAGGCTGAAAAATATTACCAAACAGCTATTGCAATTAATCCCACTTTGTGTTCTGTGCGATTGATGCTCGGTAGTGTTTTGCAGGATCAAGGCAAGTTAGATGCGGCAATTGTTTGTTATAAAAAACTGCTGGAATTGCAACCGGGAGATGCAAGTACAGCGGAAAAATTATCCAATTTGCTTAAACAAAAAGAGGGGGAAAATCCACCCAGCAAATTTATAGAACTAGAAACAGAATCAGGGGAACCACAAGCAGTAACTGTCAACAAAGACGAAGGCTATGGTTTGCAGCCTTCTAGCATAAATATGCCCCCAGCAGAAACAAGTGAAAACTTAAATACTCCCTTCACAAATCCTGCTGAAGTTTCGGAACAAGTTTCGCAGTTGAACGTTCCAAATAACGAACAAGTTGCCAATTTTCAAGAAGTTGAACATTACAAAATTCTGGCAGAAGATTGTTTAGTTAAAGGCAAAATCAAAGAAGCGATCGCCGCGTGTCATTTAGCAATCAAAACTCGACCAGATTACATCCATGCTTACGTTACTTTAGGGAATGCTTTGCAAGCGGGCGGCAAAATAGAAGCTGCCATTCGCTCCTATTCTCAAGCCTTAGAATTGCGGCCAAATTTTGCTGAAGTGCGCGCTAATATCGGCAGTATGTATTTCAAAATGGGGCGTTTACCAGAGGCGATCGCACATTACGAAGAAGCCATTGCTCTCAATCCAAATTTAGCGGGCGCTCACTGGAATCTCGGCAAAGTATATCACAAAAACGGCAACACCGAAGCGGCGATCGCCTGTTTTCAGAGAACATCCTCACTCAACCCCCAGCTAGTCGGTGCAGACTTCCACTTTAACCTAGGCAACCGACTTTTCTCTCAAGGGAAGCGCGACGAAGCTATTGAAAGCTACGAAAAGGCGATCGCCCTTAAACCAGATTGGGCTGAAGCCTATGCTAACATCGGCAGCGCGCGATCGCAACAAGGAAATCTCGATGCAGCAATCACTTATTATCAGAAAGCTGTAGATTTAAAGCCAGAATTAGAAGTTTTGCACTCCAACCTTGCCAATTCATTTTTGCAGCAAGGGAAGTACGAATCAGCAATTACCTGTTACCAAAATGCGCTCAAAATTAAGCCAGAATGGGCAGATGTTCAGGCTAATTTGGGGAACGCTTTGTCTATGTTAGGGAGGCTGGAAGAAGCCCTGGCTAGCTATCAGCAAGCCCTGGCATTAAAACCGAATTGGGCAGAGGTTTACTGTCGGATGGGACACATTCAGAAACAGGATAAACCGTTGGAGGCGATCGCAAATTTTGAAAAGGCGATCGAATCCAACCCCAAATTCAGCGAAGCCCATCAACAATTGTGCGACTTGCTCAGCCATTCCACCAACCTCGCCGGAGCCCGAAACGTAGCCGACAAATACTGCGAAAACTGTGGCGATGTAGCCCCAGTCATGTCAGCCACCGCCTACGTCTTTTCCTACCTGCAATCAGGTGTCAGCCAACAGGCAATTCAGAAACTCGAAGAAATCGAAGAACTCTGCTACGAAAAAGTCGAAACCTTTAGCAATATCGAACTAAAACTGCTCTACGAAATTTTCTTATTTGCAGTTTCCCACCTGCGAGACAACCTCGAAAAAAATGCCAATTTCTATAGATTAATTGCCAAAGAATACTACAAAAAAGCCGTGCCACAGCGCCCGGTTAACAGAATCAAATCCGCCTATACGGGACAAAAGCCTTTAAAAATCGGCTTTCTCTCCAAACATTTTCGTCGCCACTCCGTAGGCTGGTGCAGCGAAGCATTAATTCGCGAATTAACCCGCATCACCCCCCACGTTCACCTCTACGTCACAGGCAAGCTCAACAAAGATGAAGTGACGCAGCGATTTGAACAAATGGCGGGCAAATTTTACTGGCCTAAAAAATATCCTAACGGCTTTGCAGACGGCGGCGAAATCCTCGAAGAAGTAGTGCAAGATGATTTGGATGTTTTAATAGATTTAGACTCGATGACAGTACCGACAAATGTAGAAGTGCTGAACCACAATCCCGCCGGAATTTGTGTTTCTTGGCTGGGATTCGATGCGCCCTACATCTCGGAAAATCACTACTTTCTCTGTGACGAACACACTCACCCTCACGGCGTTGAGAAACATTACCTAGAAAAGTTAGTGAGATTGCCTAGTTGTTCGGTAGCAATTGGCGAGTTGCAAAGCATTAATGTCGATCGCAATGCGATTAGAAATGCTCTCTTGATTGGCTTAAATCAAATGACTTATCTGTGCGTTGCACCAGGGAGAAAAACAAATCCTGAAATGGTACGCGCTCAAGTTAAAATACTCAAAGAAGTTCCTGATAGTTTGCTAATCCGCAAAGGTCAAGGCGATCCCGATGTAATTCACAGCACTTACCGCGAAGAATGCGAAATTCAAGGAGTAGATTTTGCTCGAATTAAGTTTGTCGGACAAACCAAAACGGAAGAAGAACACCGGGCGATTTATTATGTAGCTGACGTCCTTTTAGATTCCTATCCTTACAATGGCGGTACTCACAATTTAGAGGCTTTGTGGGCAAATTTACCAGTGGTAACTAGAGCCGGCGACCAATATCTTTCGCGGATGGGTTACGCATTTCTCAAGAGTGCAAATCTTGATGTGGGTGCGGCGTGGAGTTGGGAAGAATACACCCAGTGGGGAGTTAAATTTGGGCGAGATGCTAATTTCCGAAATGCGGTGAAAGAACATTTGATAAAATCTAAACAGCCAGAACATCTCGCACCTTTGTGGAATCCTCAGAAATTGGCAAGGGAAATGTATGAAGTGTTTCAAAAACTGTTAGCTAAACAGGCGGGGAATTGAGAATTAGTCCAGCAATCCCCCCTTTCTTCCTCTCTTCTCTTCCTCTGTGTCCTCTGCGCTCTCTGCGGTTCAAAAAAAGAGATCTAACAAAGTCCACTCCTAGGGGAGTAACAACTAACAACTACTGACTCACAGCAACCCGATCGCGCCCGCCAGACTTAGCTCGATAAAGCGCCTGATCCGCGGCTTCAATCAGCATTTTAGGCGAGTTTTGACCTGACGAAATGCTAGCAACTCCCAAGCTGAGAGTCACACAATCGCTGACAACAGACTTGATGTGGGGAATAGCCAAAACTTTAATGCGACTGCGGATTTGCTCAGCAACTGCTTGTGCAGCCACAATGTCTGTATTTGGCAAAATTACCCCAAATTCCTCGCCGCCGTACCTAGCAGCTAAATAGAGGCGTTCTGGGGGTACGTTTGTGCAAGTATCCCCGATCGCCCGCGCCACTTGTTGCAAACAAGCATCCCCAGCTTGGTGTCCGTAATTGTCGTTGTAAAGCTTAAAACAGTCAATGTCGCACATAATCAAAGATAGCGGTTGCGAACTGCTGCATTGCTCCCACTCCCGGTTCAAAAATTCGTCAAATCGCCGTCTGTTAGCTAGCTGAGTCAGACTGTCGGAATTCGCCAAGCTATCCAATTGCTGGTTCGCTGCTGCTAACTGCTGGTAAAGTAAAGATTGTTCGATCGCGATCGCCACTTGCGTCCCCAACTGCTTCAACAAATCTACATCAAACTGCTGCCACCTGCGAGGTTTTGAACAGTGGTGCGCGATCAACAAAC
This sequence comes from Microcoleaceae cyanobacterium UBA9251, assembly GCA_003542015.1. GTDB lineage: Bacteria > Cyanobacteriota > Cyanobacteriia > Cyanobacteriales > Microcoleaceae > Microcoleus. Next base: position 5,367 of record DPLL01000457.1, on the reverse strand, counting down.
CCCACAATTTCGGTACATAACAAGAAGCGTTACCTTCCCTATTTTCTATCCCCTGCTGGACAATCGGCACCACCAAATTCGCCTTCACCTGACACTCGATCAAAAAATTAATGTGACACTGATTCAAATTAGAAGCGCGCACATCCTCTACGGCTAGAATTCGGCCCTTCAAATACTGTCCGATATAAGAATTAGCAAAACAGCAATCATCAAAAACCTTCTCCAAAAGCGGCAGCCATTCCTCCCCAACCGACTCCACAACCACCTCTCCGTTCCAGTCGGGCCGGAAGCGGAAAATCAACACTCGATCGGTTGCCAAAAACTCCCGCACTTCCGCTACCGTAGTATTCAGAATATCCTTGAGGTCAAGAGAAGAACGGATGCGGGATTGAATCTGTGCAATCAGGCGTTCCCGCTCTACCTGCTGTCGCAGCGCGACTTGAGCTTGCTTGCTTTCTGTAATGTCTCTACCTTCCGGNNTCAACAATTGCCGTCCGATTTGCACCTTTAACTTCCACTTCGTAGCGGACAAATTCGCCTTTTGCCGATCGGGCGATCGCATCTTGCAACTGTTCCCGAATTTCCTGAGAACCCCCCCACCAAGGCCCTTCCCAAAACGGACGATTTGCCACATCCTGCAGATTAATTCCTGCAAAATCCAGAGAAGTTTGGTTAGCTTCTAACAGAGTACCATCCGGTTTCAGCAGGCTGACAAATTGGAAGGAAGAATCAAAAATTGCCCGAAAGCGTCTTTGACTATCTCCCAACATTGCCGCCACCTTTTCGCGAGCGGTAATATCGCGGAAGCGCCACACCCGGCCAATAATATTTTGTCCGACTCGAATTGGCTGCGTGTAGCGCTCAAAAGTGCGGCCGTCTTTAAATTCCAGCAGATCGTAGCCTTCAGCCTCGGCATCGCTGTAAATTTCTTTAACTCGGCGCAGAAAAGCTCTCGGATCTTTGACTTGCTTAGTGAGAAATGTCAGCCTCACCGTTCTATCCATTGAGTTTTTAACTTCTTCTGAAATGCCCCACATTTCGACTAACTTTTCGTTAAAACTAATCAGTTCTCCGGCTGTAGTAACAGCAAGAATGCCGTCTGCTGTTGCTGACAAGGTAGCGTGCAAAAGAGAAACCGAGCGGTCTAATTCTGCTTCAATTAACTTGCGTTCCGTGAGGTTTCGCACTGCTTTTACCTGTACTAATCGACCTTCGCCTACCACGAATTTGCTGCGAACCTCAGCGGGAAAAGCCGTCCCGTCTCGCTTGAGAAAAATAGTTTCGCAGACTGTATTGCTGGCGGCAGAAATCATTTCTGGTGCCTGTTTGTAGGATTGTGGCGACAGCAGTTCCAGCAGGCTCATCCCCGCCATTTCTTCCGGTTCGTAACCGAATAAATCGGCAAATTTTCTGCTGACGCTCAAAATCGTGTCGCGGTCGGCGACGGCGACTGCTTCAAAATAAGCTTCGCATTCTAGCAAGCGCGCTGCTACTACGCTGTCACCATTTTCGACTAAATTGCTATTTTTAATGAGCTGTTGAATCTGCATATTTGCTGAATCCAAAGCTGTCATTGCCTGTCTGTACATAGCTGTGCGTTTTTCTAATTTTTCTGTGAGACGATCGCGGACCGTTCGCAGTTCTTTTTCTCCTCGCATCAAATCGGTGATATCTACTGCAAAAACTATGACGCCTGTAACTTTACCTGTTCGATCGCGGCAAGGTATTTTGTCTTTCCGCACCCAGCATTTTTGACCAGATACAGTTGACAGGAGTTCTACTTTTCCGTATTTGGCAATGCCTGAATTGATTACTTCTAAATCTTCTAAATAATATTGCTCTGCTTCGTCGGGATAGATTTCATAAAAAGATTTACCTTTTAATTGGTCGGCGGGCAAACCTCTAGATGCCGCCGCGGCTTTGTTAATTCGCAGGAGATGGCTTTCGGTATCTTTGTACCAAATCATCGCTGGTATGGAATCAAGAATAATTTGCTGTTCTTGCTGCTGCTGGCGCATTTCTGCTTCTATTTGTTCTATTTTAATTATTTCCTCTTCCATTTTTTGATTGGCTTTTCTCAGTTCAGCATTGCGTTCTTCTACTTCTTTTTCTAGTTGTTCGTAGTCTTGAATCTGCAATTTCTGCTGCTGTTCGCGCCGCATTNNAATTCCTACCATTTTGCCAGCCAGCATAATCGGTACGTTTAATAGGGAAGTAATGCCTCTATCTGCAAAATAAATACCGGCAAGTTCTCGCGTTCTGGGGTCATTTGTTGCCGCCACCGCTGCGATCGCACTTTCGGACTTCAAGGCTTGAAAATAAGCCGGACAGTCGGCTGCTGTTACGATTATTTGTACGGAATGGAGTTGAGTATTTTGCTCGTAGAGGTCAAGGCATTGAAGCTGGGTGCGGTCTTCGTTGTACAGCCAAATGCTGGCTCGATCGCAGTTTAAAATATTGACAGCAGTTTCTGTTATTTCTCGGATAAATTCTGCTAACGTTTTGTGTTCTACAGCTTGACTTTTGGCTAATTTTGCGATCGCCTGAGTTTGACTGCGCCAAAAATTCTGAGAGTTTGCCTGCGCTGCTACAATTGTTGGTACTGTAATTTCTTCGCAAACTAGCAGTACGCTTGGCCGTTGGAAATTCTCAACAGCTTGGTGGCTATTTTTCAGTATTTCCCAGTCAGTTGCTGGCATAGTTAGTGCGGTTGCTTTTATCCAGATACTCCTACCGTCTTTGCAAATCAAGCAGCCTTCCCAAACATTAACTTTTTGGTGATACCCACCATCTTCTGGCTGTACAAAATCGGCAAATTCTGCTTGTAATTTGCCTTGATCTTGACTATGAAATATGTTAAAAATTGAATGACAAACCAGTTCCTCCGCCCTGTAACCCACGCGAGATGCACCGAATTGATTTAGCGAAAAAACTCTTCCCAAAGCGTCTAGAACGAAGTAGATGCCCGGAAAATTATCATAAAGAGTTCGATACCAATCTAGTTCAATTTCTCTGCTGCACGAATTTATACCTTTTCCGAGTTCGTCCCCCGTGCAGATGGCATGAGAATTGTTTGTTTCTGAGTTGCTTGAATGATTTTTGTTAGCAAACACTTTTCACTTAACTCGATTGTAATTAAATGTACTCAACCTGGTTCAACTTTTTTTATGAAACAAAACTCAACCTATTTTTACAATAAGGCTGATTAGCTGTAACAAATGTACAACTTTCCAGTGCGACCATTTTCGCTTCCCAATACAACCCTGTCTTAGTTTACGGCAATAAACGGTTTTAAATATCTATGATAACACTAAAATATCTAGTTTTGGGATTGACCTACTTAGGTTTCGGTTTGGGATATTTACCGGGTTTGCGGATGAACCGGGCGGCGATTGCAATTGTTGGGTCAGCTTTGGCGGTGGCTTTGGGGATACTCAATTTTAGATTTTAGATTAAGGATTAAGGATTAAAGTCCTTACTATAAACAAAGCCACTATTATTTGGCAATAAATTTACGGCAAAACTGGCTATTTTCCACGGTGATATTTTGAAACTTCTCCCATCATCTGACTGAGCGGGCAAATTTACGGGTTGTTCTAATAAATCGACGGGCTGACTAATCGCCAAACCTAAATCGCTATTCAATTCTAGCACGGCCTCTTTCCCCTCGGATTCGTAACACCGCAAAATCCACGAATTTGGATTATCCTCCGACTGTTTGAAAGCCATCAAAACTAAATTATCTGCCGACAAATCGAGCAATTTACCGACAGTCGGTAGAGTCTTGTTGTGATTTTCTTCTAACTTTGGCAACACCTTAACTAGCAGGGGTAAATTCAACTCATACCCCTGTCGAACAGTACCAGCATTCTGCCAATTTCCCCTGTGGGGATAAACTGCATAAGTAAATTCGTGAATGCCGATATCTGCTTGTTCATCGGGCCAAGTCGAACCCCTAAGTAATGTCAGCCGCAATTGATTTGGTTGAAGGTCGCAACCATATTTACAATCATTGAGCAAACTCACTCCAAAATCATCATTGCTGATGTCTACCCAGCGTAAAATCGGCACTTCCCATTTGGCTTTTTCGGCGGCTGTTTGTGGTTTAGTTGTGCGTGCGATCGCACCGCCGGGAATTTCGCAAGTTGCAAAATCTGCTGATTGATTTAATCCAAAGGCTGTTTTTACTAAAACATGAGTTTCTTGCCAATCTACAAGAGTTCTGATTTTCAGCAGTGGCGAACCAATTTCTACTATATAATCTTGGCAAAACTCCGATTTACCAATTTGTCGGACTACGCGCAAACTCTGCCGTATTTCTCCCTGTGCTATCCAGGAAATATCTTTCAGTATTGGCGCTGGTAATTGATGTTTTTCATAATTTGGATCGATGTTCCAAGCATCCCAATATTGACCGCTATCTTGAAATGCTTGTAGTTGATTACCTCCTGCTACATTCAGAACTTCTCTGTTATTTAGTTTATCCCAAATGCTCGACAAATTGCCAGTTTCCCAGTCTATTTTTGCCATAAAAAACTCATTTTCTAAGACCTTTCTTTGGGCCTCAAAATGAGTTTCTTGACAAAAACCCTCAATTCGTGCCATAGTAGTTGTAACCTGCCTTAACTCTGTATTTTTGTAGTTTATGGGTAACAGGGACGAATTTTCGGGGGTTTCAGCAGCTTCGCGACACAGCCAAAACACCCGGTAGCCGACAGCGGGGATATTATTTGCCGAAAATAACAGTGTAAATTGTGATTCGGGTCGATCGCACACTTGAATTTGCGTAACCAGCCGTTGTCCCGACAAGTCGTAAACCAGCCAATTTTCAGCAGCGGAATCGGGAAGGGGTAGAGAGACAACCTCAGAACGCGACCAATTGAGGGTGTTAAAGATTAAAATCGGTTGGGCGTCGGGCTGAGGTGGGGAAGGCAGAGAAATTTGCAGGGCGATCGCATCTAAGGATTTTAACATAATTTGGCGACAAGTGCGATCGACCTCGGCAAAGGCTAGATTAGCATCGATGTAAACTTGGGCGATCGCAGAACCGGGTAAAATATCATGAAACTGGTTAAACAAGACTTTTTTCCAGGCTGTTTCTAATTCCGATGAAGGGTAAATCGCACCCGCACAAATTGTGGCGAAAGAAGACAGCAACTCGGCTTGATAAAGCAATTCTTCGCAGCGACGGTTTTGGCGTTTTTGATCCGCGCGAGTCGTGTAACAACCCCGGTGAAATTCTAGGTAAAGTTCGTCTTTCCAAATAGGGAGAGGGGGAAGAATAGTTTTAAAATCAGAAATTTCATTAAAATTTTCGGCTTCAATCGCAGACAAATTTTCGACGACTTCATCCTGTTTTAAAATCGG
>DPLL01000511.1 GCA_003542015.1 Microcoleaceae cyanobacterium UBA9251 | reverse complement strand
CCCCCTTCTTAAGGGGGGGACAGGAATCTTCTCTTTCGTCACCCCCTACTCCCCAACAACCAGGGGGATGCGAGGGGGATCTAGACTGGGGTGAAAGCGAGATTTGTCATGGCTTTCAGGCGATTGTTGACACCAATGGGCACGCTTGAGTGTCCCTACAATTCATCGGGCGATGGTTACATATCTCATGGAGGGCGATCGATGATTTTGGGTTAGGGAAACGGCATTGCTTTGTCCTCCTAAAGAAATAAGGCGGCTCTGATATTAGTTATTAGTTATTGTTAGCAGCTAACTAATAACTAATAACTAATAACTAATAACTAATGACTAATGACTAATGACTAATGACTAATTCAAAAATACTCTCCCGTCTTCCTGAACATCCATCGATTTTGTATCAGTGCCCAAGTCAGTTGTGGCGCCAAAACTGACTTGCAACATTCCCGGCGTAGCGGTTGCTTGGGGGCGCACCAACAGCAATCCGCCGTCTGGGCGCTGATAAGTCAGGGTAATTGGCGTTTTCAAGTTTGTGAGCAAAATTTCTGATTGTTCGCCCAGGGTTCGGGGTTGGGTAATACCAAGCACTTGATAATTGATGACTGCATTGGTGCTATTGACCAGTTTGATTGTCACCATACCTTCTGCGGGCGTGACTCTGGCCGCGGGAAGCGGAAATCGGGGCGGGGCATCTTGGGGCGTGGTAGGCTTCCCATTGGTGCTCGGAGTCTCAGCGGGAGTTGGTTGGCTGACGGGCTTTCCATTTGCTGGGGGAGTGGGTTGGGAAACTGGTTTTCCTTGGGGTGGTGGGCCGCCGGCAAGGGAAATGGTGGCGAGACAGACTAGCAAACCTGTGCTGGCTGCTGCTAGTAAGCTGAATTTTTTGAACGGTGGATTGTGAAACATAAATAACAACTCCTCACGAGTTCGATCGAGGTTTTCCAACTAATGTTAATCTATGGCGGAATTGAATTTTAATAGTTGGGTTTGGGCGTCAGGTAGGAAGAATCAGGGTTTGAGGGGTAGATTTTTTTTTATTAACCGCAGAGGGCGCAGAGGGCGCAGAGGAAGAGGGGAAGAGGGGAAGAGGGGAAGTTTTAGGGGTGAGATGTTTCTGATTTGTGGGCTGGGAGGGTGACGGTAATGGCTGTACCTCGATCGACTTGGCTGTCTATGTGGATTTGGCCGCGGTGATTTTCGATAATGGCTTTGGCGATGGCTAATCCTAAACCGGAACCGGCGGCGCTGCGGTGGGTGCGGGCGGGATCGGCGCGGTAGAATCGATCGAATATGTGCGGCAGTGATTCTGGGGAAATGCCGATACCGGTGTCTGTTACTTTTACTTGCAGTGCTGGATTTAACATCGACGAAGTTATTTTGCTTTTGACTGCAAGNNTATTTCTAAGGATAAAGAGAGATTTTGGGCAGTGGCGATCGCCAGTTGTTCTTCAATCACCTCAATCAGCAAAGCATCGAGGGGAACATCAATCCACTGCTGCTGTACGATGCCGCTGTCTTGTCTGGCTAAAAATAACAAATCGTCAACTAAACGTCCCAAACGGCGCGTTAGGCGTTCGATAACTTGTAGCTGTTGATATTGCTGAGGATCAATATCCGGTTCCGCTAAAGCTACTTGGACATTAGTTTGAATAGTGGCGATCGGATTTCTGAGCTCATGGGAAGCATCCGCAGTAAACTGTTTAAGACGCTGATAAGATGCTCGCACTGGTTCCATCGCCAATCCCGAAAGCAGCCAGCCAATAGCTGCTACACAAATTAGCGTTAAACCCGCGCCCAAAATCAAATCGAGAATTAGTTGGCGAATCGGTTTTGTGACTTCAAACCAAGGATGGCTGACTCGCAAATATCCCAAAACTTGGCGGCCGATTTCCACTCGCTGCGTTACTTGTCTGAGAGAATAATTTTGAGTTGTACGAATACTAACCGGTTGTGTCGAGACGCGATTGGGACTATCTAAATCTCTACTTTCTCCCCTCTGCGCCCTCTGCGCCTCTGCGGTTAAATCCCTCTTCTCTCCTCCATCAAACAGCAACTTATGATTAACCCAAACCGTTTCGCCAGTGCGGTTAGCGTGAATCGGAATATTCAGCGGTTCCGACAAAGTAGACCACAATAATTCACCTGTAGAACTGAACCACTCTAAGTCAATGTGGTCATCTTCCACAGCATCTGTGCTGTCTCTAAAACTGCTTTGAATATTAACTTGAAATTTAGTTGTAGCTTCGGTAATAGGGGAAGTTAGCGGTTCGATAACGAGGGTTCGTTCTACTATTTCGACAACGTGATTAAGAGTGTCATCTATGCGTTCGATTAAAGTATTGCGGACGTAGAAATAGAAACCAGTAGCGAATAAAAGTAATAGTACAGCAGTAACGGCTGTGTACCAAATAGCGAGGCGGCGGCGGGTGGTTTGAAACATTGGAATTTTGGAAATAACGAACCGCGAAGGCGCGAAGGGCGCGAAGTAAGAAAAGAGGAAGACAATCTTAAAGGGATTGTGAAGTAATAACCATTTACAACTATAATGCTCTTCTCTTCTTCTCTTATTCTATTCCAACGAACCGCGAAGGCGCGAAGGGCGCGAAGTAAGAAAAGAGGAAGACAATCTTAAAGGGATTGTGAAGTAATAACCATTTACAACTATAATGCTCTTCTCTTCTCTTCTTCTCTTATTCTATTCCTTCGTGTCCTTCGCGTCTTCGCGGTTCGTTTCAAAAAAACCAAATCAGTGCAGCCCGGTTAACCGATCTAATCAAGTGAGGAAATCCGCTTGACAGTGCGTGCCTATTTGATGGCAAAATAGATGAATAAAACAAATTTAACTAAAAGGGTGACGATTATCAATGGCAATTAAAGACCAGCCCCAACCCCCTCGTTTTCGCCAAATCAGCAATATCTTGTTATTGCTATCAAGTCTGTTTCTACTGGCTAACATCTTTTTGCCTAATTTGTTCGGCCCCCAAATTCCCCAAGTGCCCTACAGCTTGTTCGTTCATCAAGTGCAAGAACAAGATGTAGTCAGAGCTTCGGTAGGTCAAAATGAAATTCGCTATCAACTCAAAGGCGAAGGTGACAAACCCGGTCAAGTTCTGTCAACTACGCCGATTTTTGACATGGATCTGCCTAAACTTTTGGAAGAAAAAGGCGTTGAATTTGCAGCAGCTCCACCGGCCCAAAATGGCTGGATCACCAGTGTTTTGGGCTGGGTAATCCCGCCACTGATTTTTGTGGCGATTTTTCAATTTTTTATGAACCGGGGCGGTGGCGGGCCACAGGGCGCTCTCTCGATCGGCAAAAGCAAGGCTAAGGTCTACGTTGAAGGAGAATCGGCTAAAATTACTTTTGCTGATGTGGCTGGAGTAGAAGAGGCTAAAACTGAATTGGTCGAAGTTGTTGAGTTCCTGAAAAGTCCAGACAGATTTACGGCAATTGGCGCGCGTATTCCGAAGGGCGTGCTGTTAGTCGGACCTCCGGGTACTGGCAAAACTCTGTTAGCAAAAGCAGTGGCTGGTGAAGCGGGTGTGCCGTTTTTTAGCATCTCTGGTTCGGAGTTTGTGGAATTGTTTGTAGGTGTTGGTTCTGCTAGAGTTAGAGATTTATTTGAGCAGGCTAAGAAACAGGCTCCTTGTATTATTTTCATTGATGAATTGGATGCGATCGGCAAAGCTCGTAGCACTAATTCTGCATTCGGTGGGAATGATGAACGGGAACAAACTCTTAATCAATTATTAACTGAAATGGA
>DPLL01000515.1 GCA_003542015.1 Microcoleaceae cyanobacterium UBA9251 | reverse complement strand
TCAATCGATTTGAGATTTGAGATTTGAGATCGAAATTTTCGGCTCAGCAGCAGCGCTTTGCTTTGGAAAGAGCCCAGAATCCCGCAACAGCAAATCCCGCGCCAGCAAATCTTAACTTACAACCAGAACACGATCGCGCTTTGCCATAATTAAAATAATTAGATCAACAGAGCGATCGGGAGAAACAGTTATCGAAACCATCTACGGCAATCTGCAAGGGTTAAAGTCCAGCCAGCTCAAGCAACTAGAAAAACTTTACCACCAGCGACTTCCGGGCGATCGCTTTACCACAACCGAATTTGCCCAGCGCGTAGCCGCCATCAGCACCGAAATTGACGAACCAATCTGCATCTACATCAACCGTCGCGGACAAGTAATTCGCGTCGGCGTCGGGAGTCCCCGCCAAACGCAGATTCCGCCCGTAGAATTGCCCCGCTACGGAGGAGGTCGCCTCAGCGGCATTCGCTGCATCGCCACCCACCTGAAACCAGAAACACCAAGCGAAGCCGCCCTGACAGCAATGGCAATTCAGCGGCTGGACGCCTTAGTTTGGCTGACACTGACAGGGCTAGGATTTCAGCGCCGAGGCGGCGGTGCCACCGGTTACATCGAAGCAACCTATCTCGCTCACCTGATACCCCAAGCACATCAGGCCAGTTTGGAGTTGTCAGTTTTGAGTTCTCAGGTAGCAGAATCTGCTATTCAAAGCTCACAAATGCCCACTCTCAACTCTCCGTGGACAGTATCTGAACCGCTGAGTCTCGACGAGCTCGCAGACCAAGACTTTCTGGATGTGGTCGAAGGACTCGAAGCAGAGTTTGAAGGGGAGTTTGTCGCCAGACAAGTTGATGCAGATCAAGACAAAGTGCTCCTAGTAGGGGTAATGACTCAGGAGATGACTCTGCTGGATTTTGAGGACGGACTCGCAGAAATCACCCGGCTGGTTGACAGCGCCGGGGGTCAGGTACTGCAAACAGTGCGCCAAAAGCGATCGCGCCCGCACCCCCAAACAGTCGTAGGCGAAGGCAAAGTTCAGGAAATTGCCCTGACGGCTCAGACGATTAGCGCTAACCTCGTGGTATTCGATCGCGACCTCTCCTCCGCACAAATACGGAACTTAGAAACTCTGCTCGGTATTCGGGTAGTCGATCGCACGGAAGTAATTCTCGACATCTTCGCCCAAAGAGCTCGATCGAGCGAGGGTAAATTGCAAGTCGAACTCGCTCAACTACAGTACACCCTGCCCAGGCTCAGAGGTCGCGGTCAGGCCATGTCGAGACAAGGTGGCGGCATCGGTACCAGAGGCCCTGGGGAAACTAAACTGGAAACAGAACGGCGGACGATCGCCAAACGGATTGCTCGCTTGCAGCAAGAAGTAAATCAACTGCTAGCCCACCGCTTCCGGCTGCGCCAAAACCGCCACCAGCACGAAGTACCCTCGATCGCGATCGTCGGCTACACCAACGCCGGCAAATCCACTCTGCTCAACCTGCTCACCAATTCCGAGGTCTACGCCGCCGACCAGTTATTTGCTACCCTCGACCCCACCACCCGACGGCTAACGATTCCGGGCCCCGTCGCCGAGGAACCACTGTCGATCGTCCTCACAGACACAGTGGGCTTTATTCGCGAACTACCCCCCGCCTTGATCGACGCTTTTCGCGCCACCCTCGAAGAAGTAACTGATGCCGATGCTTTGCTGCACGTCGTCGATCTCTCCCATCCCGCGTGGCAAAGCCAAATTCGATCGGTCATGAATATATTGACAGATATGCCCGTAACCCCAGGCCCCGCCCTTGTAACCTTTAACAAAATCGACGCAGTAGATGAAGATACTCTCGCCCTCGCCCGAGAAGAGTTTCCTCAAGCCGTATTTATATCGGCTGCAAAAGGTCTCGGCATGGAAACACTCCGCGACAGACTAGCGATGCTCATTCAATATGTTAATCAACACTTCGACTGAGCTCACCAGCCATCTGCCCTCGGTAAATACTTAAATATTGCTTTTAAGTAGTTGACAAGCTGAAAAATACGTACATATACTGAGGACAGATCTGAGCCAAGCATGAGATGATCGAGTAGTAGTCAAAATGTGTCTGCGCCAACTATATAAGGCAGAGCTAGTTTGCGATCTGCGAAATATAGTATTTTCTCAAAGAGGCAGGAGGCGATAGTCAAGGTAAAAATCATCTTTTTTAATGGCTGTAACGGCTGTTGGTTAAGAGATTGCAAAAAGATGTTGCGGTATGTTATCAAAGAGGGTGCAATCGTAGTATGTTCTCAAAGAGACGGCACCAATGTGAAATAGAATAAAGTTATTAAAGCGTTTGGGCGATCGCCTCAATCGCTGGATCATCTTTTACAGACCAGCTGCCGATCCAACATCAACTTGTAATATCTCTAAAATCCTTGCCCGTGCAGCGCTAATCTGTAGGACTCTTTCTGATTTTACTACTGTTTAACTAAATAGTTATGTGTACGCCACTGGCAAAACTAGCAATTGGAATCTGGGCCTCAATGGCAACAGGGTTCTACTATCTAGCTGCCGCCCCTCCGGCTTCAGCTCGAATAGATGTGTGCGGGCCCGGAAATTTTTCTAGTGCCTGCGCCCCTAACAATACCCCCAGCCCACAATCAGCAGCATCCCGATCGGCAGCATCCCGATCGGCTCCGCAACCGACATCAGCATTCATAGCAGACCCGGTACCGCCGCCGGTAGTCCAATCACCAGCAGTCATAGCAGACCCGATACCGCCATTGCCGGTAGTCCAACCGACGGCATCGCCGAGCTTTGCCAATATATATATAAACCCACCTTCGGTAAGATCAACAGCTATCCCAGAACCGGGTACTTCGATCGCACTCCTGCTGACAGGTGCAGGAATGATTTGTGGCTGCAGAAAGCGAAATAAGCAGGTTGGTCAGCAGCGCTAGCCAGGCTGATGAATCTGCTGTTTGCCTTCAAAATGTCTCCGTTTATTTAAGGGCGGGTAGTTATTTATTTGTATATACAAATAAATACCTTGTATGAAAAATAACTTGACAGCTAGCTGGTTGGCTGCGACTAGATAAAAATTTAAATAAGATTGGTTAAGATTAAAATAAAAGAATATTGTTACTGTTTGAGTATCCGATGGCCCCTAAAGTAGAAATTTACACTTGGAGAACCTGCCCGTTTTGCATTCGTGCCAAAGCACTGCTGAAGCGCAAAGGGGTGGAGTTTACAGAGTACGCGATCGACGGAGATGAAGCTGCACGATCTAAAATGAGCGATCGAGCCAACGGAGGCCGCTCCTTGCCCCAAATCTTCATCAACGACCAACACATAGGCGGCTGCGACGATATGCACGAACTCGATGCGATCGGCAAACTAGACCCACTGCTAGCAGAATAAAAGCTTGTTTTAACTTGCAGAATTTTCCAGCGACCAATTCATAAGTGCCAACNNAATGAAATTTGCATTCATCATCGATCCCCTCGACAGGCTAATTCCAGGCCATGATACCAGTGTAGCGCTGATGGAAGCAGCTCAAGAGTTGGGTCACGAAGTCTGGGCGACTCAAGCCAACGAGTTAAGCGTCATCGGCGGCAAAACCTGGGGAATGCTCAGTCGGGTGACACTAACCCCAGTAAAATTGGTAGAAGGACGCTGGGCGGCGGCAGAGGTTTGGTACGAAGTAGAATCACCGACTTTGCAGCCCCTCGAAGCAATGGACGCAGTATTTATGCGGACAGACCCCCCAGTCAACGTTCCGTACCTTTACGCTACTTACCTGCTTGACTACATTGATCCCGCTAAAACTTTGGTAGTGAACAGTCCAAAAGGATTGCGGGATGCGAATGAAAAAATGTACGCTTTGCAATTTGAGGGAGCGATCCCAGAAACAATTGTCTCTCAAAACAAGCAGGTGATTCGGCAATTTGTCGAGAAAAAAGGAGCNNATGGCGATCGCAATCTCAATTCCCTAGTCGAAATTAGCACTCAACAAGGTACTGTTCCAGTCATGGTTCAGACTTATCTGCCGGAAGCAAAAGAGGGAGATAAACGCATTATACTGTTGGATGGCAAACCCATCGGTGCGATCAACCGCATTCCCACCGGCAATGAATTTCGCGGCAACATGGCTGTGGGTGGCCGAGTGGCAAAAACCGAAATTACCGATCGCGAACTGCAAATTTGTGCTCAGTTAGCGCCTGTGTTGCAAAGGGACGGATTGTACTTGGTTGGCATTGATATTATTGGCGGTTATCTCACCGAAGTTAATGTCACCAGCCCTACAGGGATCAGAGAAATTGACTTGTTT
>DPLL01000411.1 GCA_003542015.1 Microcoleaceae cyanobacterium UBA9251 | reverse complement strand
TTGTCGGGGATGATAGTACATTTCCTTGGCGCTGGAAGATTCGGGCTGCAGATTTTAATAATTTGCAGATTTTGCCTCACATTGTGCGCGGCGTGAAGATTGCGGATTTGGTGGCGATTTTGGGTAGTATCGACATTATTATGGGATCGGTGGATAGGTAGAAGGAAAAGGGCGTTAGCGAAGCCCTCGAAGAGGATCGCATTTTTTGGCTGGCTAGGTGCTAAGAAGTGCGATCGTTACTTTTCTGAATCTTTGATCGGCTAATATAAATTATGGAAGCTCAACAAAGTGTAAGTTACCAAGATGACTTGATTGAATTCCTCGAAAAACCTGAAGCTGCTGCTGCTTATATCGAGGCTATTCTGGAAGAAAAAAATGTAGAAGCTGAACTTTTGCCACTAGCACTTAGTAATATAGTTGAGGCTCGCGGGGGTTTAATTCAGCTTTCAGAGCTAGCTAAATTGGACTATGAAAAGTTAAAAAACTCGCTCTCAAAAACAGGAGGAGAGGAAGTTTATCTGTTGGTGGCGTTGCTGGATGCTTTGGGATTTCAGCTACAAATAGGAGTTAAATCCGATCGTTCAATATTGAAAAGTGAGAGCAATATGGAAAATTGCGAATCTCAGATATCAAGTTTGCGATCAGCTTAATAATGATCTAATAAAATTTAAAGAACAAAGAGGTTGCAGAATGAATGTCAGCAAGCGAGAGTTCTACGTCATTATCGAACGAGATGAAGATGGCTATTATGTCGGGGAAGTCCCGCAGCTAAAAGCCTGTTACAGCCAAGGAGAAACTATTGATGAGTTGATTGTCAATATCAAAGAAGTTATTGCACTTTGTTTAGAAGAAGAGGGCGATCGTTTAACATATAGAGGTTCTCCGTAATTCCTGTATAATAACAATCTCAAAGTGCTGAACATCAATATTTCTCTCTTTTCTCTTCCTCTGTGTCCTCTGCGCCCTCTGTGGTTAAAAAAATCCTTATTTCATAAATAATATAACATCAACTTTGATTCCATAAACTATGACATTCCAGCAATCAGATATCAATGATAGTAACCCGGAACTCTGCGCTTTAATCTGCGAAAGAATTGCCGCCACTCCGCAGCAGCGAATTACCTTTGCTGAATATATGGATTTGGCATTATATCATCCGCAGTATGGTTACTATAATCGCGATCGCCCGTCGATCGGCAAACAAGGCGATTTTATCACATCGTCTCACTGGGGTGCTGATTTTGCCGAGGTTTTGGCAGAGCAATTTGTGGAAATGTGGGAAATTCTAGGCAAACCTCAAAATTTCGCGATCGTCGAAATGGGCGCTGGGCGGGGAACTTTCGCCGAAAATCTGCTGCAATACCTGCAACGGCAACATCCCGACTTATTTAAAACTTTAACATACATAATTGTTGAAATTTCGCCAATACTGCAAGCAGAACAACGGCAAAGGTTAGGTGATATCAAGTGTGTTCAGTGGTGTAATTGGGACGAGATAGTTGATAATTCAATTGTCGGTTGTTGTTTTTCTAATGAATTAGTCGATGCTTTCCCCCTGCATCAATTTATGATGGAAAAAGGGCAAGTTCTAGAAATCTATATTACCACAGAAACCCCAAAAAGTCAACAAAAAGAGATAAATTTTATAGAGGTAGTTGGCGAAGTTTCTACACCTAAAATTGCTGAATATTTTGAGTTGTTGGGAGTTGATTTGTCGGCGAGTGTTTACGGGGATGGTTATCGCAGCGAGGTGAGTTTGGCTGCTTTGGATTGGATGAGTACAGTTGCTCAAAAGTTGCAGCGGGGATATTTGTTGACGATTGATTACGGCCATTCGGCGCACCGCTATTACAATCCGAGGCGCAGGGAAGGGACACTACAGTGTTATTATCTGCACCGATATCACAATAATCCTTATATTAATGTGGGGCGGCAGGATTTGACGGCTCATGTTAATTTTACGGCGTTGGAAAAACAGGGTGAATTGTGCGGTTTGGATGTGGTAGGGTTTACTCAGCAGGCTTTGTTTTTGATGGCGTTGGGTTTGGGCGATCGCATTGCTGCTCTATCAACAAGTGTATTCGATGTGGCAATGTTGTTGCGGCGCAGGGAGGCTTTGCATCGGTTGATCGATCCGATGGGTTTGGGGGGTTTTGGGGTTTTGGTGCAGTCTAAGGGGTTGAGGGATGGGGAGAAGGGGAGAATATTGAAGGGTTTGATGGTGCCTGATTAGTGATTCCTGATTGATTATTAACTAATTAAGCTGTTTTCTAACCGCACGAGCGATTAAAGGTGCTTTCTTTTCTAACCCTTCTAAATTAAGTTCATTCTCTAGATACATCCGATACCATTCCTGACGTTGTTCTATCACCCATTCACTATTCTGAAGCTGTAACTGTTTGATGGTGAATTGTGCTCGATCGCGATCGCCAGCAGGAACCGTATCAGTCAAAATCAACTGACAAGAAGGTAGGATAATCTCAAACCAATTATCTTCCACTTCAAACGGATCGAGAATTTGTCGATCGTAAGTTCCTTTGCAGCTATTTACCCGTTGCAAAGCATAGCGATAGTTTTTCCATTCATAAATCAAATGGCGGTTTTCTGCTTTACTTTTACTCAAATAATGATCGACAGTACCCATCTGACTCGGTATGTACATAACCGAATAACTACAAAGATTTTGGAAGCATTTAGCTAATTCAGACTTGAAGGAAGACCAAAAATCCTTTGGTTTTGTATCAGGATTTTTAACTAACCAATTATTGCCTGCTTTTCGCACTTTTTCCTCAAAATTTGCTGGTTCCGGTGGCGGAGTAAATTGCATCATCTTTACTCTACCTCGGTGCTCACAATCCATCGATGCCAGAAGCGATCGTGTTCTGGTAAAACTCGCAGGAGTTCCTGATGAATTTGCTCTTTGGTTCTCAGGTATTCAGGAAAAGCATCTATGCTTTCTCCTCGCATGAAGGTATACGCAGCATCAATCGCTATTTCTGCTTCACGGGAACGAGCCTGTTTTAATCCAAAAATATCTGAAGTTAGCCACCCAACAGCATCTCCTTGTTTTGCCCAAGGAACTTGATTAAGAGTTACATTTTTACCTTGTAACTCAAACAAAAATAACTTATCTTGTTGCTCATTAAATTGAGTCTCGATTGAGGCAAGTACAAGCGGAGAATGAGTCGTAGCTATGAGCTGAAGTTTCATTTCATTTTCGAGGTTTGTCGCTACTTCTAATATAGCTGGTAAGATTGAGCGTTGCCACTGTGGATGTAAATGAGCTTCAACTTCATCGATTAAAAGAATTATTTTATCCAGAGGTTCTTGTTGCCGCAACTTAGAAGCCATTTTGTGTTCGTACCAAGTCCAGACTAATAAATAAGCTAATCCTAAAATTCGTTTAATGCCCGCTGATGCGTAGATGATCGGAACATTACCATAGGGGAAATTCAAGGTAGGAATCTCACGCACATCCTCGACAGAAACCCTAATTGGTTCTCCCGGTTCCATCCATTCATCAGCATGGGGAGAAAGTTGTTGAATGACGCGAGATAGTAGTTTGAATTTAGAGCGATCGGGTTGACGTTGCCAATTCACCCAATCGTGAATTAGACCATTACAGATAAATTTTCCTTCTAGATTAATCAATCCATTCCAAAGACTATCAGAGGTAAAGTGATAAGCCTCTAATCGATTACGAGCTGGATCTAAGACTGAAAATCCATCAACACGAACATAAATAATCAATCCTTTTAAACTAGAAGACATTCGTATGTCTACCCATTTTTGCTCGGAAAAGCTGAACAGGCTGCGATGTTTGTCTGAGTTTTTCTGATTGCTCAAAAGAGAAGTGATTTCTGGTGACTCACCCTTTCTCTGCTGTGGCCAAGCCGGACTATCTGCCCATTTTCCAGTTAGTACCCACCAAGCGACATCGAGCAAAAAAGTCTTGCCCAAACCATTGTCGCCAGTAAATAAATTAATGCGATCGGCAAATTCTACATCGAACTGGGGGGCAGTTCCTACTTGTTTTAGATGAAGTTCTTTCAGCATTTTGACCATCCGCTTAATCAGTTATAGAATTAGTTCTAAATTCAGAAATAGTCAGTTAATTTAAAAAACTTCGATTTATCATGATTTACATATTTCAATGTAATTATGAGATTCTTCGCTTCGCTCAGAATGACACATAGGTTTTGCGTAAGTTTTGTCTATTATACTATAAACTACTTATTGATTGTAAAATATTTTCACTCAGTTCTAATTCAGCCCATTTCAATCGTTCCTGAATTGACATCCCTTGCAACTTTTTACTCATTTCATATAAATCAACTTGCGGATAATCCCCCTGAAATAAGGGAATCAAAGCGTCAACAACAGCAGCAATTCCCTGGGGTGGCACGGCATTGCCAATCTGCCGCCGCACTTCAGTGGTAGAACCTTCAAAAACGAAATTATCGGGAAATGTTTGCAATCTCGCTCTCTCCCGATTTGTCAAAGATCTGGGTTCTGGATAATGATAACCCCAAGTTCCGCCGCCCCCGCCAGCAATGATTGTAGATGATGGTTGATCGGGATCAATTCGTCGATAAACGTGACTAATCATTCCCTTTACATAATAGGGGCTATCTTTGGGAATATCAGTAAAATTGCCGCCAGCGTTAATTCGCTTCAAAATTTCAATGGTTCGTGGCTGAATTTTCTGATGTTCATTATTAAAAGGCACTTTCTCCACATCTTTCAATGCTTCCCCAGCACTTCGATAAGAATATTGACGATTGGGTCCATATTCTGGCTGAGGATGCACAAAATCAAAGCCTGTGTCCATCCGAATTCCAACTAATAACACTCTTTGGCGAAATTGCGGAACTCCGTAATCTGCAAAGTTGTAGAGTTTGGGTTTGACTAAGTAACCAGGTGCGATACTTTCAAAGTCGGAAATTATTTGTTTTATTGCTTGATGATTATTGGCACTTAATAAGCCTTTGACATTTTCTGCTACAAAAGCTTTGGGCTTTTTCTGATTGACAAAATCAAGAAAGTATGTGTATAAATTTCCTCTGGTTCCTTCAAGTCCGGGCCGTTTCCAAATTAGGGAAAAGTCTTGACAAGGAAATCCTCCTATACATATTTCAGCTTCTGGAACTTGTGCAATGTCTATATTTTCTATGCTGTCATTGACGATGACATCGGCGATGTTTCTGCTGAATGTTTTGCAGGCGTATTTGTTGGAGTCGATCGCCCAAACTACCTCAAATCCGGCTTTGTGGAATGGTAAGTCCATGCCACCACAACCTGAAAACAATGATATCAGTTGGGGCTTTGTTTTCCAGGCGATCGGCTTGAGACGTTCGATTAACATATTATTTGAAAGTGCTACTAGGACAGGCAAGATGCTCGCAATACAGGATAGTTATTATACCAAACATAGGAGCATTTAAATCACTAAGAAATTTTAGAGATTTTAGATTGACCAAAAAACTAGAATCGGCAATCTAATATCTAAAATTGATATTTCACTCTTCTTCGTCTAACTCGATCGCCACTTGATGCAGTTTTTCGGCCAATTTTTCAGCGCGGAGGCTTTCGCGATCGCCCCGCTGACGTTCTTGTTCTAGTCGTTCCTCCGACCACAACAATAACTCACCTTCAGGATTCCACCATCTCAACCAACAGCCTGTTCTCCCTTCGTGGGTTCCTTCCCAAATTCCTAAAAACAAATCCAATCCCGGTATCCAATAACGTCCGTTTTCATCGGTTTTTTGTAAGTTATAGCGCTCAGATTCTAAAGCATAAACTTCTAAATGAGCGGTAGTTGCCCGAAAAATCACGTATCTGGGGACTTTGATTACTTGCTCGTAAAAAAACCACTTTCCCACCCGCGAGGTAAACTCAACGGAGTATTCTTCTCCATAGGTTTCTGACAGAAATTCCATCACTATTTGAGGAATTGTCCCTTCTGTATGCGGCGTGTAACTGCGGCGGACTTGCGAGACATTTTTGGGATTGACGGGTTTCACGTACATCCAATCTGGTGCTTTGCAGATAATGCGCTGTTCGCCGCTGGTTGAACCTGGGAAACTTATGCCGGCACAAAGGGCAAAGTTGGAAACTATTAAGGCATCCTGCATTAATTCAGGAAATGCTGTTAGGGGCTGGCGTAAAGCTGCGGCTAACAATGGTTGGCTTTCGTCTTCCACGGGGTCGTCTGGTAGTTGGAAATCTTCTGGTAGTAGCGGCCAGGTGATTGTGAGTTTTGTTGCTGGGTTTTTAGTTGCTACAGACATAGTTTATCAGAGGTTAAATGTTTTAATGATTAAATTAGATCTCTTGGTTTTTGGGATTAATGTTAATGGCGAGGCAGAGCATAAGAATCTGCGTTATCAGGAAGAGCTTGGTAACGAGGGACATAATTCTGTCATGCTGAGCGAAGCGAAGTATCTCTGAGATACTTCGCTTCGCTCAGTATGACACATAGGCTTTGCATAAGTCCTGTTAATATTAATGGCGAGGCAGAGCCTCTGGAAATGCGCGATCATGCTCTGCCTGGAACGATGGAAAGTCAACCCCTACTCCCCTTGGGAAGGGGGATTTAGGGGGATCGAGACTCGGCTACAAGCGGGAGTTCTAAGGGTTTTTAATTTTAAGTTGTAGTTCGTCTGTCATTGCTAGTAGTTCTGATTGTCCGATCGCACTTTGTGATCCACTCGCCAACCACTTCAATTGTACCGTCTCATTTTCAGCTTCCGCATCTCCCAAAACTAAGCACGCAACAGCACCACTGCGATCGGCTCTTTTAAACTGTTTCCCAAAAGCACTCCCGCTCAAATCGATCTCGACACTAAACCCCGCACCACGCAATTTTTGAGCTAACAATACCGATTGCTGTTCGGCTTTTTCGCCTCTGGATACCAGATAGAAATCTAAGTTTGGTGCGGGCAAAGGTTGCAACTTTTGCAGCAGGATAATCAACCTTTCGACACCCATCGCCCAACCGACTGCCGCCGTATCTGGTCCGCCCAATTCCTTGACTAAACCGTCGTATCTGCCGCCTCCGCAAACTGTAGCTTGCGCGCCCAAATCGTCGGAGATAATTTCAAAAGCGGTGTAGGTATAGTAATCTAAACCGCGCACTAATCGGGGATTTAACTGATAGCTAATTCCTAAGTTGGTGAGCATTTGCTGCACTCGATCGAAGTGCGATCGCGATTCATCCCCCAAATATTCCAAAATACTTGGTGCACCAGTTACAATTTCTTGAGTGCGCTCATTTTTACTATCCAAAATCCGCAGCGGATTGCGAGTCAAGCGGTCTTGAGAATCGGCATCTAATTCGGATTTGTATGGTGTAAAATAATCTATCAAAGCTTGCCGATAATTTTGTCTNNCAGGCGATCGCAATTACCTCCACATCCGCACGGGGATTCGCACTCCCCAAGACTTCCACGCCAATTTGATTAAACTGTCGTTGTCTTCCTTCTTGGGTGCGTTCGTAGCGAAACATCGGCCCAGTATACCACAGACGCTGCACGTCACCAGCCGCATACAAACTATTTTGAATAAAAGCTCGCACTACTCCGGCTGTTCCTTCTGGCCGCAAAGTAGTCGATCGATCGCCCTTATCTTTAAAAGTGTACATTTCTTTGCCCACCACATCGGTAGCTTCGCCAATGCCGCGTTCAAATAAGGATGTTTGTTCAAAAATAGGTGTCCGAATTTCTCGATAGGCCGCTTTTGTTAAAATAGTTCTAGCGACTGCTTCGATATTTTGCCAATATTGAATTTCAGCGGGCAAAATATCCCGCGTTCCCGGTAAAGTTTTAATTGCACTCATTTTGTTAGTCAGTAGTCAGTAGTCAGTAGTCAGTAGTCAGTAGTCAGTAGTCAGTAGTCAGTAGTCAGTAGTCAGTAGTCAGTAGTTGTTAGTAATCGGTTATTAGAAAAACAACAGACA
>DPLL01000063.1 GCA_003542015.1 Microcoleaceae cyanobacterium UBA9251 | reverse complement strand
TTCAGACCGGGGAGTGTCAATGAATTCCAAGGCTGTGACTTGTGAGGAAACAGCCTTGTATTTAATCCGTGCTTCTAAGGGTTGAATACGAAATAGTCAACATAGAGCCGAATAGGGCTTCCCCACTCGATGTTGACCCAAATCTTGATTACACCGTTGCTAGGGGCAACGTTATGGACTGTATATCGAGCCGCACCGATAAACTTTCCAGCAGCGGGACCAGGGGGTACACCTTCACCAATCGCAACGAAGACGAGAGAGTTGGGTGTGATTAAGCCCCAATTGAGAGTCAAGATGTGCTGTCCATTCTTGAACCCCCAGTCATGGCGATAACGGTAGCCATTACCGAAAAATGCTGCGGCCGAAGCTCCTTCTTGAGACATACCCAGTTGACCCACCTCTTCAAGGTTAGCCTCTTGGTTTTCCTGAGCTGCTGGAAACTGTGGCATCGAAGTCGATGCAGGAAATTCTGTTGTAGAAGACATAGTTTATTTCCTTGTTGTTGAACAACGTTAATGGGAAGTAGTTTCTAGCTATATGCTGAAGCTAGATAACAGCTTTTGATCTAATAATCATCCAAATTTATTTGGAGAGCAATACGACGATCCGCGTATAGGATTATGAAGATATTGCAACACTTCGACTACGCTCAGTGCGCCGCAAATTCTGCTTTGAACAGCCCCAACTTTTCCAGAGCAACCATCACAGCAGCCGTCCGGGTTTGTACATTTAGTTTCCTGTAAAGATGCTCCAGATGTTTTCGCACTGTTCCTTCACTGCAACCGATCGCTTTAGCGATCGCTGCATTGCTTTTATCTTTGGCAATCCAGAATAAAACCTCCGCCTCGCGTTTGGTGAGTCCTAGCAATTCCAGGGCGGAAATAGAGAAAGATTGGAGTTCTTCTTCCTCCAACAGCAAGATATATTGCTCTTTGATGGGAGCGGGAATCAGACGGACGATCAATTGTTTTCCTGCTTGTTGAATGTGCAAGGGTAAACAGCGAGATGGAACATTGCCGTTGAATGTGAGTCGCGCAATCTGATCCTTGAACCAATGTTTTAAGGATTCTGGTAATGAGTAGGGAATGCGGGGTAAAAAATACTGGCTCAACAGTTCTTCTGCCCGTTGAGTCATGAATTGCACCCGCCCTGCAATCTCCACAACTATCGCCCCTACCCGATCTAAGATTTGCTTAATGAGGGCCTTAATTAAAGTGTCTGGCTCCTGGTTAGTGCGATCGCCTAAAACTTCGAGAGTATAATGTTTGTCGCAATTTTCGTAACTTTCGGCCTCAGCTTTTGCTGCTGGCAATTTATCTAAAACTTGAGATGTTAAAGTAACTGCGCGCTGAGCCTTTTGTGTCAGTGAATTCATCGGAAGTATCTCCATTGCCATATACGGTGAACATGGCGAAAGTAGATACCCTGGCGGTGGGGGCTCTCGCTCATTTCACTCTTGTTGAGGTCTACAACCGTAGAAATGCACTCTGATATTTTTTGACTGTGATTTTTTGACAGTCCCTGATTTAAGTTGCTTTTCTTAATTAATTACTCACAATAACAGTCACTAGCTGTTAGTTACCAGTCACATAATCGAGTGACTTGCATAATTTTCGTTTTTGTGTTAAGGGCTGTTAATCGATTTTAGATTGAAGAATTGAAGAATTGAAGAATTGGAGAATTGGAGAGGCGATCGCACATATTTGAAAAATGCGATATCCATCTCGCGAATACCGCTATCGCCGCCAACTGGAGACATCACAATTAACCTTCCTTCAGCATCGCGCTCGATCGTCAATTCAGCATTACTGAGACAGTTGATAAAACTGCTCATCGGTGAATTGAACGCGATCGAGATTAACTTTTAGGGGTAACGTCAGCAAGGCCATTGTCATTACTCCCGACGTGCCTACCCCAAGGAGAGCGGGCAACCGGGCGTGGGATTGCCCCTACAGGAATTACTACTGTCCCCTCCTGTAGGGGCGGTGCCCCCGTGCCCGCCNNCTCGACTGCAACAGTTATAATTTCTCAATGTGCTTCCCTCTCTATCCCCCGTTAAGCCCATGAGCAACCTTACAAATCCCCCAGGCGGCGGCGAACCCCCGATCGCTATCGGAATGTAGGCGAACAAATCCAAGCATTCTTCGATTATGCCGAAAAGAATCCCGATCGCGCTGTTCCTTTTTTCGTCAACATCTGGGAAACTCAAGCATCCCTAACCAAGCGGGCTTTAGCGCTACAAGGCTTAGGCGTGGCTGCAAAACACTATGATGTTGTAGAGAGTTATGAGTGATTTTTCAGGCATCCAACCAGCAGTGGGCGATCGCGGGAATTACAGGCTAAGTCCGCTCAGTCTGCGGTTATGCGTTTGGTGGGGTTCCCGCCGTCGGAGTCGAAGTAGGCTTTGATTGAGTTGGCTGATTATGTTTTTAGTCAACTTTATTAGGTGCGATCGCGCAGTTTTAGGGAAGATAATCAAATTGTGGTTTACATCTTGCCTAAAAAGTTTTATATCAATTAATTGGAGTAATTTACGATGAATTATCAGTTTTTGTGCGACTACCAAGAAAACTTAGAAAATAAAATCCAGTTTTTCTTAGATGATTCCCAACAATTTTCTTGGGATAAGATTTATATTTTTTCTGCTTTTGTTAGTGAGTATGGGGTGGATAAAGTAAAAGAAATTATTTCACACGAGTCTTTAAATGAAAATACGGAAGTTGTGATTGCTATAGGCAAAAAAACTTATGATATTAATAAGCCTATTGATATACAAGAAATTTTAGATTTCGTCAAAGATCAAAATCAAAATAAATTTAAGACTAAACCAATTCGTTTCATATGCCCTAAAAATGATGGATTTCATATCAAAGCCTATTGTTTTTTAGGTCATAACAAGAAAGGTTCTCAGACTCAGATAGGTTACTCGATCATAGGTTCATCTAATCTAACCAAATTCGGTTTTAAAGGTAAGGGAGAATTATGTATTAGCATCGACAACTTAGAATTAACACAAAAATTGATTGATTGTTTATCAGATAAATATATTATTAATAATCGATCTTATAATTGGGATCAAGAAATTGAGAAATATAAAATAAAATATGAAGAACGTCAGGAGAAGAAATATAAGGATAAACAGTCTCGTCAAGATCAAGATGAAGTTGAGCCTTTGGCTGACAGGCCAAAAGATGGTCGTTCAATTGAATGGATAAGTGAATTTGGTAGCCATATTATTGATGCTGAAGGAAAGAACCTTATTGTGCAGAGTCGAGAGTCTGAGTTAAATTTTTTGTACTACTCATCCAAAAATATCTATGAAATGGAGGAATTGTATCCTGTAGATTCTTTATGTCACTTGGCATACTCTAATGATGTTAAAGAATCATGGAATAAAGGAATTAAGCGCGAAATTATTAAAATCAAAGATCACAAATACTATAGCGAAGGAGAGCATAACGGATGTTTTCTTCTATTCAAAATTAAGTTGAGTTATAATGTTTGTGACGATATCCTTGACATTGCGAAGCCAAAAAAGTATGAAGAAATATTTAATGTAAGTGATGAATCTATATTACCGTATGACACTCTAAAGATGTTTGAAGAAGAAGTTAAGAAATATCAGGAAATGCTCCAAGATGATAAGTATAAAAAAGGGCTAGAAAAAGCTAAGAAGATGCAATCAAAAATTGACATACTATTAGACAAAATAGAAGAAAAAGAAGAAATTGATCTCATCACTTTAAAGAAAAAGCTAAAAGAAATCAGAGAATCCATTTAATGTGCCATCATTGTGTTCTCAATACCAACTTGATTTTACAATGGTTATGGGATAAAATCATCGTGTTTACCGGCCATAATAGTAATAGCAGGCTTCTTGCAAAAGTGCCATTAATTGTCAGAAAATCAAAGAGAATTTATTGTTTCAGAGTTTATACTTATCTTAAATCTTTGCTAAAAGTTTAAGTAACTTCTTTGCTGGTAATCCCGTAAGATGGCAGATTGAAGGAACTAGAGATAGTGTTAGTATTAGGGTAATAGTAGAACCTGATGGGAGAGGAATCATTGTATTGACTAAGTGAGAAACCCGGTTCTTTTTCTCAAGTGACTTGGCTCATAATGTGCGATGGCATCCAAATTTTAACGGACAAAAAATGGTGAATAACGGGACTAACCAAACCCCTAAGCAAAATTCGGCTAATTGTGGCAGTATTGATGAATCAGAAAGAGCTTTTGGTTCAGC
Source organism: Microcoleaceae cyanobacterium UBA9251 (assembly GCA_003542015.1). Lineage (GTDB taxonomy): Bacteria > Cyanobacteriota > Cyanobacteriia > Cyanobacteriales > Microcoleaceae > Microcoleus. The sequence continues at coordinate 12,211 of DPLL01000063.1, read as the reverse complement.
AGAAAGAGCGATCGCTGAATTTCTGGAAAGAGAGGGAAAGAATGTTAAAGCCTTGGTGGAAAAAACCGATGGAGGTAGAAATCCCGATGCTGAGGTAGATGGAAAACGCATTGAATTCAAAAGTCTGGATGCCGGTGCTACAAGCGCGACAGTAAAAAATCAGATCAACAACTCGATTAGACGAGGGGGACAGGCTAGAGATATAATTATAGATGCTAGGGAATCTGGGTTGATAGAGGCTGAGGCTGAACGAGGTTTGCAGAGGGCGAAAAATATTACACGCGGAAAAATTGATAGCGTCCGAATTATTGGCGATAGCTATGACATCACTTTTACTGAGTTTCAATGAAGGAGGTTTTTTATGTCTCGCACACTAGATATTTTTCTAGACTTTCCCCAAGGACTCGAACATTTAATCAAAGAATTAGAGTTGATATTGGCTCTAAAGTTCGAGCTGATTTCTGATGTTACTGATAACTGGTATGAGTTTCACAACTCAATAATCACTCTTACCGTAGGAAAGCATGATTTTGAAAATGATAAAGATATCAACTTTGAAGAATACCCTTATAACCTATCAATCAGAGCGCTGAATATCTCGAATGAAATTGATAGAAAAAAGTGGCGTGATGATTTTGCTAGTTATGTTTTCCAAAAGTTGAAAGCTACAGAAAGGTATCGTTTAATGCTAGTGGATGACCTACAAGTGAAGTTAGAGGAGTTTGCACCATTGGTGAAGGTTTGATCGAACATCATAACAGGCAACTTCTGAAATCTAATTGTTACAATATTCTTAAGAATCTCTCAATCTGCGAAGGCGGGCTTCATTAACGACTAATATCATGTCCGATCGCTCGTGATTCCTGTAGGGGCGGGTTAACCAACAATATTGGCCAAAAACCGACAATCTCAAAAACCCGCCCCGGCCTATGTATTATACTGAGAATTTCTGTGTCAAACATCGTTGAATATGACGCTTGTGGGTTTTAGTTTTAAGTTGAAACAAGCGATCCGAAACATTATCCCTATCTCTGTATCCTCGGTAACAGGGAATATTTCGCTTACAATACACTTGTAGCATCTAACCAAAAAGAGCGATCGCACTATGGGAATGACTCTCACCGAAAAAATCTTAGCCAAAGCATCAGGGCGCACCAAAGTTGAGCCCGGAGAAAACATTTGGGTAGAAACAGACGTATTGATGACCCACGATGTCTGTGGCCCCGGTACTATTGGCGTATTCAAAAAGGAATTCGGCGACGACGCTAAAGTCTGGAATCCAGACAAAATCGTGCTAATTCCCGACCACTACATTTTCACCAACGACGAACGCGCGAACCGCAACGTCGATATTCTGCGGGATTTTGCACAGGAACAAGGGATAAAATACTTTTACGACATCACGGATCGATCGAACTTCAAAGCAAACCCCGACTACAAAGGAGTTTGTCACATCGCCCTAGCCCAAGAAGGCCACACCAGACCGGGCGAAGTGCTATTTGGCACAGATTCCCACACCTGCAATGCCGGCGCTTTCGGACAATTTGCGACCGGTATCGGCAATACAGACGCGGCTTTTATCATGGGAACCGGCAAATTGTTGATTAAAGTTCCAGCCACGATGCGCTTTGTGCTCAACGGCGAATTACCCGATTATTTGTTAGCAAAAGACCTGATTTTACAAATTATAGGTGATATCAGCGTTGCCGGTGCTAACTATCGATCGATGGAATTTGCCGGCGATACAGTTGACCGTTTGACAATGGAAGAACGGATGACGCTGTGCAATATGGTAATCGAAGCTGGCGGTAAAAACGGCACGGTTGCGCCGGACAAAACTACCTTTGATTACGTGAATTCCCGCACTAATGTGCCGTTTGAGGCATTTTACACCGATGAGGATGCGAAATTTTATAGCGATCGCACCTACGATGTCAGCCAACTAGAACCAGTCGTCGCCAAACCGCACTCCCCCGATAACCGCGACTTAGCCCGCAATTGCCGCGATGTCAAGATCGATCGAGTTTACATCGGTTCCTGCACCGGCGGCAAAACCTCCGACTTTCTGAATGCAGCCCGAATTCTCAAGGGAAATCAAGTCAAAGTTCCGACGTATTTAGTACCAGCAACTCAGAAAGTTTACGAAGATTTATTTGTCACAAAATACGACGGTCAAACCCTGTCAGAAATCTTCTTAGCAGCCGGCTGCATCGAACCCGCCGCACCTTCTTGCGCCGCTTGTTTGGGCGGGCCAAAAGATACTTTTGGGCGGATGAATGAACCGGAAATTTGCGTGTCTACAACTAATCGCAATTTCCCCGGTCGGATGGGGAATAAACAAGCGCAAGTTTATCTGGCTTCGCCTTATACGGCGGCGGCTTCTGCATTAACTGGGCACGTAACTGATCCGCGCGAGTTCCTGTAATTTTTGTAGGTGGGAAATGCCAACCAAGGCGTGTCAACTTAAGACAGAAACCCGTGATCGATATCGCTTTTAGTCCAGTCTCGATCCCCCCTAGCCCCCCTTAAAAAGGGGNNGCGTCCCACTTTTTAAGGGGGATGCGAGGGGGATCGAAACTTATTTTAAAGCGTAGACATCTTTGCCTTGACCGATCGCAAACTTCATCGAATGAGACAAATCTTTGCTAGACTGGGTAATAAATATCAGCAATGCCAAGCCAGCAATTCCGGCGGCCAAGCCAAACATATTTCTGTAGCCAACTTGTTCAGCAACAAAGCCTAAAGTCGGCCCAGCCAGCGCAATTCCCAAGTCAAATCCGCCAATACAAAGCGAAAATAATCTGCCCCTTTCTTGAGGTTCGCACCTGTCGGACATCAGCGTTACCATCATCGGCAAAACAGTACCACTGGCGACACCTTCTAACAAAGCTGCTATTAAAAAAGCACTGGTACTGTTAGCGCAGTACAACAATAACATAGACAAGGCATAAAAGATTAATCCGCCGCTAATAAACAAGCCGCGCCCGTATTGATCAGAAGCCCGCCCCGTGACTAATCGCATCCCGAAACTGGCAATTGCCGCCGTTGAGTAAAACAATCCAGCATTGAAATCAGCCTTAGTTTCCTGCACAAACAAAGGCATAAAAGTGCTCAAAGTCCCGAATACTAAACCTACCAATAATAAGACTAAAGCCGGAATCCGCACGCGGCGATTCCACAGCATTTGCCAAAATTTTTTGCGGGTTTTGTCCTGAGATAAAGATGCGGTTTTTGCTAATTCCGCAAAATGTGGTTCCGTAACTTGTAATGTCGAAAACACAGCCATTGTAGCGAAAGATGCAGACATCGCAAACAAAGGAGTGTAACCGAACCAAGCTTGCACAAATCCGCCCATAGCCGGGCCAAATGCCATCCCGATGGGACTTACTAAACTCATGTAACCGATTAATTCGCCTCGCTTTCCTGGCGGGGATAAATCTGTGACTAAAGCGCTGTAAGCTGTGGTGAAAGCGGCGATGCTAATGCCGTGAAAAGCCCGGATCAATAACAGTAAAGGGATAGATTTAGCGAATAGGTAGCCCAGCGGCGCAATTGCAGCTACCAAAGTACCTAAAAGCAAAACTTGTTTTCGACCTCTGCTATCGGCCATTTTGCCCAACTGCGCCCTCGACAGCAAAAGTCCGATCGCAAATGCACCCATCACAAAGCCAATTTGCTGTTTTGTACCGCCCACATCTTGGACGTACAACGGCAAAGTTGGTAGCAGTGAAGCCAAACTCGACCAGAATAGCAAGCCTGTGGTGAATAAAGTCAATAAACTGCGTCTGCTTTGGGGTTCGATGTCACTAAAAATATTCAAGATGCTAATTCCTGTTAAATCTTCGGAGTGCACTCAAGCGTCTGTCGAGTGTATCCAGATCATTCTGTTACAATTCTTTAAGATTTGCAACTAAAAAACGCTATAGAAGAAGTCATTAGTCATTGGTCATTAGTCATTAGTCATTAGTTATTTGTTCGCTCTAATAACCAATAACCCACGCCCCATGCCCACGGAGCCCCATGCCCTATGCCCTATGCCCTATGCCCGTACAAGTTTCATAAGTAATTAACCGGACTTGATATTACCAATCAACCAGGGCTCTTTCCTCCGCCACCCGCTGATAAACCCACTCGGTTTCCGTCGCCAACTTCTGCCAGCTAAATCTACGTTCTAAATCTTGATAAGCATTATCAACCAACCACCGCCCGTAACCAGGATTTTTCAACACCTCCAAAATCCCCGAAGCCAAAGAAGCGCAGTTATTAGCCTGAGTAACAACCCCAGTTTTAGTATGTTGTACCACTTCAGGAAGCCCACCCGCATCCGAAACGACTACAGGTACCCTTGCAGCAAAACTTTCTAATGCTACAATCCCAAAAGGTTCGTAAAGACTGGGAAAAACAGCACAGTCAGCGACAGTCTGGAATTTGTCGAGATGCTCCTCAAACATGAAACCCGTAAAATAACACTTGTTCCAAATTCCTAAATTCCAAGCTAGATGTTTGAGATGGTCTGTATTGCCGCCACCAACAATTACAATTTTGGTGTTTCCCCCCATTTCCCAAATTACTTTAGGTGCCGCATTCAGGAATACAGAAATACCCTTTTCATAACTAATTCTACCCACATAATAGACTATTTTTTCATGGTCACACGCAAATTGTCTACGGAAATTCATAGCGTCAAATTCATGCCGACGGGGCTTTTTATCAGATCTAATTCCGTTGTAAATTACCTCTATTTTGTTCCAAGGAGTCGCTAATACCCGTTCGGCTTCTCGTCGCATATAATCGCTACAAACAATCACCCGCCAAGCGTTGTAAGCGAGGTCGTTTTCTTTGCCGTTTATGTAGCGCTGTCCGTCATTGTGAAGGCCGTTATAGCGCCCGTATTCGGTGGCGTGTATGGTGACAATTAGCGGTATTTTAAAAGTATGCTTGAGGGCGATCGCAGCATCTCCTACCAACCAATCATGAGCGTGGATCATATCAAACGGCCCTTCCTCCAGTATTAGTTTGCCACCGTGATGACCCATACTGCTGTTGAGGTTTGCCACCCACTGGAAAAAGTCCCGGGCGTGCCTCACCACCACCCGATGTACCTGTATTCCTTCCACCACTTCGTACATCGGCGCATGACCGAATTCTACTGTAATCAAGTGAATGGAGTGGCCCAGCTTCACCAATTCTGGATACAGTTCCGATACGTGGCGGGCGATACCCCCCACTATTCTGGGAGGAAACTCCCATGCCAATACCAAAATTTTCATCTTTTTCCGCTCCCAACATTTTACATATCTTAATGTTTACGATTGACCACTTTATTGTATAATATACTGCCTGAAATTTTGATTGAAGGGAAATTTACGCCCAAGAGCTGATTTTGGGCCACAACAAGGACTAGGAATAGTGCAGAAACCGGGTTGTTGCAGAAAAATAGGTCGCCCTCGATCGATCGCCCTGGCGTGAACAAACCCCGTTTCCTGAATATTTGTGGGACGGTACCCAGGGCGATCGCCGTACCCGCTTACTTCAAAATCGGCTCCAATTGGTGTCGAAAACTAGCCCAAGCAGCAGTCGATGCAGAGTTAGAAGCAGCACCCTTCCGCATCAAAATCGCGCCATCTTGAAAGTCAACAATTCCATACTCTCCCGAACTCGACATTCGATCTATCTGCGGGACGATCGCCTGCAACTGTCCCCGTTCCGCGCGAAACGCCACCTGATACTGCTGCAACTGCCACAGATCAGCAATTACATATTCCATCTTCACCGTCTCCCTGGCATCATTACGCAATTCCAACATCGGAAACCTGAGAATTTCCCGGCGGCTTGACAAAATTGGCACAATCGTGTTAGTTGCAGCCACGCTAGCATCCGCAGGAATTTGAGCCAACAGAGGCCGCACCTGAAGTACGTGCTCCCATTGTCTGATCAGAGGAACCTGAACCCAAGGTTCGATCGCATCTGGCAAAATGAACGAAAAAGTGCGATTCGGGTTAGATGTGAAGGTAAAAAATAGCGACAAGCAGATACAAAACGTCCAAAATCGGCGAAATTTTGCCGAGGAAGGGAAAGGAAACATCGCAGAAGGAAAACGCAAGATTGTTTGTTCTCCCCTCCTAATTTTATCTTCTTCCTTTTGGCGATCTGCCCACCATAGGATCGCCCCATAAAAAAGTCCTGGAACCACAGTCATCGCATACCGAATATTAATCGCCAGCACCGACTCTCCTTTCGCTAAAAATAGCTTCAGCAGAGGGAATCCAGCGATCGTCCAAGACGCAGGCGCTACAGCAGGAACCAAAGCTAATGGCAACCACTGGCCAAGCAGGTATTTCATCTTACCAAAAAACGGCGTAAATAATTGTTCAACCAACCGCCCAGGATTGCTCACCATTCCCCAAAGAATTTCGAGAGTCGAAGCCTCATCTCCATCAGCATATTGGCCGAAGCGCTCGATCATAAACCGCTGGGATATATCAGCCGAAAATAAAGGCATAATCAGATTGGTCAGAACTAGCATATAACCAAAACTGAGAATGCACACAGCCCAGCCAGTCTGAGGATAGCGCCGACTCAAAATCAAGTAAACTCCCACCCCAAATAAAACGACTCCCCCATCTTCCCGCACAGCCAAAATTAAAGTTGCGAGAATCCCAAACAGCGGCCAAGTGCGCTTCTCCATCGCCAGCAGCAAGCTAAAAACATAAAGCGGAATTTGGCAAACATCGTGAAAATTGCCCAAAGTCGGGCCAATTACCGCATTAGCGCCATAGTAGCTGACCACAATTGCAGCCGACAGCCGCGGCTCTAGATAGTGCCTTGCAAGAGGGTAGAGCACTAAACCAGCCGCCGTAATCAAAGTCACCTGCAACACCGTCAAAGTCACAGGCGAGGGAAACAGCGAGTAAATTGGCAGCCACAGCATCAGCGCCGGAGTAAAATGCTGCCCCAACCGACGGTAAGATACTTCTGGGAGCTGGTTTTGGTGAACCACATTAGTGGACAAAGCCGAAGAGAGAGAACTCTCAAAGAAGTGGCCATGAGTACCATTCCAAAAAAGTTGATTAAAAATGCCTTGGTCGTAAGTAGCGTAAAAGCTGTAGTAGCGGTGCAGCGTCAGCAATAGGCACAGCACAAAAAAAACCGCCGCCACCTTCATCACCGCATTCAGTGACGATTTTTTATGGCCGCTCAAAAATATCATCCGTCCGCCCTCATCAAATTATCGGGAGAATAGCATAAATGTGAAGAAGATATTAAATTAAAGTAGAAGTGAAATAACTGGGCTCGGCAATGGTCAATTATTTTCACCCGATCGACAAATTGAATAACGTAAATCTGACCGATAGTGACGACACCGACTGTTCACCTGAACAGCCCGCGACTTCCGAATCGGTTCTACAGCTTCTGCTGTTCGTAGACAAGCGTCCCTCTTCCAGGGAACAGACCAGACACATCCGCAAATCCCTAAAGGATTTGAAGGCAGAGTGGGACTTTGAACTTCAAATCATCGATGTAGGGGAACAGCCCGATTTAGCCGAACACTTTAAACTCCTAGCCACTCCCTCCCTGCTCAAAATTCATCCCGATCCGCGACAAACTCTCGCCGGCAGCAATTTGAGCGCCCAGTTGGAACACTGGTGGCCCCGCTGGCAGTTGTCGGTAGAAGAATACGCAACCCAGAAGTCTGCGCTAACTCTTTCTCAAACCCAGCCAGAGGTAAAACCCATTTATTCCGTTGCTTGCGCCGTTGAACTGGTGCAACTTTCCGATGAAGTTTTTCGGCTAAAACAGGAAAAAGAACACCTGCAAGAGCAGTTGCAGTTGAAAGACCGGATTATTGCCATGCTAGCTCACGACCTCCGCAATCCTTTGACGGCCGCTTCTTTGGCTTTGGAAACTTTGGAGTCAAATCAGAAGGTGAAAGATGGGGAAACACCACGTTTGTCACCGACTCTGGCGACTCATTTGATGAAACAAGCTCGGCGGCAAATTCGGATTGTCGATCGCATGATCACAGATATCCTACAGGCAGCGCGGGGTACAAATGCCCAATTGCACATTGAACCCAAAAAAATCGAACTGGGGGAGATTTGTCAAGATGTACTCCTTCAGTTTCAAGACAAATTTCAGGCTAAAAGCTTGGAGTTAGAAACAGACATTCCCGCAGATTTGCCCTTGGTTTATGCCGATCCCGATCGCATCAAACAAGTGATTGCCAACCTACTCGACAACGCCAGCAAGTATACCCCAGAGCAAGGAACCGTGAGTATTTCCATGCTGCACCGCACTGCTTACAAAGTTCAAGTCAGCATTGGCAACAGCGGGCCGGGAATTCCTGAAGAAAATTGCCAAAGCATTTTTGAAGACAGCTTCCGCTTGCAGCGAGACAAATCAAAAGACGGTTACGGCATTGGACTGTCTCTTTGCCAGGGCATCATCCGCGCCCACTACGGTCAAATTTGGGTAGACTCCGTACCCGATCAAGGCAGTTGTTTTCACTTTACCCTACCCGTTCAAAAATAAAAATTAGTCATTGGTAATTGGTAATTGGTAATTGGTAATTGGTAATTGGTCAGTTTAATGTTTTAACGCAGCAATAATCTGTTCGTTTGCTTCTGGAAAGGTAAATTGGTCAATTTCGTCCAGTGTCACCCACCGAATTTCATCGCATTCGATCGGTTGCGGTTCCCCGCTGACATGGCGACAGTGATAAGCGTTGAGCGTAACAGTGAACTTACTGTAGTCATGTTCGATCGCAATCAACCAATCGCCAACTTCGATCGCAATCCCCAACTCCTCCATAATTTCCCGTTTAATACAATCTTCGATCGTTTCTCCAGGCTCTATTTTACCCCCAGGAAACTCCCAGAAACCCCCGTGCAGTCCGTGTTGACGCCGCTTGTCAATCAAAATTAGTCCTTGTTCGTTCCAGATGACAGCTACGCCGATAACTTTGTGAGGCAAAGGATAAAGAGACATATAACCAGTAAAACAACTAACAACTAACCAATAACCAGTAACAACTAACAATAGCCCCCCATCTTGCGAGGGAGGGCTTGACAGTTGCACTATTTAAATGTTAAGCATCTACTAATCATCCGAGCCATGTCTTTCACTGGCTTCTAGGGACTTTTCAAAAGTCATTCGCTGTTCAGCATTCCTCAGAAAGTAACCGCTAATCATCGCCGAAGCCAGCAATCTGCCTAAATGCTCGCGACTGGTAGAAACAGTCACGCCAAAATGTTCTGACGGCAAGTTTCCCAAAAGTCCGACAATATTTCGCTCCATTACCTGAAAAACTTCGTGAGAAGTAGGTTTAGACAAATGAGAAACGGTGTCAGGAGCCATAGATTGCACGTATTGCCACAATAAATTGGTATTTTCTCCGTCTTCTTCAAAAAACTCTGGGGATTTATTATTAGATGAGTTGCTCACGAGTACCTCCGTTTCAGAGACAGCTTTTGATTTTAGACGTGGGGGAGGTTAATTTGAATAACCTGATATTTGATAGCTGCTGATCTTTATTTACTAACTACTTACTAATGTAGCAGGACGGCGAGGGAAACAAAGTAGTCACAACCGAATTCAAGGCGGCGGTTTTTACGATTTTAGATTGGGGATGGCGAAGGAAAAACCCGATCGCCAATCCCCAATCTACCTAGCTTGCTAGATAATCGTTGATATCTTGCTTGCGTTTGCGGAGTTTAGTCAGGGCTTCCCGTTCTATTTGTCGCACTCTTTCCCGGCTAATGTTGAGTCGATCGCCTATTTTTGACAAGGTTAGAGTTTGTCCGTCTTCTAAACCAAACCGCAAGGCCAGCACTTCCCGTTGTTGGGGAGTCAATTCCGCCATCAGATGATCCAAATCCGTCCGCAGGGAAGATTGTAGGGCAAAATCTTCCGGGGAAGTACCGGTATCTTCCAACAAATCGCCCAACTCTGTATCTTGATTGTCTCCCACGCGCAAGTCAAGGGAAAGTGGTAGGCGCGCGCGTTCGAGATATTCCCGAATCTGTTTGGGAGTCAAACCTAACTCTGAGGCCAACTCAGTAGTCGTGGCCGGGCGGCCTAGCTGTTGAGCAAGTAGGCGCTGAGCCTTTTTAATTTTGTTGAGCTTTTCGGTAATGTGGATTGGTAAGCGAATTGTGCGGCCTTTTTCGGCGATCGCCCGCGTAATGGCCTGGCGAATCCACCAATAAGCATAAGTAGAAAATCTGAAACCCTTAGTCGGGTCAAATTTTTCCACCCCTCGCTGCATCCCAATAGTGCCTTCCTGAATTAAATCAAGTAAATCTACATTGCGCTTGATATATTTCTTAGCAACAGACACCACCAGCCGCAGATTGGCTTCCACCATTTGCCGTTTTGCTCTGTCCCCGTGGTCGATCGTCCGCTGTAACTCAGCCTCAGACAGCCCAACTGCTTGTGCCCATTCAGCCGTCGTTGGCTCACGGTCTAACTCTTTGGCTAGAATATGTTTTTCCTGATTCAGTGCGGTCGATCGCTGTACCTGTTTCCCGTAGAGTATTTCTTGCTCATGGGTTAGCAGGGGAACGCGGCCAATTTCTCGCAAGTAAGCGCGAACAGAATCTGTATCTGAGGACTTAAGAGTTTTCATGAGCTTTTCCCGCTGAGGATCAGTGCCTATAAGAGTTTGCTGATGAAAGCAAACCCCTAGCTTCTTCTGGGAAGGAAAGCGGGCGGGGACTTGCGCTTTCCTTGCATTTAAAGGCTTCGTTTTGATGGTAGCTAGCTGCTACTCCCTGTCGCCCCCATCTCAGGTTGGGTTTTGCTTGGGGGTTAACAATGCTACTTTATGTTAAGAATCTTAACATTTCTGAGAGTGTTTGGCTATATTTCTTTACATTTATTTTCTGTAAGGCTGAGTTGCTGTGCTACGAGACTATCTGGAAACTAGCTTCACAGTTGCATCATGTTAAACAAAATGTAGTAAATCTCAGAGATAGAAGCCCCCTGATTCATCTGTGGGTTCAATCTAAAATCTAAAATCTAAAATCTCAAATCGGATGACTTCTTTGCCGTTGAGCTTCGTATAAAATCAGGGCGGAGGCGATCGACACATTCAATGATTCTACGCCCCGACTCAGGGGAATTTGAACTTGTCGATCGGCCAAACCGATCAATTCTGCCGACAAACCAGAGCCTTCGTTCCCCAAAACTATCAGAGTCGGCACTCGCAAATCTACTTCCCAATAGGTCAAACTAGCGTCGGGAACGGTTGCTAAAATTTGCATCCCTCGATTTTGACACCGGGAGACTTCGGCCCTGAAATCTGGACAGACTCTCATTGGTAGTTTAAACCAGGCTCCTGCGGAAGCTCGCAGCACTTTCGGATGGTCTAAATCGGCGCTGTCGGAACTCAGCAGCAAGCCGTCGGCATTAGCAGCCGCAGCCGTGCGGACGATCGCCCCCAAGTTTCCCGGATCTTGGATGGTTTCTAAGGCTATTCCCAAAGTTGACAACTCTGTCGGTGGGGTGCAGGTGCGTGGTGCGGTGGCGATTATGCCGTCTGGTTTGACTGTTGTGGCGATCGACTCTAACACCTTTTCGCTCACTAACTCTGTGCGATCGGCAAAACTACAAATTTGCTCCCACAGTTTCCCGTGCTGCTCAACCCATTCTGGAGTGCTGCAAACCGTTGCTAGCGGGTATTTCACCGCGCAAGCTTCCTCCAGCAAGTGAGTCCCTTCGAGTAAAAATAATTGTTGTTCCCTGCGTCCCTTCGAGCTATGGAGCTTGCGGATTTCCTTGACTAGGGGATTTTGAATACTTGTCAGCATTGTTTAATTGAGCAGAGTGAATGGGGTTATTGCCTGTATCGGGTTAACCCCAAACTACTGCCTTGCCTTGAGAATGCGGAACCCGGGACTTGAACCCGGAAGGCTTGCACCACATGAACCTGAATCATGCGCGTCTACCAATTCCGCCAGTTCCGCATTGGTCACGAATTACTACTATGGAGTATGTTCGTCAGTTTGTCAAGTGTTTTGGGAAATATTTTTTTTCTTCTGGGCCCCCCTGATTAAGGGGGCTAGGCTGGGCGGTTTCATTAGAGCGGAAAATCGCGATTTTGACTCTTGTAGTGCCCCTGTGCCTACCCCCCTCCACCGCAGGGCGGTTTCATTCTCCAAAAAACGAGGGCTTTGTAGGGGTAGTGCGACCCTACTCCCCGTGCCTACCC
>DPLL01000397.1 GCA_003542015.1 Microcoleaceae cyanobacterium UBA9251 | reverse complement strand
CGCTTGCCAAAAGCTCGCTGAGTATTCCCCAAACTGAGATAAACAGCACTGATAGCTGAATCTAACTGCAAGTTTTGAGCTATTGCCAAACTGCGGTTTAACATAATTTCTGAAACTTTCAAAGCACCAGTTAGGCGCAACACATCGCCTAAACTTCTCAACCCAGACAGCGCGACTTCGCTGTTAGGCAAATTTTCAATAATAGCTTGCTCTGTGAGAGATATTTTGTTGTCAATTAAGTTTTCACAGTCGAGGTTAGTCACCTCCAAAACAGACAGCAAACTATTGCAAGCTTGACGGTACAATCCCGCTGACTGGAGATTTTGAGCAGCGACAAGTTGGCTGCGGACAATTGCAGTGCTACCAGCTTGAATGCTAGCAGAAACAGGTACTTGCAAACAACACAAAAAAGCCGTCAATCCTGCCAATAAACACCAAATTTTCCACCTGCTTATATTCATCTGCGTCTATCTGCGATTATCTGCGGTTAAAAAATCCAAATTTATCGATCGCACATCGCCGGAAATTGCCAATATCCAGGCTACACATAACTTTAGATCGGCCTCAGAAGATATCATACCAGGGATAGATTATTTGCGATCGCACAACTCCTGCGATCCAAATGGGTGATGTGTCCGATCATTTCTTCACATATCATGTCTTAAGCTTTATGATATATGCCTGATGGCCTAGGCCCCATTTATTTCAACCCCCGTTACTGTGTACCGCCGATGAGTGAATCAACCAATTCTTCGCTACCTCAACCAGTTTCGCGACGAACCGCCCTCAAATTCCTCGGAGTTGGTGCCGCCGGCGGGATCCTCGGCTACTCTCGATTTTCCAAGCCAGAGCCCACCATTTTTCAGCAAAACACCCTCGACTTACCGCGACTGCTAAACAGCCCCAAAACCGTTGTAGTTGTCGGGGCTGGCTTGGCTGGGCTCGCCTGCGCCTACGAACTTAGTCAGCGAGGTTTCGCCGTGACACTGTTGGAGAAATCGCCCCAACTCGGCGGCAAAATTGCTAGTTGGCCGATTCAAGTGGGGAACGAAACCTTTATGATGGAACACGGTTTCCACGGTTTTTTCCCACAATACTACAACCTAAAAAGTGTGGTTCAAGAACTAGAAATTACCGATAATTTTCTATCTTTAGAATCCTACGCCGTTATCTTTCGAGATGGCAAATACAAACCCGAAGTTTTCCGCCCCAATCATTCAGCTTTTCCCTGGAATATAGTTGACTTGGGAATCTCTTCTCCCAACCGTCTCAAGTGGGGAATAAATCTGACTAAACCCGCGCACTGGCAAGTTTTTCGGGAAATCGGCGGTTTTCAAACTCAAAAAAGTTTCGCTAGACTCGACAACATATCAGTTGCAGACTGGGTAAAAGGTGAGTTTCCGCGAGGGCTTTACGACTTGTATTTTTTGCCTTTTGCTAAGTCTAGCCTCAACGCTCCCGATGAATTGAGTGTGGGAGAATTAATGCAGTTTTTCCACTTTTATTTTTTCGGAAATCCCGAAGGTTTAGCCTTTAATGGCACGCGACAAGATATGGGAACCAGTTTAGTGCAACCCATTGCTAAATTCATTGAAAGTAAAGGCGGAAAAGTATTGACAGATGTCGCAGTTAGTGGCATTCATTGGAAAAAGGGCCAGATTGATTCTCTGAGTTACCAGTCGGGAGATGTGCAAAATAAAGTACCTTTTTGGGTCAAGCAAAACTCGCTGTTAAATGATAGTAACTCTACGGAATATTTCGGTGCTGGAGATAGCGTATATGCCACATTACCGGGAGGAAAAGAGGCGATTTCTCTGAGTTGTACTCACCAAGGCTGCACAGTTCAAAAACAGAACGATGGTCAATTTCATTGTCCTTGTCACGGGGCAGTTTTTGATGGGTCAGGGCGAGTTGTCAGCGGCCCAGCACAACGGGATTTGCCCAGATTTAAGGTGGTTGCTAAACAAGAAAATGAGGTACAATTGGCAGCAGCCATTGACAATTCCCAACCTCAAAATTTGGGGGAAACATTGCGGGCTGATTACTATGTTTTGGCGGCCGATGTTCCGGGGATGCAGCATTTATTTAGTTTGGCTAGCGGTGAGGTGAATCCGCAAGTACAGAGTCGGATTGAGAGTTTGAAAATAGCCGATCCGTTTGCGGTTGGTCGTTTTTGGTTCGATCGCGATTTTGCATGGGAACACAGCAATTTTAGCTCGCTTTCCGGCTACAAACTCACTGATAGCATTACGCTTTACCACCGGATTCAAGATCAATTCATAGTGTGGAACAAAGAAACTGGCGGCAGCGTAGTGGAGTTACACGCCTATTGTTACAAGGAAAAGGAATTTCCGAATCAGCAAGTTTTGCTCTCTACTTTTGAGCAAGAATTGTACGAAATTGTGCCAGAATTAAAAGAGGCAAATATGCTGCACCGGGAATTGGTAAATCAAAAGAATTTCTCTGGATATCCGCCCGGTAGTTATGCGGAACGCCCGGAGACTTGCTGCGATGTTCCTAATCTTTTGTTTGCGGGAGATTGGGTGAAAATGCCCTTTCCTTGCGGTTTAATGGAAAGGGCGGTTAGCAGCGGTTTGTTGGCGGCTAATGCTATTTTAGATCGGGAGGGTTTGCAGAGGCGATCGCTCTTGACGGTAAATCCTGAAGGCGTACTGAAAATCTAAGGTTTGTAGCCCTTGGGGGCGGGTTTTATAGATTGTTAATTCTTGGCAATTATGGTTGGTGAAACCCGCCCCTACAGGAATGTTAAGCTTGCTATAATTTGGGAATATCTATCATGCAAAATAACCGGCTAAAATCTCCATCTCAAAGCACCGAAAAAACTCACATTCGCCAGTTGGGGATTAATCTCAATCAATGGTATACTGTGGCTCGCAGTACAGAGGTACAAACTCAGCCGCTAGCTGTGAAAATCTGGAATCTGGCGATCGTCCTATTTCGCAATAGTGCAGACAAAATTAACGCTTTAGAAGATAGATGTCCGCACCGACAAGTTAAACTTAGTCACGGTAAAATCAAAGGCGAATTGATAGAATGTGCTTACCACGGATGGCGGTTTAATGCAATAGGAGAATGTGCAGAAGTCGATTATTTAGCAGCCAATCAAAAGCTACCTAATTGCAAAATTCGCTCCTTCCCAGTTAAGGAAAAATCCGGTTTTATCTGGATATTTCCCGGCGACGAAACCAAAGCCGAACAGATTGATTTATTAAGTTTACCAGAGTGGGAACATCTCAATTATATTGCCACAGTTGCAGTTATCGAATGTCAGGCCCACTACTCATTTTTGATTGAAAATTTAATGGATATGTATCACGGACACTTGCACGAAGATTTGCAAGCTTGGGCTAATCCAGTCTTAGATACTTTAGCAGAAGATGAGCATAAAGTAACGGCTCTCTACCAAGCAGAAAGTTATTACAAAATAGATAAAATTTGGTCAGTTTCTCAGTTATTTTTTAAATCTTTGCGACAACTGCACCCGGAACCTTTAGAAGTGAGTTATGTTTACCCGCACTGGGTGTCAACTTTAGGGAATGATTTTAAGATTTACTGCTTGGTTTGTCCAGTGAGCGAGACAGCAACTCGCGCTTATTTAATTCATTTTACCTCATTAAATGCGTTTTGGCGGCTGCACAAATTGCCAGTTTGGTTTCGCAGGTTTATCAAAGATAGTTTGTTCGGTGCGGCTCAAAAGTTATTAGATGGTTTGGTGCGGCAGGATGTATTGATGATTGAAGAAGAACAACAGGCTTTTTTGCAAAATTCAGAAATAAAAAGTTATGAATTAAATCGAGCTTTAGTTAGTGTACAAAGGTTGATCAGAAGTCAGGCGGAAAAATAGATTAGTTGTATGGGGGCGGGTTTTACCAATTATTTATGTGAGAAACCAACCATATAATACACCCGCCCCCGCCCAACTAATTTTCCATTAACTTACAAATTCATCTGCGTTAATCCGCGTGCATCTGCGGTTAAAAAAAACCAAATCCCACTAACAAGCACTTTACTTTTTCGGCCGCTGCTTTTGATAAACACTAACAACTTTATCAGCATAAGTAGCAGTTTCCCCACTTTTGCAAGCAGCAGATTCACCTGTCATCCACCAACAAGCCGCGCGGCGGATAGCAGCTAATTCATTATTGCTACTAGCTTTGTATTCATCGCGCAACAAATCGCCCACTATACAAGTCACAATTGACTTGGCTTTTGTCGCATCAGCCTCAAATTGTTGCGGTGTTAAATCCTGTTTGGTACAGAATTTTGCCCAACGGGAAATATTACCCGGTAAAATTTGCCACTGACTGTACATTCCGTCATTTGCACTTTGAGGCGGTGCAGCTTGTCGCAGTGCTTCTACGAGTGCGGAAACTTGGGCATCGGTGACTGCTGCCGCCGCTGCTGGAAGTGCTTGCAATCCGATGCTAATTATCAGACTGCTCAATAGTAGATTGGTTTTGGCGATCGATTTTAGATTCATTTAGCAATTCCTTGTTTGAATTCAACTTTCTTTACTGCAAAAAAGTATACTATTTTTGCGATCGAATATCTCTGTCTTAAGTAGAATTTGCCCACTTAATGCAGTGCCGTCCTATTATACAAATTGTCGAGCAAGTATGATCAAATCACAGAATATGAAAAAAATGAAAATGCCTACCAGCGATAGCTACCGCGAGTCCCTAATTGAATCTCTCAAAGATGCGGAACACGCTGGTGCCTTTATCGGGGCTATCTTGGAAGAAAAAGATCCTGAACCCGCACTCCTGAGAAATGCAATCAGAAAGGTAATTGAGGCTCGAATCAGGATGAATGCTCTTTCAGATTCTGCCAAACAGCACCATGAAAAGCTTGACAAGATGCTGACAGCAAGTGCAGGTTCGGAAATCTACTGTTTTGTAGAATTGCTCGAAGCGTTAGGATTTAAACTAGGAATTACTGTCGCAGATATTGAGTTGTCGGCTGACTCGGAATCAACGCAGATTGAAGAACCACAATTCTCCCCGGAACCAGCTAATTTTGTTTAACAGAATTTACGCATAAATACCAAAGAAACCGGGTTTTTTACCAGTATTAAAGCGTCAAATGCAGTATTTTCGTAAAAAAACCCGGTTTCTGCCGACCGGACTATTTAAGACAGAACTTAACTATTGAAAAAGTTTTTTGTAGTCAGGAATTCAGTCTTTATTCATCACAAAGTCAAACAAGCGATGAGCCATTTCTAATTTGCTGCAAGGTGCTATTTCTACTTGCTTTCCTTCGGCATTAATCAAAATTGCCTGATTGGTATTGCTGCCGAAACCTGCTCCTATTTTGTCGATCGGATTTGCGGCAATTACATCCAGTTTCTTCGCCCGCAATTTCTCCAAAGCTGGCTTGACAAGATCGCCAGTTTGTGCTGCAAACCCGATGAGTTTTTGATGGGGCTGTTTCAATTTTCCCAACTCTGCCAAAATATCCGGTACCGGTGTCAACGGTAAAGCATTGGGGAGCGATCGCTTCGGCAATTTTTCACTGTGGTACTCAGTGGGTTTCACATCCGCCACCGCCGCCGCCATCACCGTCAAATCCGCATCCGGGAAACATTCCAGCATCTCCTGCCGCATTTCTTGTGCACTGGTAAGGGCGATCGACCTGACACCTCGCAACGGTACTTCACCTGTTATACTATGTACCAGAGTGACGATCGCCCCACGATGCCATGCCGCCTGCGCCAAAGCAATGCCCATTTTACCCGTGGAAGGATTGCCGATAAACCGCACGGGATCGAGGTGTTCACGGGTTCCTCCCGCACTGATTAACACCCGTTTTCCAGCTAAATCTCGATCGCCCTTCGTATACAACAGCGATTCTATGTGTGACAAAATCTCACTTGGTTCTGCCATCCGCCCCAGGCCTTCGCGATCGCAAGCCAGCATACCCGCCCCAGGCTCAATAGCATGATATCGCCCATCTGTCAATACTTCCCGCCAATTTCGCTGCACCGCCGGCTGTTCCCACATATCCGTATTCATCGCCGGTGCCAAAAGAATTGGACACTTAGAAGCAAGTACCGTATTTGTAAGTAAATTATCAGCAAAACCCCCCGCCAACTTAGCCAAAGTATTCGCCGTCAGAGGAGCGATCGCCAAAACTTCCGCCCATTCTCCCAGTTGAATATGCAGAGGGCGCCCGTGACTGGCTTCCCAGAAATCTTTGTCAGTAAAAGCACCCTGGCGACAGAGGGTAGCAAAAGTCAAAGGCGTCACAAACTCCCCCGCCGCATCAGTCAGAATCGCCCTCACTTCAACTCCCGCCTTAGCCAAAGTTGAAACTACTTCACAAACTTTATAAGCCGCAATCCCGCCACTAACGCCAATTAAAACCCGTTTGCCCTTCATTTATTTTCAAAAAAAAAATAGGAGAAAAGTTGAGATGAGCATCGAAAAAAAGCCCTAACTTTCTCCTAAAACTTGCTGAAATTTTGGCTATTTTTGAGTCTACGCTTCGTCGTAGGCTTCCATGTCCAGAAGGTGAAGATAAGGCTCAACTAACTCCGGGCGCTGAAACGCGAGCGATCGCAATAAATGCCAATCATTCAATCCCTCAAAAGGATCTGCGTAATCGTCCACTTCTAAACGATCGGCCAATTCTGCCACATCCTCCGAAGTAAGTAGAGCAAAATCGCGCGATGCTGATGCTTTGGTTAAAGTTTTCATCTTTATTCCGTCCCCTAGACTTCCCGCCATACTATATCCTAAAGCTTTAATCAGATTTCGACACAGTTTTTACAACAAAACTTCGCATTACATCGACAACTTCCGGTTGAATCTCGTGCCCCATCGGAAATTCTTGATACTGCACCGACGCTCCCCAAGCAGTGAAACTATCGCGCGATCGCACCGCCGCACTCACCGGGACAACACTATCTTGAGTACCGTGTACGATTAAAACTGGCGGCAAAGCACTACCAGCAACAGGTGACATCGAATGCAAATAACCGCTCAGACAAATCAAACCTCTCAGGGGCAAAGTTAATCCCACATCCAGAGTCATCGCTCCACCTTGGGAAAATCCGCCTAAAATCGTGTCAGACAAAGGCACACCCGTGCTGCTTTCTAGAGACAACAAAAATTCCTTCAGCAATTGCCGACTTTCTACCAATCCCTTCGAGTCATTACCTTGAAGGTCATACCACATTTTGCCCCCCGGTACTTGGGGATGAGGAAACGGGGCATCGGGAAACACAAACTGATAATCTGGCAAATTGAAGGCGAGCGCTAGGGATGTCAAATCGCGAGCATTGGCACCCCATCCGTGCAAAACGACAATCAAAGCGACTGGTTGGCGATCGGTTGTTGCTGGAATCTTAATAGATTGTAAATACATCGTCATCAGTAATTGCTAAGCGGGCATTGCAGTAATTATAAGCAGCATAGCAGAGCCTAGTCGCGAAAAAAACTGCCGAAACCAACTACAAAACAGTCCCTAATTCCTGCAAGTAAACCCGTGTCAACGGTTCCCCATCACCCAAGGTATACTGTTCGATCGATCCTTGATGCCGAAATTGCATCAATCCTTCATCCCACAAATAAAATGCGGGAATGCCTTTTTGGGAGATGCCTATTGCATCCGACTACCTACCCCTGGGGGAGTTATGAGTTAAATTTATAACTCATAACTTCTGATTTTTAAGCAGTTTTCTGTTCCCCGAAATCGGACTGCTGCCCCTCACTCGCTACTAAATTCCACCCTTGAGTTATGAGCTTCTGAAATGTTGCCCACCCTTTAGAACCACCTGGTTCTGGGTAATCGAATGCAGCGTACTGTGGAAAAGCTGTATAAGGTCGCCACGGTTGGCGGGGGTCCGTGCGTAAGTGCAAGATCTTTTCTCCACTGCTGCCTAAGCGGGGCAACCAACACATTTGTTTTAGCATCTCTAACACTCCATTGTTTTGCAGTAAAGGTAATTAGCAAACATCCCAAATTCAACTTTTAGACTCCTCTAATCGCTGCTCGGAATATCTAATCGGTAACAGGGACGAATGAGATTTTCACCAATTACCAATTACTGAGGTAGCAGCAGTCGTTAAAGCTGATTTGGGTTAGGCACTGGTTTCTCGTTTTTGACGACAAAAAAAGTGCCGCCAAGGCATAACCAAAAGTAATTGGTGCTCTCCTCGGCTCAAACTTGACTCAAAGTCAATCGCGGAAAAATCCAGTTGAATAAAACATTCACTTTTCTGGTTTCCCTTGCCTTATAACTACCAGATAATTCTCCCTATTTCCGCCTAAAACAACATCTTTCTACGATATTGGCTCTGTCATCCAAAAAATGTTACTTAAGTTACGATTTTTAAAATTTTATCACAATTAATTTAATTATTAAAACTTAAATTAATTTTCATAAAGAGTACCTAAATAATGTTTAGTTAATTTGACTACATTTTTATTTATACCATTTCAGGGTTAGGTAACGATCTCGCGCTCTCTGATCCCCGAATTCTTTAAGAAGTCGGGGNNACTTCTTAAAGAAGTCGGGGATCAGGGTATTAGAGTCAGCACCTAAAAGTCGATCGAGGCAAGAGTAGAGAACTCAACAACAAACGGATGCTAATTCAGATGGCGGCGGACAATTATTTCTAAGTCATCAATGTTAAAAGGTTTGGAAAGGTAGTCAAGACAGCCAGCATTGAGAATACGATCGCGGTCTTCGGTTTTTGCCAGTGCTGTCACAGCAACGATCGGAATATTGACGAGTTTGGAGTTTTGTTTGATCCGGTTCACCAGTTCTAGGCCGTCTATATCGGGCAGGCAAATGTCGATCACAATTAGGTCAGGAGGCCGAGCGATCGCTACTGAAAGAGCAGAGGTGCCATCCACCGCTCCCACGAACTCACAGCCCAATAAATCGAGTATTTGGGCTAGCAGCTCTAAGTTGTCCTCATTGTCGTCTACGCCCAAAACTAAGGGACGCTTGTCAACCAGCAGTTGACCGCTATTAACAGCAGAATACTCCAAATTCTTACTCCAGCTTGGGTAACTCATAAATGCTTATCGCCTTTGACTAAAAATTTTTTTTTTACGAGGCCTTCGTCCAATGGAATTCCGACACTGAATACAGAGTGGCTCGTATCTATACTTATCGGGTTGACCGTCTTTGTTCAAGTGGAGCGTAAGCCGATCGAGATAGGTGATCTGTAATTGTACCGATCATCTCACAAATTATCAACTTATGGTTGTAACACCCAATTGCTGGGTCATTTGTAGTACCTCAACCAGCAGACATCTGGAAAGATACCAATCCCCTAGTAGGATTACTGAGTCGGTGCGTCACGGGTAGGAACCCGCACCTTTTGTGATAGATTCCGACTTATTTGCATAGTCTGAAAACCACCAATAAACCGGGTTTATGAACAAACATTCTGCCTTTGAATTCAGAAGCTTGTCTGAGCAACCCGGTTTTTGAGATATCTATGTCGAAAGTGTTGTATTCTATAATACAGAGCGAGTTAAGGTAGTAGCTCGCAAAAATGCTGTTATTTGGAAATTGGGTCTAAAACCCCGTCCTTCTAGGACGGCTTCAATTAATCTAGACGTTTTACCAGCCCGTCAGTTTCTACAAGCTAACACAGTCAAGACGATCGCTCAAATTTTTGCAGAAACCGGGCTTGCTCCCGATGCTCTAGAAATAGAAATTACCGAAAGTATTGCCATGACAGATGTCAATTTTACGGTGTCTATATTGCAGCAGTTACAG
This sequence comes from Microcoleaceae cyanobacterium UBA9251, assembly GCA_003542015.1. Classification (GTDB taxonomy): domain Bacteria; phylum Cyanobacteriota; class Cyanobacteriia; order Cyanobacteriales; family Microcoleaceae; genus Microcoleus. Next base: position 3,803 of record DPLL01000397.1, on the reverse strand, counting down.
CAAATGGGAATTCAGATTTCTCTAGACGATTTTGGCACTGGTTATTCTTCGCTGTGGTCTCTCAAAAGCTGGCCGCTAAACAATTTAAAAATAGACCGATCGTTCGTGTCAGATTTGATGGAGGGCTGCAACGGTGCTATTGTTAAAGTAGCGATCGCCTTGGGACAGGGCATGAATTTACGGGTGGCTGAGGGAGTCGAAACAATAGAACAGTTAGAATTTTTGCAGTCGCTCAAGTGCGATATGGCTCAGGGTTACTTGTTTAGCAAACCAATACCTGCGGCGGCGGCAACGCAATTGTGCATCGGCAATAGAGAATGGAAGAAGGAAGAAGGAAGAAGGAATAATGCAAAAGATCCCTGACTTCTTTAAGAAGTCGGGGATCTAAAAGCACTTTATATCAATTCCGGTTGCACCGGAATGATAGGTCAGACACGGGAATGCCCATAGGTGTCAACTTAACGTCAAACCCAGTCACAGAATGCTGGCAAGACTATTAAGCCTAGATCCCCCCTTAGCTTGCCCCCTACTCCCCCTTAAGAAGGGGGGACAAGAGNNTAAGTTGACACCAATGGGCACGGCGCCGTGTCCTAACTGTGGGTAATATGAATTCCGATGCCAACGGATTTGATCTAATATGAATTCCGATTCTACCGGACATCATTTTACTGCCAAACAAACACTTTCGCTTCGGATTCTGGCAAGTCAATCAAAATATTGTCATCGCCAGATTCAAGATCATAATCTCCCGTCCATTCGTGCCAAGTTCCGTTAGCCGGGAAGTGCGGAACGCTGTAGCCAGCCAGATAATTTTCCGACCAATTAACCACAACTACAACTCTCGAACCTTCATCATTCCAACGAGTGTAAGCAAAAACTTTTGATTCGAGGTCTTCGTGGAAAAAATCGATGTTTTCCGTGTAAAGTGCCTGGTTATTTTCTCGGAGGTTAATCAAGCCTTTATAGTATTCCCACAAACCTTTATTCAAGTCATTTCCTAACAGAGTCCAGTCGATTTTAGCTGGCTCAATTGTTTTAGATTTGTACTCGCCAAATTCATCACCCATCCAAATCAGAGGCACACCAACTGCTGTCATTAACAGCACCGCTCCTAACTTCGCCCGCTTGAATGCTGCTTCCCCAAAAATCTCTCGATCGCCCAATTCTGCCAGCACATGATTGTGGTCGTGATTGCTGAGATAATTCACTACATTTGTAGCACCCAAAAAACCTTGGCGCTTGCAGTCAATCACATCTTTGAGCCGTTCTAAATCAAAAGTTTCGCCGCAGAGTTGTGGAATCACGCAGTGATAGAAACTGTCGTGCCAGCAGCCGTCCATCGGCCCATCTAGATTCGTGATGCTAGTATCTTCGGGGACGTATTCGGCAACGGTATAAAACGGTTTCGGGCCGGCGACATTTTTGGCTTCTTGAACTATCCAGTGCATGAAATCGTAGTTGCCAATTTGTCGTGCTGCGTCGAATCGAATGCCGTCTAGATGGTATTCTTTAACCCAAAAGCGCACTGTATCGCCGATAAATTTGCGCGCGGGATAGGTTTCTAATTTTTCGTCGTAGAATTCGTAGTTAAATTCTGGCCCCCAATTGTTGTCGGGATCGCGGGGTGCGTGGTGATACCAGTAATCGTGATCGATTTGAGTCAGGGGGCTCGACGCTTCTGAGTGGTTGTAAATCCCGTCAATGATGATGCGAATCCCGCGCCCGTGACACTCGTCAATCAGGTTTTTGAGATCTTCTGTGGTGCCGTAGCTGGACTCTGTAGCGAAGAAGTAGCGGGGGTTGTAGCCCCAACTGTAGTCGCCCGGGTATTCTTTGAGTGGCATGAGTTCGATCGCGTTGACACCGAGTTCGACTAAGTAATCTAGTTTTTCGACAACGTTTTTATACTTACCCCGGGCGAGGGGATCGGCTTCGCCGCCGGAAAAGTCGGCAACGTGCATTTCGTAGATCACTAATTCTCGATCGGTCCGTAGCGGTGTGTCGTCGTGTCGCCAGAGGTAGGTATCGACAATGCGATCGCCGCCTTTGATCCGGATCAGGCCGTTTTGAGTAGGATCGTCGATATCAGTGGCGTAAGGATCGACTAATTCTACCCATTGATCTGGTTCGAGAAACCAGCTTTTCGATCGCACTCGAAATTTATATTGATAAACACCATCCTCTAACTCAACTTGCGTGCAAAAATAACCGTCTTCCTTTTTTTGCATCGGGATCTCTTCCCAATTAGAAAAACACCCCATCAAGGTAGCTGCTTGATTGTAGGGAGCAAATAACTTAAATTCTATTTCGGCGGCCATAATACCTCTTTGTCAAAAATCTCAGTAGCAGTTGATACTTTTAATCTCGCAAATTGAAGCGAGCTCAGACATCACCCCAGAGAGATAATTTTGCTCTTTGGCTTGACTATTTCTGCAAGTATGTTTTTTTGGCTAGGTGGCGGCAATTTTTGAATTGACTTCACAGAAAATTGGCATTGCGATCGGAATTTATTTAACTTGCTCTTGCGAGGCGCTAACTTTTAGCAAATGAGAGATTATTTGACATCTATCTCAAGACATATTTAGTAGTAGGATTGTTAATTTAAATTTATTCACTTGGATAGATGCGAACTTACATATTGTTTTTTTACTGAGGAGTAAGGTGCGCGCAGCGCACCCTACATTTGACTACATTTGACTAATGACTGCTGACTAATGACTGCTGACTAATGACTGCTGACTAATGACTAATGACTGCTGACTAATGACTAATGACTGCTGACTAATGACTACTAACTCTTTATCCAACCAAGCCAGAACGGAGGGCGAGAACAGCAGCCTGAGTTCGGTCATCAGCGCACAATTTGTTCAAAATATTGCGGACGTGAGTCTTGACAGTACCGACAGTAATGTAGAGCTTTTCTGCGATTGCAGCATTGCTATACCCCTGCACTATTAGCTCCAAAACCTCTAATTCTCGCCCGGTTAAAGGGTAGGTTTCAATGATGTGACTAAACTCGGGTTCAGCAGCATTAATTGTGACTTTCTTGCCCTCAGTCTTCGGCGCTTCTGGCGCAGACTCCTTTTTCTTAGCTTGTTTCAGGACTATGCGGGCGATGGCGGGGTCGATCCAAGAGTGACCTTCGTAAGTTACTTTTACCACGTCTACTAACTGATCGAAGCTGATATCTTTCATGCAGTAAGAGTCTGCTCCGGCGGCAAAAGCGGCTAACACTTCCTCTTCATTATCCTGAAAAGTTAGGATCAACACTTTGGTGTCGGGATCTGACTCCGGGACGATCGATTTTTTAAACTTTTGTGTCAATTCAATTCCGTCAAAATCCGGTAAACCAATGTCTACAATTGCCACGTCAGGTTTTGAAGACTGAAGCAGTTTTAATCCCTCTGTAGCATTAGCCGCATCCCCGACAACTTCTATAGTGTCACGCTGTTGTAAAGCTGTACGGATGCCGACTCTAGTCAGATCATGGTCTTCTATCAAAGCAACGCGAATTTTACTCATTTTGAAAATAGCCAGCTAAATTTTGAAAATATCTCTAACGAACTCAGCTTAACTGAGTAGATTTGAGAATGTATCCTGAATTTTGGTTTGACAGGTCGCACATCTTTTTATAGCATACTCATGCAAGGGCGCTATTGCAACTTTAAAGTTTGAATTTATTTGGCAGCGTCAATCGATTTTAGATTTTAGATTTTAGATTTTAGATTTACCCCACGTATAAATGCGGGGGCTTGAGGATTTTAGATTTGGGATTTTGGATTGATTCCGTCCTGAGTCCTCGA
>DPLL01000055.1 GCA_003542015.1 Microcoleaceae cyanobacterium UBA9251 | reverse complement strand
CCAATCGCAACCCTCAACTTTATCCAGGAGACAGTACAAAATTAGTTGTACTCGGAGACTTTGCCGACCAAAAAGGCGTAGTGCTGCCAGATTCTTACTTAACATACACATCATTAAATCCAGAAATAGCACCCATTGACCCCTTCGGAAAAATCACAGGATTAGCCAACGGAACCTCAATTTTTACAGCCTCCCACAACAACATCCAAGCAGTAACAGCAGCACGAGTAGGCGAAATGCCAATTCCTGCCAACGATGACGAATGGAACGCCCTACTAGCAGAAATTTACGGTTTGGATGTTTACCCGCAAGCGGTGACTTTAACAACAGGAGTAAAGCGCTCTTTACTGGTAGGAATTTCCGGTCTTACTGACTCTCCAGACCTGAAATTTGGCTCTGTCGGCACTCGCTACTTCGTCAGCAACCCCAATGTATTGCAGGTGAATTCAGATGGCGTAATTACTGCTGTAGGTGAAGGAATTGCCAGCGTCACCGTCATCGACGGATCCGCAGAAAAGGTAGTTCCAGTGCGGGTAAAAACACCTTTGATGGGCCCGGCGATTTTGGGTGTTGATGGCGGAGTCGTACAAGCCAGTGACGGCTTCGTGGTGATGGTAGCTCCTGGTGCCTTAAGTCATGATACCACAGTCAACCTAACACCCCTTAGCAGCACTTCACTGCCACTACCATTCCCCGACAGCATGAAATTTGCTGGCGGATTCAATTTAGAATTGGGGAACACCCCCTTGAAGATACCTGTCCAGTTGGCAATTCCCGCCCCAGTTGGCGTACCAGTCGGCACCGAAGTTTTATTTATGCGGAAGGGGTCGCTACCGACTGGGGCTGATAGCTGGAAGGATACTTGGCTGATACAGGAATCAGGGGTAGTGGGTGCAGACGGAATGATTCGCACCACTTCGCCACCTTTTCCAGGCGTGACACAAAGCGGTACTTATACAATTGGGTTATTGCCTGCAGGAATGCCATCAGTCAGTTCAATTGTTAACGCCAGCACAAAAGCAAATGCTGGACTCATCAACCTTTCTACTAACCTCAACTTTGAGAATAGTTATTTAGGAGCAAAAACGGGTGGAATTGGTGCAGTCTCCGCCACAGAGAATCAATTCGAGGCAACAACTTCACTATTAGCTTACTTGGCGCAAGCTTCAAACCAGCCACTATCAGTAATCGGAATTCCCAAAGTTGGGGAAACTGTCGTCACTACGGCTCAGGTACAACTGAATACAGAAGGAGTTCCGAAAGTCTCGGCAGTTCTCAATGGGCCCGACACTGGGCTAGCAGTTCCCCTAGAACCGCCGTCGCTGGAGTCGGCCCAACTGGAGTTCTCCAACAGCGAGCCTGTGATATTCTTGACAGGCAGCAATTTCCTCAATGGACTCAACGGCAATCTGGGCGCGAGTTTCGGGGATTTGAATGTTGACTTCAAAGTGGGAGGTAAGAATTACTCTGGTACTGTTGTGCCGGGACTCAGCAGCGCACTTGGAGAAAACCGCTATAAAGTGGCGGTAAAAGCTCCTATCAGCGTACCTCTGGGCGAGTCGGAAATTGTACTGTCGCGGCAGCAGAAAGAGCGTTTTGGTCCAGGCCCTCTTGATTCTGATGTGGTCAAGCGTTCGAGTTTTGAAGACCTTCAGTTAGAGCCTGTATTTTCAGATTTGATACTGGTAGCACAGCGGAGTGCTGACAAAATTAGGGTAATTGATGCCCTGAGTTCAGTTCAGAGTCCGTCGGACCCGCAACAGAAGCCTCCCAAGGATTTGTCGGTGGGGACATTGGGGACAACTTTGTTAGACCGTCCGGGACAGTTAGCTGTCACGAGTAATGCGACTCGCGCTTATGTACCTTTGGAGAGGACGGGGCGGGTGGCTGTGGTTGATTTGCTGGCGCGACGGGAGGTGGATGCTGATGCTTCGACAGCAGATGTCGATGATATTAATTTGCCCAGTGGTGCGTCTCCTGGGGCGATATCTATTGACCGCTGGAATAATTATGCTTACATCGCGGACTCGGGGCGGGGAAGCATCTATGTTCTGGATGTCAATCCTGACTCGGCTAGCTATAACCAAGTTGTCCAGACTATCTCAGTTGATGCGAAGTCAGGACTGCGCCAGATTGCGATTAGCAGTGACGGGCGCAAGCTGTTTGCTACTGCGGCTGATAGTAATATTTACGCTGTGAATATTGACCCAGAAGACCGGCCGACGGTTCCGAATTCTAATCCTCGGAAGTGGTGGGAACAAATTGGAAAAGTATCGACTCCTACGGGGGCTTGGGGGTTGGCTGCAACTCCTGACCCGCACAAAATGGTTTTTACTAATGGCAATACTGTGACAGACGGAAGCGGTTTTGGGGTGCTGACGGTGAGTGATGACCCGCTCAATTTGGCTCCCACAACTCTCTACACGAATTTAACGCTGACTGATAATAACAATGTCTTTGAGGTGAATGAGGGAGTGGCTGTAACGGTGACGAAGGACGGGCAGTATGCGTTTGTGGCGGGTCGTAACTTCAGGGGAAATACGGGAAGCGATCCGCTGGCGGGGGGGAATATTGGCATTATTAAAGATCCCCTGGGGCCTAATCCCAAATTAGTTGCCGCGACTCAACCGGTGCCGGGGAGTTTAACTAATAATGTGGCTCTTTCTGGTGATGGTAAGTATCTAATTGGTTCTTATCCAACTCTCAGTGGCGGTGGAAATGCTTACGTCTTTGATGTGGGGGAAATTATTAAGACTGTTGCAAATCCTGGGGACTACTCGATTGATGGATATTACAGAGGTCGAGGCAACCTTAACTTCCAGCCTCTGAGTCAACGGCGGGCAACTTTAAACGATTTAACCCGCGTCCCTATTGAAGAGCTTAATCCTCTAATCTTGCCTCAGAATACTACTCCTGCGATTCCTAATTTGATTGCGATGGGTGGTAATCCTTTGGGGGTGGCTGTAGCGAGTCCGAAAGATCCACCCAATTGGCCTCCCAAAGACATAGGTTCGTATTGGCTCTCTTACACTGGGACACTGAATACAACACCAGAAAAAAGACGCCAAATCTTTAAAGATATCATCAACAACTCATCGGTCAAAAAAATCTACATGGATGTACTATCTCCACAAGGTATTACTTTTCAGTACAAAAATAGTAACGAAGGTATGATTTCCGGCTTGTCTGGTCAAGATGTGTTTGCAGAATTTAAAGATGAATTAGACAAATACAACAAAGCACATCCAGGCAAACCGAGAGACATTAATGTAGTCGGTTGGTTTGAGGGGACTGGACTTGCTTTGTCATCTAGCCCGATGTATAAAGCTGCTCAACAGGCTCTTTACAGCAAGGTTCCAGGTAATAAGAATGCGGTATTGGGTTACAAAGATGGTAATAGTGTTAACTATCTTGACCTCCTGCATCCCAAGGTTTGGGGTGAGCTGCAAAATATAGCGACTGACTTCATTCAAAAATATGGGAGTTTTGTTAAGGATATTATTTTTGACGATCGCCTGGGAATTCCCAAGGATGCGGAAACCGAAGTTGCCAATTTGCATCGTGCCACAATCACTGCTGATAAAGATAGTGATAAAAACTGGATTCAAAGGGCATTAACTCAGAATCTTACTACCCTCAAAAAAGCACTCCCTAATACCAGATTCAATATTTCAGCTAATTTAATTGATTTTGCAAAAAGAGATCAAAATCAAGATGTGTTAAAGTGGCTGCAATCTGGACTCATTGATGGCGAATACAACTTACAGCTTTATAAAAATGGGAGCCAGTTCAATGATTTTGTTAAAAACTACCAGGAGCATATGACAAAATTAGTGAAAGACCCAATTTTGAAAAACAAAAACATTAAAAGTAAGCTGTCTGTCAGTATTGGGTATACAGCTTTGGGAAAAAATCTAACAAGGGGAGAGATTGCTCAACAAGTTGACTATCTCAGAGGGGTCAACAAAGAGGGGCCCGAGAACCCACAAGTCCTTAACCCCTCACAAATAATTGGCTTTGACTATCAGACAATTAAAAATATTCCGAAAACTACCTCATAAAACCACCATGTTAATCTTAAAAAGATTTCGCTTTTTATTTTATTTGGGTTTAGTTGTTGTGTTCTCACTCAGCGTTCAAATTACTATGCCTGAAAATACCAAATCTGAAAATATCAACTCTGAAACCGAGAAGTATGGTTTGATTGACAAAACAGGTAAGTATGTGGTTTTACCCCAATTTGATTATATTGATAATTTCTCAGAAGGGTTAGCCTTTGTGGTAATTAACAATAAATCTGGATACATTGACAAAACAGGTAAAATGGTCATACCACTTCAAGTTGATGGAGGTACTAGCAGTTTTTCAGAAGGATTAGCTGCCGCCACAATTAAAGGCAGCAACAAATTAGGTTACATAGACAAAACAGGTAACTATGTTATAAAACCCAAATTCGATAAAGCCGAGAGTTTTCACGAAGGGGTGGCAGCGGTTGTAGTTAATTACAAATATGGGTACATCAACAAGCTAGGTAATTATGTAATACAGCCTCAATTTGAATACAGTAGTAGATTTGAGCAAGATATAGCAGTCGTAGAGGTTCGTCATCCACATTTTCACAGTCAATATGGTCTCATCGATAAAAAAGGCAACTATATTGTCCAACCTAGATTCGACCAAATAAGCCATATCGATACTTATGGGCCATTAGATTCCTTGGCTGAATTTAAGGAAGGACGGATGCGAGTAGGTATGGGAGGTAAGATTTGCGATATGGGAGGGGGTGTTGCTGGTGGAAAGTGGGGTTATATCGATCAAGCTGGAAAGCTGGTTATTTCTCTTAAGTTTGACAATGTTGAAAATTTTTATAATGGGCGAGCAATTGTGTTTATGTCTGCTCCTGGCTTTATTGATTGTGACTCTAGAAATGCTGCTAAACGGGGCTATATTAACTTGTCAGGGGAGTATATCGTTACACCAAAATTTGATGATGCTAAAAACTTTTCCGAAGGATTGGCGGCGGTAAAGATCGGCAAAAAATGGGGTTATATTGACTTATCGGGAAAAATTGTCATCCCTCCTCAATTTAGTCACGATAGTCAATTTTCTGAAGGTTTGGTAGTTGCTAGCAAAAACGGACTCTATGGCTATATTGACAAAACAGGAAAGTTTGTAATTGCTCCTCAATTTGAAGAGGCTGGAGATTTTTCAGAAGGTCTGGCAGCTACTAGCAAAAACGGACTCTGCGGCTATATTGACAAAACAGGAAAGTTTGTAATTGCTCCTCAATTTGAAGAGGCTGGAGATTTTTCTCATGGGTCTGCTAATGTAACAGTTAATCAGAAGCAAGGCCTGATTGACAAGACAGGAAAATATATAATTGAACCAAAATTTGAGGGAGTTTGGGATTTTTATGAAGGGCTAGCACAGGTACGCCTTAATGAAAAAAGGGGATATATCGCTCGCACAGGAAAATTAATAACCGAGATCAAATTTGAGAGCGCTAGGCATTTTAAGGGAGGAGTGGCGATAGTATCGGTGAAATAATGATTGTGAACAAGAGAAATTAGAGGAATTCAGGTAATAACGAAGCCGGTTCACCGAACCAATACACCTTTAGCATTACCAATTCCGAACTCAATTCCACAGATTCAGACACCGTACTCGTTGGAATTTCAGTAGAATCAAAAGACAATCAAAAACCCCCCCAACTACCAGAAATAGATAAACTAACACCAATTTCCACATCAACCAACACAAACAGTAACTACTCCCTATTTGCCATCAAAAAATCAGGCTTAAACCTGCTAAATATCAACAGCGCATCGAGTGG
>DPLL01000416.1 GCA_003542015.1 Microcoleaceae cyanobacterium UBA9251 | reverse complement strand
CCAATCGCAACCCTCAACTTTATGCTGGAGACAGTACAGAATTGATAGTTTTGGGCGACTTTGCCGACCAAAAAGGTGTAGTGCTGCCAGATTCTTACTTAACATACACATCATTAAATCCAGGAGTAGCACCCATTGACGCTTTTGGAAAAGTGACGGGGTTAGCTGACGGAACTTCGATTTTTAGCGCATCTCACAATAACATTCAAGCCGTGACTGCGGCGCGAGTAGGCGAAATGCCAATTCCTGCCAACGATGACGAATGGAACGCCCTACTAGCAGAAATTTACGGCTTAGATGTTTACCCGCAAGCAGTAACTTTAACAACAGGAATAAAGCGCTCATTACTGGTAGGAATTGAAGGTCTTACTAACTCTCCAGACCTAAAATTTGGCTCTGTCGGCACTCGCTACTTCGTCAGCAACCCCAATGTATTGCAAGTAAATTCAGATGGCGTAATTACTGCTGTAGGTGAAGGAATTGCCAGCGTCACCGTCATCGACGGAGGAGCAGAAAAGGTAGTTCCAGTGCGGGTAAAAACGCCTTTGATGGGCCCGGCGATTTTGGGAGTTGATGGCGGAGTCGTACAAGGCAGCGACGGCTCAAAAGTAATGGTAGCTCCTAGTGCTTTAAAGCAAGACACCACCTTCGGCATCACGTCGTTAAGCCGTGAAAGCTTGTCCCTGCCAATCCCCGCCGGATTTGAATTTGCCGGGGCCTTCAATCTGGACTTTAGCGGCGATAAAATGAATCAGCCCGCTCAATTAGCCATTCCAGCACCATCGGGATTAGCAGTGGGGACTCAGGTGTACTTTATGCGAAAAGGGGCAATTCCAGATGAAACGGGTACTCCTAATCCCATGTGGCTGCAAGAAGAATCAGGCATCGTCGGCTCAGACGGCTTCATCCGCACCCAATCCCCACCATATCCCGGCATAGTCAAACCAGGCGAATATATGGTAGCCTACGCCAACCCCGCTAATAGCGCTACCTTGGTCAAGGGTCAACTCACTTATGATTTTCCACTAGCGTTTTTGGGCATCATTGACCCCTTGGGAAATATTGGTCAGTTATTAGAACCTGATAGCTTTACCGCTACCCCAGCTTTTACAGTTTCTCACAACATTTCCTCAGTCAAAGTAGTTGCAATTCCCAAGGAAGGACTACCGATAGTGACTGAGTTGAAAGTCGAACCAAATGCGGAAGGGATTGCTTCCTTTGAGGGGGATTTAACTCAGGCAAACTCAGGCTCTGGTGGCAGTGGTGGCGGTGTCTGGCCTCCTCAAGATATGGGTTCTTATTGGTTTTCCTACAATGGTTCGCTGAAGAAAACAGCAGCAGAAAGACGCGCAATGTTTAAAAACATTCTCGAAAATCCTTCGATCAAAAAAGTTTACTTGAATGTGTTATCAGCCTTTGGAGTTACTTTTAAACCAAGCGATCAAATCAAACCGAAGGCTTCTGATTCTGATATCGATAATGGGATCGAACAAATCGAGAAGCCTTCTGATATCGTCAACATGATTTCAAGTTTACAAGGGAATGATATATTCACAGAGTTTAAGCAGGAACTCCAGAAATACAATAATGCTCACCCAAACAACCCAAGCCAGATTCAGGTAGTTGGCTGGTTCGAGGGAACAGGAATAGCCCGGAGCGGTAGTACACTTTTTGAAACAGCGGCTAAGGCCAAGTATAGTAAGGCTGGCGCACAAAACTATAATGCCGTGCTGAAAAAAACAACTGATGGTGTAAATACCCTCGATTTACTCCATCCAGATGTCCATAATAAGTTAAAAGAAATAGTATCCGACTTTTTGAAAAAGCATGGGGATCTTGTAAAGAATATTATTTTTGACGATCGCTATGGAATTTTCAAGGATGCGATGTCGGAAATAGCAGCTCGGTATGACATTCCTAATGGTTATACAGGTGGCCAGACTGGATGGATTCGGGATCAACTCACCAACAACCTCAAAGATATCAAGAATACCGTAGCTAGTTTTGGTACAAAGCTGAGTATCTCAAGTCATAAATTTTCTTGGGCTGCGGACAAAAATAATCAAGATTTAGCCAGGTGGCTCCAAGAGGGAATTATTGATGGAGAATACAACTTCCAACTTTATAAAAATGGTGCTCAATATCAAAGCTTTATTCAGGAATATAACGCTAATATGCAGTTGGCAAGCACAGTTTTATCAAAAAATAAAACTGGTGTTATCCCATCGCTGTCTGTAAGTCTTGGCTACACAGCGGGGCAGAAAGATGGCAAGCCTATTTTATTGAGTAAAGAAGATATTAAGAAACAAGTAAACTATATTATCACTAGAATCCCTAAAAAAGGAGAGAATTTTCCAGTCCTTAATAGCGAAAATATTTTAGGATTTGACTACGGCAACCTTGTTACGAAGGTTCCACCAGATCAAACCCCAAAACTAGCATGAAATCAAAAACTACTATGCCTAAATATAAAATTAGCCTCTTCCTGAGTCTCTGTTCAGTTTGTTTCCTGTTGTTAATTGGTCAACCTACCATGTCTACTACTTTTTTTCAAAATACCGAATCGAAAACTGTCTACAAGTATGGCTTCATTAACAAGAAAGGTCAGTATGTAGTTCCACCTCAATTTGATACAACATTTTATAGTTTTTCCGAAGGGCTAGCCGTAGTAGAGAGAGAAGGGGAACATGGATATGTAGACCAAACAGGAAAAATTGTTATCCCCCTTAAATGTGAAAGTGTTACTTGGAATTTTTCAGAAGGATTGGCTAGAGCGATACTCAAGCGTGGCGACAAGATAGGTTATATTGACAAGACAGGTAATTATGTCATCCCACCTCAATTCGATGATGCAGAAGATTTTGCGGGAGGACTAGCAGTCGTCAAAATCAAGGATAAACATGGCTACGATCAATATGGCTACATTGACAAAAAAGGTAAGTATGCAATTCAACCTCAATTTGATTATGCTACTAGATTTAATCTAGGTCTAGCTTTAGTAGAAATTAGGAACGACAAGACTGCTATTAACAAGTATGGCTTAATTGACAAGACAGGCAAATACAGGCTCAAACCTAGTTTCGATTATATTCAAGATCCTGACAGTCAGGGCATATCTGCTCTTGTTGCTGAATTCAAAGAAGGACTAATGCGAGTTGGTGTAGTGGACGAGTCTTGTCCTAAAAAAAATGACACCTCTGATTATGTGAAAAAGAAGTTTGGCTTTATTGACAGGACTGGAAAGATTGTAATCCCCCTCAAATTTGAGAGTGTGGGCGATTTTTATAATGGGCGAGCAGTAGCTTTATTTCGTACTGGAACCACAGCTAAAAGTTGCGACGATCGGGGTGGGAAATACGGTTATATAGATCGAACAGGAGAGGTTGTCATTCCCCCTCAATTTGATGAGGCTAGCGATTTTTCAGAAGGGTTAGCAGTAGTAACAATGGGGGAAAAATCAGGTTATATCGATGTGTCAGGTAACTTGGTTATTCCTTTTGGTGGTTCTAAGTTTTCTGAAGGATTGGCTTCTGTAAGAGCTAGCGATAGCAAATTGGTGGGTTATATTGACAAAACGGGTAAATTTGTGATTTCGCCTCGTTTTTACAGTGCTTATGAATTTGAGAACGGCTTAGCAGACGTGGAAGCAATGAATGGTAAGAGAGGTTTGATTGACAAAACTGGGAAATATGTAATCGAACCAAAATTTGAAACTTACACTACATTTTCTGAAGGATTGGCAATAGTAGGAGTCCGTGAAAACGGAGAACAAAAATACGGCTATGTTGACCAAACAGGAAAGATAGTAATAGAGCCTCAATTTGAGAGAGCTGGGTTCTTCGATCAAGGATTGGCAGTAGTAGGAGTGAAAACTGAAGTGAAGGTACAAAAAGATTGTGAGAATGCTGAGTGTAATAATCAGAGTCAGCCTTCTGAACCTTCACCGCACTCATCCTGTAAGCTAATGAGTGCAATTAAAGGGTTTGTTCACTAATACCGTGAGTTGGTTTTTGGAATACCAAAACTTTTTGATACCCATTCCATTACTTCTCATAGAGCGATTGTAGTAGGTGCAGACGGCTACATCCGCACCACTTCGCCACCATTTCCAGGCGTGACACAAAGCGGTACTTATACAATTGGATTATTGCCCGCAGGAATGCCATCAGTCAGTTCAATTGTTAACGCCAGCACAAAAGCTAATTCAGGACTAATTAACCTTTCGACTAACCTCAACTTTGAGAATAGTTATTTAGGAGCAAAAACGAGTGGAATTGGTGCAGTCTCCGCCACAGAAAATCAATTCGAGGCAACAACATCACTATTAGCTTACTTAGCCCAATCTTCAAACAAGCCACTGGAAATAATCGGAATTCCCAAAGTTGGAGAAACTGTCGTTACTACCGCTCAGGTACAACTCAATACACAAGGAGTTCCTACAGTTTCAGCAGTTCTCAATGGGCCAGACACTGGGCTAGCAATTCCCTTGGAACCGCCATCGCTAGAGTCGGCGCAACTGGAGTTCTCCAACAGCGAACCTGTAATATTCTTAACAGGTAGCAATTTCCTCAATGGGCTCAACGGTAATCTGGGAGATAGTTTCGGGGATTTGAATGTAGACTTTAAGGTGGGAGGTAAGAGTTATTTTGGCACTGTTGTACCATCCCTCAGTAGTTCCCTAGGAGAAAACCGCTATAAAGTGGCGATAAAAGCTCCTATCAGCGTACCACTGGGCGAGTCGGAAATTGTGCTGTCACGGCAACAGAAAGAGCGTTTTGGCCCAGGCCCTCT
>DPLL01000087.1 GCA_003542015.1 Microcoleaceae cyanobacterium UBA9251 | reverse complement strand
ACGGGGGCACCGCCCCTACGGGATGGTTGGGTAATTGGTAGCATTATTTTTGGGATTTTAGGTTGTATTAGTTACAGCACTCCTTTAGCTTTGTGGCCGATATTGTGTGCTGCGGCGGTTGTGCTGCGGTTTCCCCGCCGAGTTACTTACTTGTATTTTGCTGTTTCTATTGCGGTGATTAGCACTTATTTCTTAACTTATAAAACCCCCGCTCATCACCCTTCTTTAACCAAAATTAATCCGCTCAAAACTCTCGAATATATTCCCACTTATCTCGGCGGAATTTTCAGCGATAATATTATTGTTGCATCAATTATTGGTATAATTGGTTTGATAGCAGTAACAGGTTTTGTGGGTTATTGGTTGTTTGGAAAAAAGATCGATCGCACGGATTGGCTGCCTTGGTTATCAATCCAGATTTACACGCTACAAACGGCATTAATGGCCGCCGTTAGCCGATCGGGATTTGGAGTCGAACAGGCCACAGCTTCCCGCTACGCCACACTCCCAGCACTGTTTTGGATGAGTACAATTGTGCTGACAGTATTGTGGGCGCGGCAGTTGCAGCCAATACCCAGAATGCAAAGAAGTTGGCTGACACCGCTGTTAGGAATCGCCACAATTGCGATCGTTTTAATGTACGGTGTGGGAGGCGAAACCGCAAGTGCGATCGCCCGCAGAGCAACCTATCAACCCTTAGTAGCATTATCATTGCAATTAGGCATCACCGACGTGACCTTAATTAAAGAAAAAGTAGGCAACAGACCTGCCGCTTTCGTAGGATTAATAGATGCCTTAAAAACTAACAATTTAGTACCATTTAATCGAGACATCAAAAAGCATAACTTCTGTGCAGAATTAGACACCAAAATCGAGCCAAACTTACTATCAGCCCCCAAAGACGGAGTACCAGGATATTTTGATATAGTCACAAAACTCGCACCCACAGCCGCCAGAGTAATTGGCTGGGTAGGAGACCCCGAAAACAATGTAAAATGTATAGCCATTCTCAATCAAGAAAATGTCGTTCGAGGTTTCGCCATGTCAGGATTTCCCCGTCCAGATTTAGTAAACTTATTTGGGCCAGCCTACAAATTCGCAGCTTGGAGAGGATACATTCAAACATCACCAAAAGATCAACTATTGACAGCTTACGCCTCATTCAAAAACCGCCAAGGCTGGGTAGCCATGCGAAATTCCCAAATTATCAAAAACAACTAAAAAATTAGATAACAACCCCTCTGCTTTCTCCCCTCTGCGCCCTCTGCGCCCTCTGCGGTAAAAAAAAATCTAGAATAGCCCATGCAAAAACACATCAGCTTCGTAATCCCCGTTCACAACGAAGAAGCCACCCTAAAAATGCTATTTGAAAAAATTCAAATAGTCATGTCCCAAACAGAAATTGACAATTACGAAGTAATTTTCATCGACGACGGTAGCCGCGATTATTCTTGGCGAGAAATCGCAGATTTAGCCAGCAAAAATCCCCAACTAATTAAAGCAATTAAACTGCGTCGCAACTTTGGCAAATCAGCCGCCCTTGCCGCAGGATTTCGCAATTCAGCCGGGAGAATTATCTTTACTCTCGATGCGGATCTTCAGGACGACCCGGCCGAAATTCCCAAATTTTTAGACCATTTAGAATCGGGATTTGATTTAGTTTCCGGTTGGCGAAGAAAGCGAAATGATCCAATTTCTAAAACTTTACCTTCCAAGTTGTTTAATACAGTTGCGTGTTGGCTAACTGGGGTAAAAATGCACGATATGAATTGCGGTTTTAAAGCTTATCGCAAGGAAGTTTTAGAATCTATTAAATTGTACGGGGAATTGCACCGTTATATTCCAGCTTTAGCCAACAATTTAGGTTTTAGAATTGGGGAAGTAGTTGTCGAGCACCATTCGCGAAAGCATGGAAAATCAAATTATGGTTGGGAACGTTATGCGCGGGGTTTTATTGACTTGTTGACGGTGTTGGCGACGACGCATTATTTGCACAAACCGGGTCATTTGTTTGGAGGTTTGGGGTTGTTTTTTGGCTTGGTTGGGACTGTTTCGCTGAGTTATTTGATAGTTATCTGGTTTTTGAATTTGGGAGGGATGAATTTTGGTCCGATTGGGAATAGACCTTTGTTATTTTTTGGGATTTTGTGTACAATTCTGTCGGTACAGTTGATTTCTTTGGGGATTTTGGCGGAGTTGATGGCGCGGAATGTGGATGCTGATTATGTGGATAAGCAGATTTGTGAAATTATTGATGATTCTGATGTTGATGTTTGAAGGAAGAAGGTTCGGCAACGGATTTTGTAACGGATTTAACGGATGTTTGGCAACGGATTTTGTAACGGATTTAACGGATATAAAACCAATGCCCAATTCCCCATTCCCCATTCCCCATTCCCCATTCCCAATTACCTAATTTTGTAGAGTATCCATTTGCCTTGTTTGTCGGCGATTTTTGCTTGAATATTTGGATGCCAGTCAGTACGAGTTAGGATATAATCGGCCTGATATTTTCTGGCTACTTGGACTAAATCGGCACTGTTGCGGCGGCTGAATAAGTCATTTCCTCCCCAAATCATTTGCGGATTTAAGGGGACTCCTAACACAGCTTCCATGCGATTTTGCCATTCTTTGATGCCTTTTTCTGTCAAGGGAAAGTTCTTGAAGTTGACTACAATTGCTCTTTGTGAAAAGTATTGAAAACTGGTGACTGAGGGGGGAATTAATACCAGTGCATCTTGACTGCTAGTTTGGGAAAAGCGTAAAGCTAATCTGTTTAAGTCGTCGCTGGGAACGGCATTTATATTAACTCTTGTTTGAAATATATCTAACATTGGTTTTGGGAGAATTCCTGCTATTCCCAAAACTAAGATGCTGGTAGTTAGCAAAGCTAATAAATTGGTGAAAATCTGTTTTATTGGTGTAGAAATTGATGTTTTTTCTAAGATGAAGGGAAAGGCTAGAATTGAGAAGAGAACAGGTATGCTAATTAGGCTATCGCCTATTATTTCTCCTGAATTTGTCAGCGGATAGATCAAGCTGAAAGTTAAGGTTGCTGCGGTGAAAATCCAGGGCAAAATACTGTAGCGTTTGGGAATTGTATATTTTTGGCTTTGGCAAATTGATAAAAATATAAATAAGGCTAAAAATAAAATACCTCGGTTGGGTAAAGTGAGGATAATTAGCAGCAGCAAACCAATAGCTAGCTGCTTTGCTTGGTAGAGTCGATCGACTAGCAAACTGATAGCGATAAATATAATTATTTGAGCAAAAGGTACGGTTCTAGCTAACTGGAGTTTGGCAATCAAAGCCACTGGGTAAACTTCTACAAATAGGTAATTCAGCCCTAGCGCTAAAATTGATGTACCAATAATTATAGAAAAGTTAATTTTGTCTTCTTTTCGCAGTAAATCGGCATTTTTGATGCAAAGCAAGCCGCCAATTATCAAAGATATAAAGTTTAACCAATTGTTGCCGACATTCCAATTTGAGGGGAGGATGTGGTGAGGATTGCGTATTCTTGCGTGAATGTAGACAAAATCGGCATTGTTCATAGTGTGAGTGCCGGTAGTACCTGTTAGCAACATCGGTAAATAAACGATACTTGCCATTGCTGCTAAAAGTGCGATCGCCAAAATTAAGGTTTTGAACCTTCGCTGTCTTACCGATTCAATAATGAGCACCGGCATCATCATTAACCCTGGTAATAAACCCACTAAAAATTGCAACAAACAAGCTAGTCCAAAAAAGAAATATCCTGTCAGCCATTTCTGACGTAAACTAAAGTAAATCCCCCAGATTGCGAAGGCCATCGCGAAGGTACTGGGTACTGATTTGGTGGAAAATATCAGCGTGTTACCAACATCTGTAAATGAGGATGCTAAACATAAGAAAGCCATCGCTGCGGCGGGCAGTTTTGCATTAGTATATATGTTGATAATGGCATAACAAGCTAGGATAACTGAACCAAAAGCTAGAAATTGATAAATAAAATGCACCAAGGGAATACTTAACCCTAAGTTTGCCAATAAATAAATGATATGATAATAGTAGTATCTCGGATTAAATTTAACCATTTCCTGAACATGATAGTCATTTTTATATAGTTCAGGATTTAGGAGATGTTGGATTTGTGGCAATTCGGGAAAGTTGCCTCCTATGGGGAATTTATACCCTACTGCTATCAACGAACCGATGATGACAAAGGTATAGATGGATAAGTTAAAATACCAGTCAGATTTTTGATTTTTTTGCATTGAAGGTTGAACTTTTTTGGCTTGTAGCAATGCTATTTGATTTGTCAAGACTTACGCAAAGTTTATATGTCATGCTGAGGGTCGCGAAGCATCTCAGAGATTCGGAGTTTACCCTCGAATCTAGAATCGGGAAACGCTTGCGAATGACAGAATTACGTTCTTATCTACTGCTAAATTGTGAATTTCCAGTTGACATTGGTTGGTTGATTTTTCTGGGTTGGTACTCAATACCTCAAGTAGTAGATAAGTTGGGTTTTTTCCCTCAAGTAATAGATTTAATTTGAGGGAACTAGCCGGATTATAAGCTGTTTCGGCTGAGTTTATTAATTTACCTTGATTGTTCCACAAAGTCAACCGCAGGGAAATTCCCTCACATTGTTTGTTAGGTAAATTGAGGTTGCCGGTAATTTTGACTTGTTCGGATAGGGAACCTAAATATAGAAAAGATGTATCAATTTGCTTGGTGTTTTTAATGGGATGAGTTACAATATTATATAAGTGATTCGATGCTTTGCTAACGGAATAATTAGGACTTGTGTAAACTGACTGATTTAAGCTAATCCAATCTAATTGAGTCCCCGGCTTCTCGGCTATTTGTTTCTGCATCGCATCCAGAGTTTTGATGGCTGTGGCGATCGCACTTGGGCGCATTCTCCGATAAACTCTGACTGTGACACCATTTTCTAGCTGAAACTGTTCGGGTAAAAGCTGAAAATCGCGGGAAATTTCCCAATTTTGAGTAAAAGCATCATACACAACTTTAACAACATCTTGTTCCCCCGGACGCAAAACCTGTTCATCACTCAGCAACACCTGCTGAAAAGGCGTAGCAACCACCACATATTGCGACATCAATAATTCCGGTAGCGGGTAAGTATCGCGGGAGTCAATTTGTGGCCTACCAATGGTGTTTAATTTCCACCAACCTTCGGGAGGATTTAATTTGCGGTTAGCTTGTTTAAGGATATTAGCATTAAAATTATTAGAAGCGCCGGCAATATAAATCGGTTCTTGATTTGGTGCTATTTTTCTCAGAAACTCTACTAATTTTACCACTTCACCGTAGTCCGATCGCACTAAAGGCGGAAAATTAGCCACAAACAGCCTTGACAAACCCAATTTCAGTGGAATCAACCCCAAAACAGCATTCGCAATCAGATAAAAACCCGCCACACCCAGCATCAAATAGCGGATTTTCCCCTTAAGTTTCAGCCAACTTGTCCAGAAAAATGCCGACAGTCCTAAAAGTGCGATCGGCGTTATGTGTATTGTATAGTGCAAATAGCCATAACGCAAGACCAACAGCCATTCAATCAGCGACAAAATCCCAAATAGCGAAACAAAAATAGTAGCCTCTGACACCAGCATCCGGGTGAGAATTCCGGCCGAAAAACCGATAGCTACTAGCAGCCAAGTTCCCAAACCGTAAAAATCGGCATAACGAGTTAAAATATGATTAACAGGCAAACTCCAAGCCGCATACAAATTGCGATAATCAACCGTCACAGCGCTGCGAGTAAAATCTCCCGCCACCAGCATTAAAACAGCCAAGCTAGTTGCTGCAATTAAACCCAATTTTACACCAGATTCAAACAAATATATCCAAGCTTTATTTTTAATACTTTGATACTGTACGGCAAACAGGATTATAGCCTGTAAAGTCGCTGCACCAAAAAATGCGATCGCACTATAAGCAAAATGTCGCCGCCACAAAATCGCCACAGCCAGCGAAAAGCCAATTAACAGAATTTGCCACCAATATTTAAGCTTAACATCCTGCAAATAAACTAAAATTGCCAACCCTACAAACAAACAGCCGCCAGTATCGAGATATCCCCGCAGAGTCGGAATCCAACTCATCGGAATGAATAAACTCAGCAACACAGTTGACCAAAACACCAGGCGGGGATAAACAGGAATTAATTTAGCAGAAATTGCCCCCAACAACAAGCGAAATGGCACTACATAAATCAGTGATACACTGAGAATGTAACTCAAGCGAGAATCGCCAAATAATAGAATAAACGGCACTAAAGGCAGCGAAATCAACAGATTTTTTTCCTTAGCAAGCGATTCTATAACTTCATGTATCGCTTTGTCAGGCGATTCCCGAAATAAATTAGAAATACTGACTGTAGCGCTGTTGTAGCCAGCGTAATCCCACCAATAAAAAGTATGTTCCCTAGAAACATAGATAGACGATACTGCGATTGTCACGAGAACAAGTAAAAACAGGAAAAACCCATCCAGAAACTTGCGACGCAACTTAAAAGAAACAAAATCAAATAATCCCATCACCCGTTTTTAATGAAATCTTTTTTCATAATTTATCGTCGGGGCGGGTTTCACCAACCATCTCCAAAACCCGGTTTCCGACGATCGCGCATCAAATCAAAGAAACCGGGTTTTTCGCAGTTTTTAGGCGGTGTAACGATATTCTCGGCAAAAACCCGGTTTCTAGCCACGCAGTTTTTAGGCGGTGTAACGATATTATCTCAAAAACCCGGTTTCCGATCGCGCATCAAATCAAAGAAACCGGGTTTTTCGCAGTTTTTAGGCGGTGTAACGATATTCTCGGCAAAAACCCGGTTTCTAGCCACGCCCAAAATCACAGAAACCGGGTTTTTCGCACCTTACCCATACCAATAATGTCTCAAAGCATTTTTGGCCAGAGCCCGACTAATCGATGAATTCCTAATAATTCGCCTCCTCCTCATACTCAGGAGCCTTAGTCTTCTCAGGGATATTCACGCGAGGCGCTTTGTAAGGCTTAGGGGCCTCATCATCAGCCCAAGCATCCGCCTCCACATCATCATCGTACTCATACTCCAGAGCCCGTTTCTTTTCCCTAGAACTCTCAGAGCGAGCATACTCCTTCTCCTCGTACTCATCCTCCTCGTAATCGTCCTCCTCGCCGCCCCAATTATCCTCTTCATAATCGTCCTTATCATCCTCCACCGGAACAGGCTGTACCGCCCGCATCGGCTGTCGCACCGGAGGCCGATTCCACTGCGAGTCTTCGTCCCAAGCTTCCTCAACCACAGGCTGTGCTACCCTGCTACGCATTTCCGGCGCAGGTATCCGCACCCCTGGGCCCAATTGATTCGGCGTGCCCACAGGTTTCGGATAATACCCTTCGGCTTCCTCTTCGCGTTCCCAAGGTGCTTGTCCCAAACCAACGCGCTCCAGTAAACCCACCGTCAACTGTCGCATCCGTTCCTCGGAACCTTCAAACACAATCAAGCGATTCGGGCCGCTGCTGACAATTTCCTCAATTCCCAACTCGTAAGTGCTGAGAACTTGGTCGGGGATTTGGGGGATTCCCAGGGAAGCGATGATGATAGAAACTAACTTACCGTCTTCGGGATCGAACTTAAAGCCCCGCACTCTACCCAAAGGTTCGCCGGTTTCGGTGATTACTTCACTGTTAATCAAAATGCTGTAGACTTCAACATCAACGTCATCTTCGATCGCACTTTCATCTTCCACCAACAGCACGTCGCCGATTTCGCTGACACTGGTGAGGAACATAAACCTCGGCATTCCAGCCACTGCAAATATATTATCTCGTAGACCGATCGCCACAACTTCCCGTCGGTCAATGTCCACCCACAATTGACTAACCACACCCAGGCGTTTACCTCTGTCGCGGGTGATGACTTGAGTGCCTAGAATATCGGAGCGTTGGCAGATTTGTTCTGATGTCATTCTAACTCTAATCCTGATTTATTAAGTACATATATCACTCAACACCGTCAGTCGATTTTAGATTTTAGATTTTAGATTTTAGATTTACTCCACAGATGAATGTAGGAGATTGAACTTTGGTCTAAAATTTTGATCTCTCCACTCCTGGCCTCCATCGACAGACGCTCCGGGACTACAACTTCAGTCCTATGACTTGAGTATAAGCTCCCCGTGCTTGGGTAACACCAATTGTACGCTGGGCCGATTGAATCATAGGGCGCCGCAAACTCACAACAATAAACTGGGCTTGTTCAGACTGTCGCTTTATCATTCTAGCTAATCGCTCCACATTTGCCCCATCCAGAAACATATCCACCTCATCAAAAGCGTAGAACGTAGACGGGCGGTAGCGTTGAAGCGCAAAAATAAAACTCAGCGCCGTCAAGGATTTTTCGCCACCAGACATGGAAGCCAGCCGCTGTACAGGTTTACCTTTCGGGTGAGCAACTAGATTCAAACCGCTGCTGAAAGGATCTTCCTGATCATCTAGCTGGAGATAGCCGTCACCTTCGGAAAGTTCCGCAAAGATAGTCTGAAAGTTCTCATTAACAGCATCAAAAGCTTCTTTAAAAGCGCGTCGCCGTAGGGTGGTAAAGTTTTCGATTCTCAACAGCAGTTCCGTCCGTTCTCCTTCCAAGGTAGTCAATTTTTGACTCAATTCTTGCAAGCGTTCTTGAGTGCGATTGTATTCTGACAAGGCTAGCATATTGACTGGTTCTAGAGCTTGAATGCGTTTGGCGATCGCCTTTACTTCCTGCTGCAATTCCATCAAATTGCCTTTCTCGACATTTTCGGGAATCGACGGGACGGGATCGGGCATTTCCGCCCGCTGGGTTTCCAATAAATCGCGAACTGCGGTCAATTGTTCCCGGCGCTCTTGCTGGCTTTCGTGCAGTTTTTGCAACTGCCATTGTAACTGTTGTTTGGCTAAATGTTTTTCTCTCAGTTGAGATTCTGCCCGATCGCGATCGCCCTTTTGCACACCCAATTTTTCCTCAATTGCAGCCACAGCAGCCCTAGCTTCCGCAATTTGCCGCTCAATCGCCGACTGCTGAGAAACAATCAGGTTAAGAGCATCCGCGCAAGTATGTTGCTGGATTTGCCCTTCCTGTAGCTTCTGGCTGCCTGCTTTAATTTTCTCCTCCCAACGCCCGAATTGATTTTCCAGGTCTACAAGGCGCTGCTGGACGTTTCTGAGAGCCAATTCTCGCTCTTGCAGTTGCGCTTCCAGAGTGCGGAGACTAGATTGCATTTGCTGCCATTCGCTGTGACTGTTGGACTCTTCCAACTGCGCCAAAGTTTGGCGATACTGCTGCAATTCAGTTTCCTTTCCGGGCAATTCTCGTTCCAGCAACTGCAATCTGGACTGGGAATTAGTTAATTCCTGAGTATTTTTAGCAATTTGCGATCGCCCTTGTTCCTGTTGCGCTTCCAACTTCTGAATTTCTGCCGCCAACTGTGACAGCCGCAACTGATTTTCCCGCAAATTTTGTTTAGCTTCCATCAATTCCTGACTGCTGGTTTTGACAGCAACAGAAGCGCGATCGATCGCAATTTTGCACCGTTCTAAAATCCGCTCAATTTCCTCAAGCCGTTCTTGCTCATAGGCGATCGTCCTCGCTTCAACCTGCGCCTCACTAACATCAACCGTCCCAAAATGCAAGGTCGATCTATTACTAGAACTACCACCAGTCATCGCCCCGCTCGTCTCCAAAATTTCCCCATCCAAAGTAACAATCCGGTACTGTCCCAAATAGCGGCGAGCATCACTGAGATTGGCAAACACAACCGTACCGCCAAAAACGTAAGCAAAAATCTCATTATACCGCGAATCGCACTCAATCAAATTCACAGCACAATCCACAAAACCTGCCGCCCTACGCACATTTTCATTCACCGAAAATCTGCCGCCTCTAATTTTATTCATCGGCAAAAACGTCATCCTACCAGCCCGTTTTTCTTTCAACAATTCAATCGCCTGCGCCGCCACGCTGTCATCTTCCACCACCATATTTCCCATCCGGCCGCCCGCCGCAATTTCCAAGGCTAACTGATAGCGAGGTTCCACCCTTCCCAGTTGAGCCACCAGCCCGCAAATTCCATAAATTCCGCTTTGCACAATAATTTTTGCCGTAAAAGTTCCCGTCGCTTCTTGGAGTGCTTGAAACTGCACTTCCAGCTTATCTAATTTGCGTTGTCTTTCCCGTTGTTCAGACAACAAACGAGTTTGAGTTTCTTGTTGTAGTTGCAATTCTTGTTCATTTCCGGCTCCAATTTGAGTCAGGGATTCTACTTGCAAAGATACAAATTCTTGATTTGCCAAAAGTTGGGATTGCTGAAGTTTTTTCCCTGCAATTTCCTGTGCTAATACTTGTAGGGATTGGTTTTGTTCTTGAATTTGACTTTCCAGGCGATCGACTCTTTCTCCAATCGCAGCTTGTTCCGCGCGCTGCGGTTCCAAACTTTGCTGAAGAGTTTCTATTTGGCGGTGCAGTTCCGTTTGCTGTTGTACCCAAACTTCCGCAGTCGAGGCGATCGCATTTGCAACTTCCCGATGCTTCTCTAAAATTTGCCCAGCTTCATCCCGCTGTTCTGCCAAAGTTCCTGTTTGAGACTTAACATAAGATATTTCAATCTCAATTTGCTCCAAACTTTGCCGAAATTGCCTAACTTCTTGCTCAGTTTGTGCTATATTAGCCGCCAGTTGTCCAGCAGTTGTTTCCAACTCCTGCTTGCGGTTTTGCAATTGTCGCCGTTCCGCTTCTTGCGTCGCCATAGTCGATTGTAGCGCCAACAATTCCGACTCTCCCAAAGCCTTAACGCGGGCATTTAGCGCGTCAAGTTCTGCGGTTGCTGCTTGAATTTGAGTGTTAGTTGTTTGCAGTTGTTCGGTGAGTTCGGTAGAATTGCGATCGCCAGCTTCGATTTGTTCCCGCAGTTTCCATTCTTGTTTTTGCAACTGTCGGAATTTTAGGACAATTTCCCACTGCGACTTTTCTTGGAATTCCGCCCGCAACTTTTGATATTTTTCGGCTTTTGTGCGATCGCTCGCCAGTCTATCGCGCTGAGAAATCAACTCTTTCTCCACAATCCGGCTGCGTTCTTCCACATCCTTAACTTCATCCAATTTCTGCCTAGCTAAGGAGATTTTGCGATCGAATTGAGCCACCCCAGCCAACTCGTCAATTATTTCTCGGCGTTCCTTAGAATTCATCGAAATAATGCTAGTAACATCGCCTTGTAATACGACGTTATAACCTTCGGGATAAATTCGCAAACGGTTGAGTTGTTCGTGGAGTTGAGTTAAGGTACAAGGTTCATCATTAATATAATAAGTCGAAGTGTAAGTACCTTGGCGAGTTACCCGCAATTTGCGCGTCACACTCCACTCATCCGATTTTCGATTTTCGATTTTGGATTTTCGATTGGGAATTTTCGATTTTCCATTATTCTGTTGAGTTTCTGGAATTTCGATTTCTGGGATTTCTGGGATTTCTGCTACTTCTACTTCTACTGCTTCTGCTTCAGACAAATCATCTGCTGCGTCTTCATATCCATCCTCATCTTGATCGTCAGCAAACCATTCATCCCCGACACCTTCGAGAGCGAATGTTGCAGTTACACTAGATTCGATCGTACCGCGCTTATGTTGGGCATTGTTCACCAAATCCGGCAAACGTTCAGCCCGCATACCCTTAGAAGTCGAAAGTCCCAGACAAAACAGCAAAGCATCAAGGATATTGGACTTCCCAGAACCGTTGGGGCCCGAAACCACAGTAAAACCGGGTAGCACGGGAATGGACGTCGTGCCGCCAAAAGATTTAAAGTTAGTTAGTTCGATCCGTTTAATGTGAACCATATGCTAGGACTAGCTTTGGGCTCTAAGTAGTTGTTCCAAGGTAACACAAGCACGATCGATGATGAATAAAGTTTCAACTTTCGCCATTTCGATCGACCAAACCGAAAGCCATCAAAAAACTGTAAATTTTGATACGGTTCATGTTTAGAGGCGATCGCCAAAGCATTTGGGGCGAAGGAACCGGAAAGCCTCACCCCACCGCACTTAGCAAATTCTATCCCTAGAATTATTCCCATCCCCCCTAGACATATCAAATCTTTCCGGTAAAATCGAAACCAAAATTAATAAAGTATAAAGTAACGAAACGCATATGGAGGGCAAACCCATTACACCAGCTCAGAACTCGTCCAATCTTCCATCTTCGCCCGAAAGCGACCAACCAGTATTAAAAATTTGGGGTCGCCAGCCCCTCAAAGGACAGGTCAAAATCAGTGGCGCCAAAAACTCCGCCTTAGTAGTCATGGCCGGTGCCATCCTCTGCCCGGAAGATTGCCGTCTACGCAACGTTCCCTCCCTAGTCGATGTCCGCCGAATGGGGCAGATTTTGTCGGCCGTAGGAGTCAAAATAGAGGCAAATGGGGACGTTTTAGATATCAATGCCAGCGAACTCATAGACGCTCAAGCTCCCTACGAATTAGTCAGCCAACTGCGGGCGAGCTTCTTTATCATTGGCCCACTGTTAGCGCGTTTGGGATTTGCCAAAGTCCCCTTACCCGGTGGGTGCGCCATCGGTGCCCGGCCTGTTGAGCTCCACGTTCGCGGTTTACAAGCCCTCGGCGCTGAAGTCCACATCGAACACGGCACTGTTCACGCCTTCGTCAAAGGGCCAAACAAGCGCTTAAAGGGAGCTAAAATTTATTTAGATTACCCTAGCGTCGGAGCCACGGAAACTTTGATGATGGCTGCTACCTTAGCCGAGGGAGAAACCATCATTGAAAATGCGGCTCAAGAGCCGGAAGTCGCCGATTTGGCGAATTTCTGTCGCGCAATGGGAGCGAAAATTCAGGGCGCTGGTACCAATACCATCGTCATTTCGGGAGTACCAAAACTACACTCTGTAGACTATTCAATTATTCCCGATCGCATCGAAGCAGGAACATTTTTACTCTTAGGAGCTATTACTCACTCCGAAATCAGTTTATCACCGGTAATTCCCGACCACCTGACCGCCGTAATCGCCAAGTTGCAGACAATGGGGGCGCAAATTATTGTCGAATCTCCCGACATTTTGCGGATAGTTCCCGGCCTGATTCATACAGCTACAGACATCGAAACTCTGCCTTACCCCGGTTTCCCCACAGATATGCAAGCTCCGTTTATGGCTTTGCTAACCATGAGCGAGGGCGACAGCATAATTAATGAAACCGTGTTTGAGAACCGCTTGCGGCACGTAGCCGAACTCAATCGCATGGGCGCGGACATTCGCGTTAAAGGCAATGTGGCTGTTGTGCGCGGGGTGTCGCGGCTATCGGGAGCGCCGGTCACAGCAACAGATTTGCGGGCTTCGGCGGCTTTGGTGCTGGCGGGACTTGCAGCCGATGGTGTCACCACAATCAGCAGTTTGCAGCATTTAGACCGTGGTTACGAGCAGTTTGAGGCGAAACTGCAAAAATTGGGAGCTAAATTGCAGCGCGTGAAAGAGGGAGGAGAACCAGCTAATGCTGAGGCTCCTGTCGAACCAGTGCGATCGGGATTAAAGTAGTCATTAGTCAGCAGTCATTAGTCATTAGTCATTAGTCAGTAGTCATTAGTCATTAGTCAGTAGTCAGTAGTCAGTAGCGGTGCCCGCTCGCGTAGTCGAAGGGTCATTAGTCAGTAGTCATTAGTCATTAGTCATTAGTCATTAGTTAGTAGCGGTGCCCGCTCGCGTAGTCATTAGTCATTAGTTAGTAGCGGTGCCCGCTCGCGTAGTCGAAGGGTCATTAGTTAGTAGCGGTGCCCT
>DPLL01000151.1 GCA_003542015.1 Microcoleaceae cyanobacterium UBA9251 | reverse complement strand
AGTCGTCCTAGTAACTGCTCTCTGCGGCTCGCTGAGTTTTGTCAATATCTCGATTGACTTGAGAGCGAACCTTGTCCGAAGCATCTTCAGCATTATATTTTACGGCTCGCGCAGCATCTTTGACATTTTCTTTGGCTTGGCTGAGGTTATATTTCAGCGACTCTGTTACCTCTGCTGCTCTTTCTTTTGCTCCCTCGCCAGCTTCAGAAGCAATCTCTTTTGCTCCCTTCACAGCTTCACGAGTGTTCTCTTTGAGATTAGCAATGTTTTGTTTGGTATTTTCGCCAAATTCCTCAGCATTCGCCTGAGCTGCGCGAACATCTTCCTTTACCTTTTGACTAATTTGGTTGAGTTTATCAGGCCCTTCGTCTGCTACCCGCCGCAGGTTTTCACCCACATTGCTGCTAGCTTTAGTATCAATGCGACGCTGTGCTTCATCCTTCAGCATCTTTGCTTTTGCTTCTATTTTTGTCATGTTTGGATTTCTGGGATCGACATCGCTATATTGGTTCTGACCACCTTTGTATTGCGAAGTTACAGCCTCGCTTGGAACTTCTTCTCTAACTTTGTCGGAAGTCTTTCCTGCTATCATATCAGCGCGGTTGCAGGCCGTACTAACGAATACTAAAATGCCCGCCAGAAACACTGTTAAAATTTGTCCCAATCGAAATTTTTTCATAAACGCAGTTATTCTATGCACAAAAAATGCTCCTTGCTATGGTGAGATGCTCAAATGCCTGATGGTTATGTAGATGGCTAGCATTACAAAATCAGTCAGTTGAAGACTTGTTTAGTATACGAATATAAACACGAGTTCTTCATCTATCTCAAGTTACATTCCGCAAGTTATAGCCGAAGTCATAAGTCGATGCGATCGGGCAAGAAAATCAATGGTTTCAGCAATTAAAAACGTCCTAATTGCCGAGAATGTTGCTATATATTTAGTACAGGACTTACGCAAAGCTGATGTGTCATCCTGAGCGTTGCGAAGCATCTCTGAGATCCTTCGCAACGCTTGCGGATGACAGAACTATGTTGAAATGCGTAAGTCCTGATTTAGCTGGCGAGGCTCAAAAAAAAACCTTCTGGTCAGAAACCAGAAGGATGTGTATCATCTCAAGTACAACAATGTCTTTAATGAAAATTATGGCCATATCGATCGCATCCACGCATCTATCTAATGGCAGAAATTACCTGCACCGTGGCTAAGTATTTTGAATTGCTGCTTTGAGACTCTTGCAGAATTGGCCAATAGATTCTAAACCCTGTTCGGGAGTGCCATCAGCTAAGCGTTTAACAAAAGCACTGCCCACAATAGCAGCATCTGCACCCCATTCTTTCACTTGACGAGCGTGTTCGGGTGTCGAGATACCAAAACCGATGCCGATGGGTTTTTCAGTGACGCTGCGAAGTTCTTGCAGTAACTCTTTGGCTCGCGTTTCTAAGCCCTCGCGCACTCCTGTCACCCCTGTCACGCTGACTAAGTAAATAAATCCTTGAGATTGCTTAGCAATAGCTTCTATGCGACTTTTGGGACTTGTGGGAGCAACTAATAATGTTAGTTCAATGCCTAATTTGTTGGCTGGTTCCATCAGACTTTCGGCTTCTTCTAATGGCAAGTCTGGTACAACTAATCCCTGGACACCGGCACTTTTGATTTGTTGCAAAAAGGTTTCTATACCTCGATACAAAATCGGGTTATAGTAGGTGAACAGAATAATGGGCGATCGCAAATTCGGACTAACTTTCGCTACCATTTCCAGCACGTCGTCTAAGCGAGTTCCCCGCTGCAAAGCCCTGGTAGCAGCGGCTTGAATAACTGGGCCGTCAGCCAGCGGGTCTGAATAGGGAACACCAAGTTCGATCGCATCAGCACCGTTGTCATCCAACATTTGCAGTGCTTTAGCCGTTGTCTCCAAGTCGGGGTCGCCAGCAGTAATAAAAGGGATTAATGCACATTGGTTGGTCTTTCGCAAGTTTTCAAAACAATTAGAAATACTCATTAGTTATTAGTCATCAGTCAGTGGTCATTAGTCCTTAGTCATTAGTCATTAGTCAGCAATCATTACTTTGCGGTCAATATTCATCTTCGTTAGTTTTTAGTACGCAGTCATTATTTCACAGTTTATTGCTAATAACTAATGACTAATGACTACTGACTAATGACTAATAACTAATTATTTTTTTCCTGCTCAATTTCGGCTTGAATTTTTGCCAATTCTTCAGGAGTTAGTTCATCAAGTCGCTTCTGCAAGACTGCATTTTCATAGTCTTTCAGTTGCTGGCTGTAAGTCATCTTTTGAGTAACAGCTCGAAATAAATAGGTAGCCAGCCAGCCAATTAAGCCTGCGATCAAAAATAACTGACTCCAGATACCCGCATTCATGCTGTCGAGTCCGGCGACTTGCAGCAACAAGTAGGCCAACCCACCAGCCACAAAGACGCCGAGAGTGATTGCAATTACGTCAATACGTCGCATTTAGGCTTCTATCTGCCGCCGTTTGGGGCGAAAATTTAAAAATGGAGCTAGGAGAAACATACCTGGGAAGAAGAAAAACATCAAGAAGTACATGAACGCGCGCTCAAAAGAGGTAGCAATGTACCAGCGGCTGTTGAGGTATGCGTAGGTAGCTGCGGGTACTACCAGGAGATAAGCTCCCGCCAAGACGGCGTACAGCAGTAGGGTAATATACATAGATTTGCTTTAGGGGAATAATTACACGGGGTAAGTGGGACAGGGGCTCTGAGCCCGACATACTGAAAGATTATTGTACCGCTTGGGGGGCGTGCAGCGCGGTTTTTAAGAAATTTTCGATTAGGGGTTGCGTAAATTGGGGTTTTGGTTGTATTGTATAAACTTGTGGTTGTCTGTTGCGGAGTAATCCTGCTACAGTGACTGAAATCAGGGGGGTGTGGCGGAATGGTAGACGCTACGGACTTAAAATCCGTTGACCCGAAACGGTCGTGTGGGTTCAAGTCCCTCCACCCCCATGCTATTCCATCCTTTGTGAGTCAATAGTTTCAGATTCATTGATTCACCAAAAGTTCTGTTTTCCGCTCATCTTTCGCTCAGTCCTACTCTTTTGGGTAGCTGACTATGAAAATCGCAAATCAGGTGGCGATGGCTAAGACAGTACGTTTGTCAAGTATTTTGAAAACCAGTATTAGCTCGATCGCCCTTGCAACTATTTTAGTCAGCGGTGGCGCTGTTTCTGCCTCCGAACCGAAGGTGCCAGCACTGCTGGCTCAGCAGCAATCGGAAAAACTTCAA
Organism: Microcoleaceae cyanobacterium UBA9251; assembly: GCA_003542015.1. Taxonomy (GTDB): domain Bacteria; phylum Cyanobacteriota; class Cyanobacteriia; order Cyanobacteriales; family Microcoleaceae; genus Microcoleus. The sequence continues at coordinate 4,116 of DPLL01000151.1, read as the reverse complement.
CTTAAAGAAGAGATTCGCGATCGCGTTCAACAGGAAATTGACATTGCTTTCGGGCGCCAGACGGTACTGCTGAATGGGATAGCAATTGCCTTAACTTTGTTTCCGACAGCAGCAGGAATCGGGGCTTGGTTCCTGTTGGCTAAATTGTCCAAGCAGACAACAATTGCTCGCCAAGAAATTGAAAGCCTCCGCTATGATACGCTTTCTCAATTAAAACTTTTAATTGCTGACGCTGAAACTATCTTATGCGAAATTCAACACCACAGTTACCCAGCCGACACAGAAACAGACATCCTATTACCCGATGCCCAAATTCAAGAATTGGCCCCGGTTAATTACGGTAACGACAAACAGTTATTGACTGCTGGAGATTACGCCAAACAGGGAGATGCTTGTTTCTTTGAAAACCGCTATGAAGATGCGATCGCAGCTTACAATCTTGCCCTGCAAATTCAGCCAGATTTAGCGGATACTTGGAATAACCGAGGAGTAGTGCTGACGAGAATGCAGCGGTATCCAGAGGCGATCGCATCTTATGAACAAGCTACGAAAATTCGCCCAAATTATCCAGATGCTTGGAACAATCGAGGTGTGGTACTGTTAGAGTTGCAGAAGTACCCAGAGGCGATCGCCTGTTACGAAAAAGCAATTCAAGCCAAACCCGACTACGGCGATGCTTGGAACAACCGAGGCGTAGCTTTCTCAAAAATGCAGGAATACGAACAGGCCGTAATTTCTTACAATCAAGCCCTACAAATCAAAAATGATTATACTGACGCTTGGAACAATCGAGGCGTGGCGCTGTCGAAATTACAAAAGTACGAAGCGGCCATAGATTCTTACGACAATGCAGCTAAAATTAGACCGGAGTTTTACCGAATTTGGTACAATAAAGCTAGATGTTACGCGCTGCAAGGTAAAATTGATTTGGCTATTGAAAATTTGAAGCGCGCCCTTAATCTCAATCCCAATTTGTGTAAAGAGTTGGCAAAAAATGAACCGGATTTAGAAAAACTTCGCGAACATGAGGCATTTAAACAGTTGATAACTAATAGGGAGTAAGATTAAATGAACCGCGAAGGCACTAAGGACGCGAAGGAAGAGAAAGAAGGGGATGCCGTTCTTCCTTCGCGCTCTTCGCGTCTTCGCGGTTCGTTTTACAAATACTTCTGCAACAGCAAACCCATTTTCTCCTTAGTAGCCGCCGGCACTTTGTCTAGCGGAGTCAGAATTGCATATTTTAAAGCTGAATGCGACTCTGAAACGGGTGGATTTTCGGTTAGCCTGCGGACTGTTTCTTGAATTACTTTTTGAGCATTTTCTGCATTCCGGTGCAAATTTGCGATTACCATCTCTACAGTTACGCTGTCGTGCTCTGTATGCCAGCAGTCATAATCGGTGACTAATGCTAAAGTGGCGTAGGCAATTTCAGCTTCTCTGGCTAATTTTGCTTCCGGCAAATTTGTCATCCCAATGACTGTGGCATCCCAACTGCGGTAAAGGTTTGATTCTGCTTTTGTTGAAAATGCGGGGCCTTCCATGCAGACGTAGGTGCCGCCACGGTGAAGGTTAACGTCGGGGAGATTCAAGGATTCGATCGCACCTGCTAACACTTTTGCCAATTCGCCACACACCGGATCGCCGAAGGTAATGTGGGCCACAATTCCTGAGCCGAAAAATGTAGAAATTCGATTTTTTGTGCGATCGATAAACTGATCGGGCACTACCATATCCAAAGGTTTCGCCTCTGTTTTCAGGGATCCCACCGCTGAAGCTGAGATTAAATACTCAACTCCCAGACTCTTCATTGCATAAATATTTGCCCGGTAGGGCACTTCTGATGGTAAAAAAGTATGGTTGCGGCCATGTCTTGCCAGAAATGCTACCGGCGTACCATCCAAGGTGCCGACGATCGCAGCATCCGAGGGTTCTCCAAACGGTGTATCAATTTTTACCTCTTCAATATCCTTGAGGGCATCCATTTTATACAAACCGCTGCCGCCGATAATTCCGATCTTTGCTTGAGTCATAATTTTTACTATCTGCTTTGGTTTTACCTTGTGATTCTACCGGGCAACCGTAAAGTTTGCGTAAAGTTCATTGAAGATTTAATGACTTTCCTCGCCGGGATACACTATATTGTCACCCACTATCTGTGATTTAAATCACCAACTTAGTTCACAGAATCTTTAAAAATAAAGATACTGAGTTCTGTTATATATATTTAGGGTGTTAAAACAATGACAGTCAGTTATGCAAGTACCCCCAAAATCCCTGTAGAGACGATCGCCCAACGGATTTTTGCTTTCCGCCAAATTACCCCCCTCGACAGACTGCTACTCAAGACAGCAGTGATGAACGGGTTCGACCAAAAGGATCACTTTCACATCAATCGATTGTGTCAGGCTATACAAAGCGGCTTGGTTTTAGTAGTCGAGTAAATGTGCGGTGCGATCGGACAAAAGTTAAAGAGACTATTTTCAAATCTCAGCTTAAATCTGCTTGAATTGTGTTTGAGCAGAATGCCTAATTTTATTATATATTTTTTCCCCTCTCACTCTTTGCACTGATCTCAAAGTTTAATTGTTAATTTAAGTTCAGAAAGAGCGATCGATATTTGATTCGTGCGATTAATTACTTTGGGATTTTTTACCGCAGAAGGTGGCGGATTGACGCGGATGAACGCGGATGAATGTTGATTTGACTTAAGGGCGATCGCCCTTTTTTGTACTTAAGGGCGATCGGACTTTTCTTGATTCCTTAAACCAGCATGAAATTTGCCGATGTTATCGCATTCGGACTCACTCCAACCATAACACCTAACTGCTCCCCTGTCAAGAGGTTTTTAATGAGAGTTCCCTGAGTATTTTGAGTGATTGCTAACTGACTAAAACTCAAACCTCCGCTTAATCCAATCAAATCTTGACTCTGGGTGAAATCAGCGATAATGTCAAATCCTTGACCAGTTTTTAAGACAAAGATATCGTTGCCGCTACCGCCAATTAAACTATCATTCCCCATGTCTCCGTAAAGGATATCATCACCTTTCCCACCTGTGAGAGTATCGTCGTCTTCGCCTCCGTAAAGAATATCATTTCCTGCACACCCTCCCAGGATATCAGCTTGTTCGTTACCGCTGATTAAGTCATTACCTTCGCCGCCGCAGATGCTATCCGAACCCTGATTTCCAAACAGGTAGTCATCACCTTGATTACCAAGCATGATGTCATTACCTTTGCCTCCATATAAGGTGTCATTATCCTTGCCACCATCGATGAAATCATCATCTTTGTCACCCGAAATTATGTCATTACCTTCGCGGCCATTTAGGGAGTCATTGGCTTTGCCTCCAAAGATTAAATCGTTCCCCAATTCACCCAGAATTATGTCGTTTCCTTCATCTCCAAATAGGATGTCGTCACCTTTGCCACCGCTGATAAAATCATTGCCTTTGTTGCCGTTGAGGATATCGCGGCTGTTACCACCATATAAGTTGTCATCCCCGGATTTGGCATCGAATATATTGCCAGAGTTGCTCCCCAGTAATTCATCGTTTTGGGCAGTACCTATTTGAATGGACGATACACCGAGTATGGTTTTTTCAACCAAATTGGGTCGATTTAATTCGGGATAGGTAATTTTGTCACAAATGCAGCTATCGTCTGGGATGTTATTAGTTATTGGCGTGGGAGTTGGCGTTTCCGATGGAGTTAGTGTTACCGATGGAGTTGGTGTTACCGATGGTGTGGGTGTTACTGATGGTGTGGGTGTTACTGATGGTGTTACTGATGGCGTAGGCGTTATCGATGGTGTTGGTGTTACCAATGGAATTGGTATCGGTTGCGGTGTTACCGATGGTGTTGGTGTTACCGATGGAGTTGGCGTTACCGATGGAGTTGGTGTTACTGATGGTGTGGGTGTTACCGATGGAGTCGGTGTCGGCGTAGTGTCGGTGTTGGTGACAGCTACATCAGCGGGTTTGAGATTTTTGTAGTTGGTATCTGTCGTAGTTGTATCAGCCGTAGTTAGAATTTGATAGGCTTGATTTCCGTCAGCAATTGAGTCATCAACGCCTGTTACTGTGACTGTTTGAGGTTGATTCCAGTTAGCTGATGT
>DPLL01000158.1 GCA_003542015.1 Microcoleaceae cyanobacterium UBA9251 | reverse complement strand
AGACTTAAATAAGTTTAGCCAAGTTTTGTGTAGCAGGTTTCAGATTCTAGGAATTGACGGGCGGTTTCTGGCCACCACCCGTGAGCTCCAAGAAACGGGTTTTTCTCCCAAATCTGCGACTGTAACCAAGTATCTCGCAAAAACCCGGTTTCTGGCCACCTGTCAACAGTTAACAATCAACAAAAAAAAGATGCTGCCTCTCCATCGAGGGCAGCTACTTCAGTAAAGCATTTTATTGTCTCTCAAAAATTCTAGATTAACCTTCAGACGTTCCCGATTTATTCGGTAGTTGCAAGTCATCTGGATCAACATAATGACAAACTGCTTTGTCTATACAAATCAAAGCCCAACCGGATTTATCAATACTCATCAGCTTGTAAGATGCTGGCTGAATAAAGAAACCTTTGTGATTGCGAGTTGCTGGTTTGATATTAACGTGGTTCTCAGTGCTCATATTCTTAAAACTCCTGGTACTGTTTGTTAACTAAGCCTGTGCTCCGCCGAGCGAACTTGTGAATCGTCTAAGTCTTCAAATACTAGCACTGCTATTCTGAGATTTCCATAAAGTTATTTATTGATTTGTTACGACATCGTAATAAATCCCCAAGCCGATTTCCGCGATCCCCGCGCAAAAATCGACTGGTTTCCGTGGCTAGGGCTCAAACAGCCATTGCTGAACGCGGGTGAGACTCTTCCAGTCTGGTTTTCTGCTTAATCCATCTTCAAAATTCTTTTTAACTTCTTCGAGCAACTCTTCGGAAGCCATCAGGAGTTGCTGAGTCACTTCTATGTGGGGCCGCACGCCTTTTTCTTTGAGGTCGAGGATTGCTACTGCTAGGTTAATCCGGGCTTGGGGGTCGTGAGGGTTCAATTTAACGGCGGTTTTAGCTGCCTTTTGAGCTGATGCGGGTTTATCTTCCAATAGGTACAGCCACGCGAGGCTAGCCCAAGCATTGCCGTTTTTGGGAGCGCTAGCGCACACTTCTTTGAACAAGGGAATCAAATCTTTGGGTGCTTCGCCTGCTTGGTAGCGATCGAAACCTTCTTTAAACAATTCTTCAGGGGTCATTCGATTTTGGATTTTGGATTTTGGATTTTGGATTGAAAGGGCATTGGGTGCGGGACACAGCAAGCCAGTCCGAGGCATTCTTAGCAATTAGCAATTAGCAATTACCAATTGCCAATTGCTAATTGCCCAATTTTCAGGTTATGTAGCGAAAGAACTGCCACAGCCGCAAGTTTGAGTAGCGTTGGGGTTGGTAAACTGAAAGCCACCGCCGATCATGGCGTCGCTGAAATCGAGCACCAAACCGTAGAGATATAGAATGCTTTTGCGATCGCAAACTACCTGAAAGCCTTCGTAATCGAACACTTCATCGTCTGCTCTCACGGTGCTGGGGTCTGCGAAATCCATTACGTAAGACATACCAGAGCAGCCGCCCTGCCGCACCCCTACCCGCAAGCAGAGGTCTTTACCTTGTCTTTCTCTCAGGGCTAAAACTTGACGGACTGCGGAGTCCGTCATTTGAATGCCCCGCTTTTGTGAAATGGCTTGAGTCATCGCTTTGCTCAACTCCTGATACTGTGCAATGGTAAGAGTTTAATCTTATCCATCCATTGTACAGGACTCCCGAAGGCTTCTGCTGTTGAGGGCCGCGCCAGGGGAGCCTGGTTGAATTTTGGGCGTAGAGAAGCATCGAGGGACACTCTCTCGTTTGTATCGAAGTCTCGCTCCCCCTCCCATCCCCCTGATAGTCGGGGAGTAGGGGGGATCTCCGGGGAAAGAAAACACGTCCTAGGGCAGGGCGGTTTCATTCTCAAAAAAACGAGGATTTTGTAGGGGTAGTGCGACCCCTACTCCCCGTGCCTACCCCACCACCAACCATCGAATGCGTGTTTCAGCCATCAGGGCAACCACGGGGGGTTTGCCCCTACAAAGAATGAAACCGCCCTGCGTCCTAGGGGGGATCGAGTTCCCATTCCGCAATCCCTTCCCCCTCCCTTCCCCATAGGGTTTATGATTGAGAAGCAGCGGTTGATATGATCGGCACTGCAACAATGCTTTACCCAACGGGCTTACTCTAATGGCAGCGCTGAATCGCTCTACTCTTCGTCGGCTACAAAACTTACCTCAAATTCCCAGCGTGTGGGAGGGCGATCGCCGACCCTTATCTGATGCTGACTCACACATGATGCTAGAGGACGATGACGATCCTGAAGCTGGTGGCGAGTGCATTCTCTGGGTGGATGGCTCCGAAGGAGTCGTGAGGGCTATGGATATGGTAGGCCCAGATGCCGGCCCAGAGGCGATCGTCCGGGCCCTGCTACGCGCTATGGAACATCCCCAAAGTCCGGCGCCCGCAGTTCGTCCCCAAAAAATAGTAGTCAAAAACCGAGAAATTCAATTTTACTTGCGGGGCATACTTCAAGATTTAGGGATTGCGATCGACTACGTGCCGGAATTGCCCCTAATTGACGAAATATTTCGGGGAATGGAAGAGGTGGCTGGAACTAGACCTCCCGAATTGCCCCCTCAGTATGCTGAAGTTTTAATGGAAAAAGCCGCTCAAATTTGGCACGACGCTCCGTGGCAGACTTTGGCCGAACACCAAATTATATCTATTGAAATTAATCAGTGGGATATCGCCACCCTTTACGTTTCAGTATTGGGCCAGGGCAGAATGGATTACGGAGTTTTGCTGTATCGCTCCCTAGAATCCTTGAAGCGGTTTCGAGAGCGCGTCGTAAACGATAACTCTTTTGAAGATTTAGAACAGGCTTTTTTAGGGCAAGACTGTTTGTTTCTCACCTTTGAAAGTGTCGAAGAGGTGGATGAGGATGACGAAGAAGAAATTGATTTAGCCGATTTGCATCCATCGGAAATTGAACCAAATTTTGGCAACCTGCATCCTTTAGAAGGATTGCGATCGATTCTTTACGAAGAAGAAGCCCTGACGATGTTAGTTGCTCTCGAAGCATTTCACCGCTTTTTCCGCAATAGCCGCCGCAAACTTGCAGCAGAGACATTTCCCACTCTCAGCAGCCGCTACCGCATCCCTGTTCCAGANNCTGCTGCGGGACGATTTGGTGCCACCAAATTCATTTTTGAGTCTCGGTGTCGTACCTTGGGAAACAGTGGAGTTTCTGCGTGGAAATGCACAATTTTACCAATCTGCGGAACTTGAAATTAATCCAGCCGGGGACGGTTTACCTGTGGTGATGATCCAAACTTCCCATCCGAAGGCAAAAACTATGATTCAGGATTTGAAGGAAGCCGGAGGAGTGAAGGCAATTTGTTTTAATCCGGGCGAAGATCCTTTTCAAGATGAGCAATACGACTTGGGTATTTTGCAAGCTGAAAATAAGGAACTTTATTTGTTTGGCGAGTTTAATGAAGGCGATCCGGTGCATCAGGAAGCTCGTAAAAAGTGGGAGGAGCGCTGTCAATTAACCAAGGGTTGGTGCGGCTTGATTATTGCTAAAGGGTTGATGGGTGCTTCTCGCGGTCAGCCTCAGTTTAAGGACATGATAGCTTTGTTTGAGGTGCGGTGGCTGCCTGCTAAAGATTTAGGAATTGGGCCGCTTCAGTTGATGCCGATGTTTTGAAGTTAGTTGACGGTTGACTGTTAACGGTTGACGGTTGACTGTTAACGGTTGACTGTTAACGGTTGACTGTTGACGGTTGACTGTTGACTGTTAACGGTTGACTGTTGGTAGTTGACAGTTGGTAGTTGGCAGTTGGTAGTTGACAGTTGGTAGTTGGCATTTGGTAGTTGGCATTTGGTAGTTGTTAATCGCTTGCTGATGCTAATAACCAATAACCACTAACTAATAACATTATTCAGCAGTCAACAGTCAACAGTCAACAGTCATTTCTTGATTCCTGCGGGTGAGGGAAGATTGCAAGCTGCTTCTCTAGCTGTATGCGAAAACGTTTCTGCTTTGCGACAGACGTTTTTAGAACAAGGGCTTTATGGTCAAATTAGTGCTGTGTCTTTGGCAATAATTCAGAGGGCTATACAAGTGTCGATCGGCATTTATGAACTTTAATCATATTTCTGATATTCTCAAATTTGTGACTAAGCATCAGCCCAAAGAAACCGGGTTTTTTACCTAATCTGTCGGCTACAAGGAAGGATTGAAGTAAAAAAACCCGGTTTCTGACCATCGGTGCGTCCAGGACTACAACTTTAATATTCCCGATATTCTAAAATTTGTTACAATTTGTAAAAATACTGTAAAGGATAAGTAAAATGCGGGTTGCGATCGCAGGTGCGGGACTGGCTGGAATGACCACAGCCGTCGATTTAGTGGATGCCGGCCACGAAGTAGAAATTTTTGAATCTCGTCCCTTTGTCGGTGGTAAAGTAGGTAGTTGGGTAGATCCCGACGGTAATCACGTTGAAATGGGTTTGCACGTATTCTTCGGCTGCTATTATAACTTATTTGCGCTGATGAAAAAAGTGGGAGCTTTTGACGATTTGCTCCTCAAACAACACGTCCACACTTTTATCAATCGAGGCGGCGAAACTGGTAGTTTAGATTTTCGGTTCCCCGTCGGTGCTCCTTTACACGGATTGAAGGCATTTTTCACGACATCTCAGCTATCAGTACAAGACAAAATCCAAAATTCGATCGCCCTGGGAACTAGCCCCATCGTCCGAGGTTTGATCGACTTTGATGGAGCAATGAAAACCATCCGCAATTTGGATAAAATCAGTTTTGCTGACTGGTTCCGCAGCCACGGCGGCAACCAAAACTCCCTCAAAAGGATGTGGAATCCGATCGCCTACGCACTGGGTTTTATAGACACTGAAAATATTTCTGCCCGGTGTATGTTGACAATATTTCAATTCTTTGCTACCAAAACAGAAGCATCAATGATGCGAATGTTGGCCGGTTCTCCCAGTGAATATTTGCACAAACCAATTGTGGAATATTTGGAAAGCAAAGGCACGAAAATTCACACGCGGCGCAGAGTGAGAGAAATTCAGTTTGAAGAAGGCGAAGAAACCCGCGTAACAGGCTTGGTAGTAGCTAACGGCGAAACAGAAGAAAATATTACCGCAGATGCTTACGTTTTCGCCTGCGACGTGCCCGGAATTCAGAAAATATTGCCCCCAGCTTGGCGCAAATGGTCGGAATTTGACAACATTTATAAATTAGATGCGGTGCCAGTTGCTACAGTACAATTGCGCTTTGACGGTTGGGTAACGGAACTTGAAGATGAAGCCAAGCGCAAACAGTTGAGTCATGCTGTAGGAATCGATAATTTGCTATATTCAGCAGATGCAGATTTTTCCTGTTTTGCTGATTTGGCGCTGACGAGTCCCAAGGATTATTATAAAGAAGGAGAAGGTTCGCTGTTGCAGTTGGTGTTGACTCCTGGAGATCCGTTTATTAAACAAAGCAATGAGGCGATCGCCCAACACGTACTTAAGCAAGTTCAGGATTTATTCCCGTCAGCGCGGGAATTAAACATGACTTGGTACAGTGTAGTTAAGCTCGCTCAATCTTTGTATCGCGAAGCACCGGGAATGGATGTTTTCCGCCCTGCTCAAAAAACTCCGATCGCCAATTTCTTTCTAGCAGGAAGTTACACTCAGCAAGACTATATTGATAGCATGGAAGGAGCAACTCTTTCGGGGCATCAAGCAGCTAAGGCAATTCTCGAAGCTTACAGTCATTAGTCATTAGTCAGCAGTCATTAGTCATTAGTCAGCAGTCATTAGTCATTAGTCATTAGTCATTAGTCATTAGTCATTAGTCATTAGTCATTAGTCATTAGTCATT
>DPLL01000157.1 GCA_003542015.1 Microcoleaceae cyanobacterium UBA9251 | reverse complement strand
TTTTTACTGAATCTATTGGTAACAACGAAGTATTTGCGAAAAACCCGGTTTCTGAGCCCCATGCGTGCGTAAGTCCTAATACAAAAACTACAATTCTTCTTCCTCCACGTCAACTGCATGAATCTGAGTCGGAGTCGCCGGAATTGCGGCAATGATTGCATCAATCACCTTGGCTACTGGAATAATCTGCATCCCCAAATCTGGCACCGGTTGATTCTTCGGAATAATCGCTCTTTTAAAACCTAGTTTCGCGGCCTCTCTTAGCCTTAATTCTAATTGGGAAACAGGGCGAACTTGTCCACCTAAACCGACTTCTCCCAGTAAAATTGTCCTCGCATCGACAATGCGATCGCGAAAACTGGCCACAACGGCGATCGCAATTGCCAAATCCGCCGCCGGTTCCTCCACCTTCAACCCCCCCACCGATGCTACAATCGTATCCAATTTAGACAAAGGAATCCCGACTCTTTTCTCCAAAACAGCCAGAATTTGCTGCAATCTACTATTATCCACCCCCGTAGTAGAACGGCGGGGTGAACCAAAACTCGCAGGGCTGACTAAGGCCTGAATTTCTACTAAAATCGGTCTAGTTCCTTCGCAAGTAACAGTCGTCGAAGTACCGGGCGAAAACTCGTCCCGATTTCCCAGAAATAATTCCGATGGATTGTCTACTTCTCGCAATCCGTGTGCTACCATTTCAAAGACGCCGATTTCGTGAGTTGCTCCAAAACGGTTTTTCATCGATCGCAAAAGTCGATGAGAAGCAAAGCGATCGCCCTCAAAATAAAGTACAGTATCTACTAGATGTTCCAAAACCCTCGGCCCCGCCAAAGCTCCATCTTTAGTCACATGACCGACAATAAATAAAGTAATATTTTCTCTTTTTGCAACCTGCATCAAAGCCGACGTACATTCCCGCACCTGAGCCACCGAACCCGGAGCCGATGTTAAACTAGCAAAATAAATAGTCTGGATACTATCAATCACCGCCACATGAGGTTTCAGCGCTTCCAACTCCCGCAAAACTACTTCTAAATCCGTCTCCGGTAGCAAGTAGAAATTCTCCGCTGAATTGTCAACATCCGCTTCAACTGAACCCTGAACATTTCCCCCATTGCGATCGGATTTATGTCCAGCATCACTTGACAAATCAACCGGATTAGCCACTCCCAAACGTTGCGATCGCAACTTCACCTGCTGGCCCGACTCTTCCGCACTGACATACAGTATGCGATCCTTACGCGCCAACTGATTCGCCACCTGTAACAACAGCGTCGATTTCCCAATCCCCGGTTCCCCCCCAATCAACACCAGGGAACCGGGAACAATACCACCTCCCAAAACTCGATCGAGTTCAGCATAGCCCGAAGGCCAACGAGACTGAGTTTGGTCAGCAATCTGCGATAATCTAAAAGATACCCTGGCTTGACCCTTCGACTTATCAGGAGGCGAACCGCCCGGTTGCCTAGTCGTTACCCCAGTCAAGCCAGCTCGTGGCACAGCAGAAGTAGGCGCTTCTACCTGCTCGTCAAAAGAATCCCACTTCTGACAGCTAGGACACCTGCCAAAATATTGTGGCGAATCATACCCACATTCCCGACAAATATATTGTATCCGAGGCTTTGCCATTGTTTACAATAATAAATAATCACCTTAACATTGTGTCAAAGTCTGAACAAAAGCAATCATCAAGCTTTCAGACCAGTCGCGACAGGCGGATCGGTTTGTGTCTTAATCATAGGGTACAAAAAATTAAGATTATCTGAAATGTAACTTAAGGAGTGTTCAGTAACTTGGAAAACCATAAAGAAAAAATTCTGGTAGTCGATGACGAAGCCAGCATCCGCCGCATCCTGGAAACTCGCCTTTCGATGATTGGCTACGATGTCGTCACCGCAGCAGACGGTGAAGAAGCTCTCGAGATATTTCGCAACACTGAACCAGATTTAGTGGTTTTGGACGTGATGATGCCAAAACTAGACGGCTATGGCGTTTGTCAGGAGTTGCGGAAGGAATCCGACGTGCCTATCATCATGCTAACCGCTTTGGGAGACGTAGCCGATCGCATCACCGGTTTAGAATTAGGCGCCGACGATTACGTCGTCAAACCTTTTTCTCCCAAAGAATTAGAAGCCCGCATCCGTTCAGTGCTGCGTCGCGTTGACAAAAACGGCTCCTCTGGAATTCCCAGTTCGGGAGTCATCCAAGTCACTAATATTAGGATAGACACCAACAAGCGCCAAGTTTATAAAGGCGACGAACGAATTCGGCTCACGGGCATGGAATTCAGCTTGTTAGAGCTGCTTGTTAGCCGTTCTGGAGAGCCTTTTTCGCGATCGGAAATTTTGCAGGAAGTGTGGGGATACACGCCTGAGCGCCACGTAGACACCCGTGTAGTGGACGTTCACATCTCGCGGCTTAGGGCAAAGTTAGAGGATGACCCTAGCAATCCTGAATTAATTCTCACCGCCCGCGGCACCGGCTATCTATTCCAGCGAATTGTCCAGCCTGGGGAAGTTGGGTAAAGTTGGTAGTCAGTAGTCAGTAGTTACTGGTTACTGGTTACAGGTTACTGGTTACTGGTTACTGCTACCCCCTGACAAATAACTAATAACAAATAACTAATAACTAATAACTAATGACAAATGACTAAATCTGACCCAAATCGAGTTTTGCGACAATTGCCCTTAGTTGCAGGAGGATTAGCAGGTACGCTGCTGATGGTCAATCGCTTGCTAACAGAGCAAATAACAGACTCTCAAGCTCGCTCCGATGCTTTGGGAGTCATTATCAGCGCCCTGCTGATTTTAACAGGTTTGCTGTGGCAGCAAGTACAAGCGCGATCGCCCGATTCGGTAAAACTCATCGGCGAAGAAGGTTTTGAATTTGCGCCGGATTTGCCCGATGTTGTGAAAATAGAATTGGCTTGGGCTTCCCGTTTGCTGTTGACAAATACGGCCACAAGGGCGATCGTGATTTTGTATCAAGGAAAAGTCCTATTGCGACGCGGCATTTTAGGCATTAATTCAGAAGTAAAACCAGGGCCAATTTTGCAGCGAGTCTTTGACAAAAACAAGCCAATTTATTTAGTAAATCTCAATATTTATCCGGGGCGAATTGAATTTGACTATTTGCCAGAAAATACCCAAGGAGTTATCTGTCAGCCCATCGGCAGTCAAGGCGTTTTAATTTTAGGTGCTAACGCGCCCCGCAGCTATACAAAACAAGATGAAAACTGGGTTGAAGGCATTGCCGAAAAACTAGAAAATACCCTCAGCCAGCATCTAAATTCCTAAGTCATATTGTAGGGGCGGGTTCACCAACCATATAGATGGAAAACCCAAAATTCCATAAACCCGCCCCAACCCCACCAACAATCTAAATGTACATTCATATTTACCGTGGGGCGGGGACGGGTTTATTTAGATTGTTCGTCATTGTTATATATGGTTGGTGAACCCGCCCCTAGGAATATTGAAATGGCTGGACTACTACCGAGCCCAATCAGTACCGCGCCACATCATAAAAAACAAAACTGCCGAAATCAGCGCGCCCAGCAGCCACTTAACAGCATTTTTGAATAGCGCCAACCGCTGATTTGACTGAACCGCTGCGCTTTGCGTCTGCAAACGTTCCTTAGCCGGAGTAATTCTCGAAAGAATTTGGTTTTTCAGTTCCTGCGGGTTTTTCGTATCCGCTTGTACCCCCAAACGGGTAAGTTCACTCGCCAAATTATTTAAATCTTCAGGAGTACCTTTCTTCAAACGTTCTTCTACCTGCTGCAACTGAGCTAATTGTTGCTTTGCTTGAGTAGTAATTTGCTGGTTGTTTTGGTTGTTCACAGAGATAGTGCCAAAAATTCCCAAAGGCAGCATCAAGATAAATATCAGGGCCAGCAGCAGACACACCCAAGACAACATCTTTAAAAAAATGTCTTCGAAACGTCTGCGCTCGTAATCCTCTCCAAAAAAGATCAGCGCCATTGCTAATAGAGGCACTGGTATCCGTTCCACGAGAGCTCCAATCGTCTGCAATTCCCAGAGACGGTTGCCAAAATTTGCCGGTGTCAGAACAGAGATCGTATCTAATAACGACAAAATTAGTAGACCATAACCAACCCAGCGCAGCCTGTATATAGAAAAACCCTGTTCGCCTTGTATCTCATTCATAAAATAATAGACCTGTTGTTAACAAAATGTCGCTCGAAACCACTGTACAGCAATTGACTCAAGGTTCAGGAAATCGCGGTTGCCACCACTCATACCAAGAAACCCAAGCATTCTCTAGAATTTTCTTGGCATTTTCGGGAGTTCTTTTATCCAAAGGCACAGACATCTGAGTCCACAAACAGCGCTTGTCTTGAATATTTCCCCTACCCGACAGCCAAAATAAAATGCGGTTGAACTGCAAGTCACGAGTATTCCGGTTGTATCTAAACTGTTCGTCAGTCACTGTAGTACGGCCGCGAGGATTGATACAGGAACTCAGATATAGTCGATTTTGCTGTTGCAAAATTCCGTGAAAGCCCACCCTTTGAGTATTTGCTAATTCTAGTTTACCAGGAGACGACTTGAGAATAGTATGTCCTTTCATCATACTTTCCACATCCCCACTGGTTCCTACCACATAGCGCATCTCTATTTCTAGAGCCAGGTTATTTTTTTGATATTCATATTTCCTGCCCGCCTTAACTTCTGAAGGCTTCTTAACTTCCAGAGGCGCGCTGTTCTGCATTTGCCACTCAGCTAGAGGCACTGACTCGGGAAACTCAAACGGGGTTGCAGCAAGATTGCCGGTCGATGGGTAGAATGTCAACTTTCCTACAACTAATAAAACCCCTGTAAATGTCACCGCTAAAATAGAAATTCTAGCTGTTTTCCAATAGGTAATAGCCATTAGCAATTTGGTTTTTTCTTATTTTGCGGTTCTTGCAAGATGGCAAACCAGCAGAATATCCCGAAAATAAATACAGCAATCATCGAAAAGATTGCCGACCCATTTCCTTCGTGCCAGTATTTAAATGCTTCGGGTTGAGATAGCGATACCAGCACAGCCATGAGAGCAACTCGCGATGCATTCACTATAAATCCAATGAGGACTGCAATGATAGGTACTACAATTTTCTGTCCCATAGTTGTAGGAAACATTAGTAAAAAAACTAGCGCTAGTCCTAACACTTGTAGGATGGCATTGACTCCTGAACAGCCGTGATAGACTTCGACGCTGCCTTTTTCTAACACAAGAAATACTCCTTGACGCACTACTTCAAATCCTAAATAGTGGAGAATAAAAGCCGAAAATTTAGCGGTTAATAGGGCGACATTAACAAATACTCCTATCAACCCTGGAGGAATAGCTGTATAGGCAAGAATTAGCAATTCCTGCCAATATTGTTTCAGTCCTTTTGTTCCAGAAGCCAGCAAAGCGAGACTTATTCCCGACAAGAAAGGCGTTACCCTGATAAAAAAGTCGTAGCCAGATATCGACGAACTTTTGAGCAAGATTAAAGCAATTAGCGAAGCCCCAAAGCAACTGCCGAAAACCCCGCTTTCTAAAGTTAAGGATTCGTGTCTTTCCCAAATGAGAAAGCACACGACTCCCCAAAATAGTAGCATTGTGCCGAATAGGTCGGTGTTTTCTGTTCTCGAAGTCAGAGTTAGGTGCAGGGCGATCAAACCTGCTGCTATCCCTAATAGCCAGTATTTAGGTTCTTGAATTTGCTTGAGCCAGTTGATTTCGGTCATTGTTCCTTTCTCTTTGTAGTAGAAGCTTGGAAAATGCTTAAGTAGTTATTGGTTATTGGTTATTGGTTATTGGTTATTGGTTATTGGTGATTGGTGATTGGTGATTGGTGATTGGTTATTGGTTATTGGTGATTGGTTATTGGTTATTGGTTATTGGT
>DPLL01000160.1 GCA_003542015.1 Microcoleaceae cyanobacterium UBA9251 | reverse complement strand
TAGGCTTAATGGTCAAACAGCAGTCTCTGACTGGGTTTAACGTTAAGTTGACACCAATGGGCTCCTGGAGTGTCCCTACGGGGATTGATCGCGCGGTATACTTCGTCAACCTGGAATCTGCTGTAACTAGAATAAAGGAGCGATCGACATGATTCAAGCTTTAACAAAATTAGTAACATTTGATGAATTCATTGCGTGGTATCCTGAGAATTCAGAACACCGCTACGAATTGCACAATGGAGTAATTGTTGAAATGCCCAAAGGAACTGGCAAACATTCAGATTTAGGAGGTTTTTTGGTTGGTGAATTTCATTTTGAGATTCGACGACTGCACTTACCTTGGTCGGTTCCCAGAGAATACGTCCTTAAGCCCGATCGCGACGAATCAGGATATGAGCCAGATGTTATCGTTCTCGATCGCCAGCAAGTGATAAATGAACCGTATAGGGCAGCAGAATCAATCATTACAATGGGTTCATCGGTATGTTTAGCAGTAGAAGTAGTTAGCACTAACTGGCAGGCTGACTATCTCACCAAACTGCGGGATTATGAAGAAATGGGCATTCTTGAATACTGGATTGTAGATTATTTGGGATTGGGCGGAAGACGTTACATTGGCAATCCCAAGCAACCAACACTTTCGGTATATCAATTGGTTGACGGGGAGTACGATTTGGCGCAGTTCCGGGGAGATGATAAAATTGAATCGGCTGCTTTTCCAGAGTTAAACTTGACTGCTCAACAGGTGTTTGAAGCAGGCATTGTGAATGAATGAGGAGGAAGTTCGTCATGACTGTAACATGAGAATAAAAATTAGATAGACCTCTGTAGGGTTTCATTTAAAGACCCAGCACAGGTTTATCATAATCGATCGACCGAATCTGAATTTGCGATAAATCTGTCAGAACCGGGTATTAGGAGTGCAGGAGGTGTGGTTTTGGGAAGATGGGCTGTTTACTTTGTACAATTTGGGTGCTGAGGGTTACGATCGCATCAACCGCAGCGAGTTAGTACCTGAGTTGGATTTCGAGTTGCTAACGCGGTGCGTGTTGATGAATTCGATCGGTGATGCGGCTTTGGAGTTCGATCCTGCAACGAGTGCTTCGCTAACGCGCGATCGGGCAAAATTAAAGTTAAGGGGCGATTCCCAAAGGGAATAGCTTCGCAAGCGCGTATTTTTTTTGGTAGGGGCGATCGATAGTTGCAGCAAAAAAAAGTTTATAATAAATCTACAACTCACAGGAAGCACGACCATGACAGCAGTCGTTACCACCCTCAAAACTTCTGAAATCATATACCCTAGCGCTGATGGAGAACCAGTGGCAGAAACTTACGACCATCTTTACGCAATCTTAACCACTTTAGAAGTCTTAAAACAATACTTAGCAGATCGTCGAGCTACTGTTTTAGCAAACCAATTTTTATACTACGCTCAAGGTTTCCCAAAATTGCGCGTAGCACCTGATGTGATGGTGATTTTTGATGTAGAACCGGGTGGCAGAGATAATTACAAAATCTGGGAAGAAAGCCAAGTGCCGAAGGTGATTTTTGAAATGACATCACCGGGTACAAAGTCGGAAGATATAATCAATAAAAAAGAATTGTATGAGGGGATAGAAGTTCAGGAATATTGGTTATTTGACCCTAGAGGTGAATGGATTTCTGAACAATTGCGTGGGTATCGATTGGGGGAAGAGGGGTATGAATTAATTAGAGACAATCGCAGCGAAGTATTGCAATTGCGGTTAGAAATAGAAGGAAAACTGATTGGGTTTTATCGGGAAGATAAGGTCGAGAAATTATTGATTCCTGATGAATTAGCTTCAGCTTTGCAAGCTGAACGGCAACGGGCAGAAGCAGAACGGCAGCGGGCAGAAGCGGAACGACAACGGGCAGAAGCTGAAAGTCAACGGGCAGAAGCCGAAAGCCAACGGGCAGAAGCTGAAAGTCAACGGGCAGAAGCTGAAAGTCAACGTGCGAATGAACTCGAATCTTTGCTAGCTAGTTATCGATCGCAGTTTGGAGAATTATCGCAGGATAACAGCTAAAGAGGTAGAGGTGCGATCGCACTTCACCAATTCGATCGCACTTCTAATTCTCACCTAAATTGTCAGTTGAATATTGTTGACAAATCTCAAATTGTGTGTTATGTGAATCTCAGATTTTAAAACTGATCGTTTTGCGATCGAACTTGGGCATTCTAGATATAGGTACTGTGTAAGTGCCTGGAAACCTTATAGGCAAAGGATTGACGATGGAAAGTACGCAGAAAAAATCTGGTGATAGTCGGGTTCGTAAGGGCGATCGCATTAAGCAGATTTTTGCGTTAGTGTCAATGGTTGGGTTTGGGGGTTCGGCAATTTTTGGTATTGTCAGTCTGTTCAGCAGCGGTTTGAGCAGTCAGCACCAGCAAAAGCAGGCTGCGGTGGCTGTGTCTCATGAGTCTTTGCTGGCGGCGCAGGAACGGGGTTATTTAACTGTTTTGCAGCGGGAACCGCAGAATCAGACGGCTCTGGAGGGGTTGGCAAATGTGCGGTTGGAGATGGATAATCGGGTAGGTGCGATCGAGCCTTTGGAAAAGTTGGTTAAGCTGCATGGCGATCGGGCGGATTATAAGGTATTGTTGGGACAGGTGCGACAGCAAATGGAAGAAAAAAAATAGAGCTCAGAGTTACAATTTAAGGTTCATAAAGTTAGGAATTTACTAGATTATATGCCGCTTAAATGCAAAGTTTGCGAATCCGATTCCCACCAGTTTGCCGTTGCTAAGGTACTGTGTAAATACGAAGTAGACTATTTTAAATGTTCAAACTGCGGATTTGTTCAAACCGAAGAACCATACTGGCTAGAAGAGGCTTATTCTCAACCAATAGCAAGCAGTGATGTTGGCTTAGCGTTCAGAAATTTGTCATTTTCACAAATCACCCAAAAATTATTATTTAACTTCTTTAATCATCAAGCAAGATTTCTCGACTACGGCGGTGGCTACGGTCTATTTGTCAGGCTGATGAGAGACGCGGGATTTGATTTTTACTGGCTCGACAAGTTTTGTCAAAATATATTTGCTCAAGGATTTGAGATTGATGCAGCCGCCAATAACCAATTTGAATTAGTCACGGCATTTGAAGTATTTGAGCATCTGGTTCACCCCATAAATGACCTGGAAGAATTGTTAAAAATTTCCCGCAATATTTTATTGAGCACAGAATTGCTGCCAGAAAGCAATCCTAAACCTGATGAGTGGTGGTACTACGTGCTGCACGAAGGTCAGCACGTTTCTCTCTACACAACTAAATCTCTTTCAATCCTTGCGGCCAAGTTTAATCTCAATTTATACTCCAATGGTTCGTCTCTGCATTTACTAACAGAAAAAGAATTGCCAGATGATTTATTTAAACAATTGGCAAAAAGAGGATTAGCAGCGGTTAATAAGGTGTCGCTTTTACAAAATGACTTCTTAAAAGCGGTTAGCAAAATTACTAATATTCAACAAGAAGCAAAGATACAACCTGCTGAAATAGAAGAGGAAGGCGACTCGCAAAGTGCGTTAACAATACTGGTTGACGGTGTATTCTTTCAAATGTACAGAACAGGAATTGCCCGTGTTTGGAGGTCCCTGCTAGAAGAATGGGCGGAAAATGGTTTTGCCAAGCATATAATTGTATTGGATAGAGTGGGAACATCGCCCAAAGTTCCGGGGATTAGGTATTGCACCGTGCCTGCTTATGACTACAGTAAAACTGATGCCGATCGGGAAATGTTACAGCAAGTATGTGATGAAACTGGTGCGGACTTATTTATATCTACTTACTACACAACACCTCTATCAACTCCCTCTGTATTCATGGCCTATGACATGATTCCCGAAGTGGTGGGAGCAAATTTGAATGAACCAATGTGGAAGGAGAAACATCATGCTATCCGCCACGCTTCTGCTTATATTACTATTTCTGAAAATACAGCAAAAGATTTAACTAAGTTTTTCCCAGAAGTTGCTTCTAAGTCTGTAACTGTAGCTCAGTGTGGAGTTCAAAGTCTTTTCTCACCGGCTAGTCAAGAAGATATTAATGGTTTTAAAAATAAGTACGGGATCTCAAAACCCTATTTTATATCAGTCGGTGGCGGCTCGGATTATAAAAATACAATTTTGTTTTTTCAGGCTTTCGGAAAACTTGCCAGTAAACAGGGATTTGAGATTGTTTTTACGGGGAGTGGAATTTTATTAGAAGGGGAGTTGAGAATTTATACCGCAGGAAGTGTTGTGCATAAGCTACAACTTAGTGATGAGGAATTGAGATTAGCTTATTCCGGTGCTGTCGCACTTATTTATCCTTCTCTCTATGAAGGCTTTGGGTTGCCTGTGCTAGAAGCAATGGCCTGCGGTTGTCCTGTCATTACTTGCCCGAATGCTTCTATTCCTGAAGTGGCGGGTGCAGCAGCTTTATATGTGAAAGATGATGATATTGATGGGTTAACTGATACACTGTGCGAGGTACAAAAACCGAAAATTCGCAATTCATTGATTGCGGCAGGTTTAGAACAAGCGAAAAATTTTTCTTGGTCTCAAATGGCGCAAACTGTTAGTTCTGCTTTAATTAACGCTACAAAACTTACTTTAAAGGAGACAGATGAACAAACTCCTCAGCAACTTGACAAGCGAAAGGCGATCGAGGAACTACTGGTGGAGATGCGAAACAAGCCTGCTTACCAGTTACCTTTGCAATACGACCTACCTGCTATTCCTCAGCAACTACTAAATGAATACATAAGATTGTTGTTTGAGCTTCCCTATTTATTCCAAAACATTGGGGAAGTAAATATGTACTACCAATATATTCAACGATGGGTAGACTATATACATACCAATATTTTTCAACATTCAGAATCAAACTTTTGGCATTCTGTAGCTTTACTTTTCAAGCGTTATGCCAAATTTGCTCTTTATTTTAGCAACAACAATCTTAAGGAAATATATGTCAAGCGTGCAGACATCATGGAGTTTGCCTTAAAAATTCAGGGACATCAGATAGATTTTGATTTACCTGAGCGTTCGGCTGATAGAGATAAAATTCGCCTGGGCATTCTTGCTGATAATTTTAGCACTCAAGCAGAAATCTTTGCCACTTTGCCAGTATATAAACATTTGAATAGAGATGAGTTTGAAATCATTCTTTATTTTATCAATGCTAGCGGTCATCGTTTTGAAAAGTGTTGTTTAGGTTATACTGACGTTGCAGTTAAACTTCCTCAAAATCTTAACGTTCAAGTAGAAACTATACGAAAATGGGAACTAGACATTCTTTTTATCGCTAATAATATTACAGCTCAAACTAATACTATTTCCGAACTAGCTTTGCATCGACTAGCACCCATACAAGTTGTAGGAATGAATTCCCCTGTAACTACGGGGATGCGACATATAGATTATTACATTTCTAGTAAACTTACAGAGACAGAGATTGAAAATGACACTCAAAACCATTATAGAGAAAATTTGGTTAAATTAGATGTTCCTGCTCAATGTTTTGATTTTGCCACTGAAGAGCAACTCATCAAAACTATAAGTTTTCAAAGAGAAACTACAGGCATTCCTCAGAATGCTGTTGTTTATATTTCTGGTGCTAATTTTTTCAAAATATTGCCAGAAGTAGAAGAGACATGGATCAAAATAATTGCTGGTGTACCTGATGCTGTGCTAGTGCTATATCCCTTTAACCCCAACTGGGCTCCTATTTATCCAGTTACAGCTTTTAAGCAGCGTCTAGTAGCTACTTTAGCTAAGTATGGTTTGGATGCGGATCGGTTAATTCTTCTGGACGCCGTACCTAACCGTACTGATGTAAAAGAACGTTTAAAGGTAGCGGACATCTATTTAGATTCCTATCCCTATGCTGGGATGACATCGCTCATAGATCCGTTGGAAATTGGTTTGCCAACAGTGGTGATGTCAGGAAATTATGCGCGCTCAAACATGGGAGCATCGCTGCTAAGAGAACTTCAGATGCCCGATTTAATTGCTGACAGCGAAGAGTCTTATATTGATTTAGCGATCGCTCTGGGTACTAATCCTGATTTTCGTCAACAGAAGAGCACTTATATCAAGCAAAAAATGCAGGCTAATCCAGCTTTTATAGATAGTCGATCTTACTCTAATAAAATTGGGTCGCTGTTAAAAGAAATTTTCTACAAACATCAAGTAAATGCTCTTAGAGACAAGTTAAATCTGAGAGAGATTAACTTGATTATTTTTCCAGACTGGAGCCAGCCAGAAGAACTACTACTAGAGGAACTGGCTGTTGTTATCAAAGCCACTGCAATTCACTCAGACAAAAGTAAGATGACTCTCCTAATAGACACTAGCAAAGTTTCAGATCACGATGCTAATCTAGCTTTGTCTAGCGTGGCGATGAATCTTTTGATGGAAGAAGAATTAGACGTATCCGACGGGCCTGAAATTTCACTCATCGGACAGTTAAGTAACATTCAGTGGAAAGCTCTCATCCCACGCCTGCAAGGTAGAATTGTGTTAGAGCATGAGAATATAGAGGCGATCGCTCACGCAAAAGCCGAGAACATTCCCTCATTAGAACTAGACCGTTTTATGAAGGAGAGTTACTGATGAATCGAGGGAATTTGTGTGGCAACTTGCTGCACAAACTACTCACTCGGAGGATCACCATCAATGATTTTTGTCAATATATATCTGCCACATCTGCTCGTATGCTTTTTCCATCTCTCGCGTAAATTGCTTGCCATTCCACAGCGGAGCAGTTTGTCGTGACTGGCGCAATTTCCCACATATTTGTTGCCGCAAACCAGAGTCTTTACCCAAACGAATCCCCCATTCTACATACTCTTGATCGGTCCAAGCAATCCCTTCGGAAATACCAGCATTCATCATCATCGTATAACTGTTGCGACTGGCAAATTGCTGTCCTACACGGGTTACTAGCGGAATGCACATCCACAGAGTTTCCATAGTTGTTGTGGCTCCATTGTAGGGATAAGTATCGAGTACCACATCAGCAATACCCAAGTTAGCTCGGTGAACTGCCTCTGAAGGAGCTAATGGTAAAAATCGGAGGCGATCGGCATTCACACCTTCTGATTCTGCAATCTGAATAAAAAAGTTTTTAAGTGATTCTTGATCCGCCAAACCTTTTACTAGCAAGTAGCTATTCGGTACTGCTTTAATAATTTGTATTTGTAGCCGTGCTGTATTCGGGTTATATTTGTACCCTCTCTGAGCGCTAAGATATATCACAGCATCGCTGGAGATATCTAATTGATCCCGACGCAGAGTTGGCACAGCCACTTCAAACCCATCCACTGCGATGTAAGTTTGAGGCAAACGCCAAATTTTTTCTGTGTAGTATTCCTGAGCAGAGTCCGGTACAACATAAGGGTCAGCAATGAAGTAGTCAATCGCTGGAATTCCTGAAGCATCCCAACCAAGCCAAGTCACCTGAACAGGTGCCGGTTTCATTGCCATTGTTTCACAAGTAGCAGTCAGGGTAATAGTATCTAAGTCGATCAAAATATCAATCTCATCCTCGTAAATTTTATCAGCAGCTTCTGCCCCACTTAGTCCTAATTTATGGGCTTTAGAAACTTGGCTGATGTACCATTCCTGCAATGGATTTTCGGTCAGTTCAGAACCCATTAAGTAGGCATTGATTTCAAAGCGTTCACGGTCATGGTACTGAAAAAGCCATCGCGCTAGCCAACCTACAGAATGACCACGCAGGCAATAAGAAAGATATCCAATCTTCAAACGTCTAGTAGGAACTCCTGTTTTCAGAATAGGCGACTGCCGCTGGCGATATCGCTCCACTCGCTCCTTATTACAATTTTCTACGTTTAACTGAGCAATCTGAGATACTTGACTGCGAATTTGTCCATTTTTATCCGCTCTATCTTCAAAATAAGGGAAGAAAAAGGTAGAGTTGAATAAGCGGATCGCAGCACTTAAATCCAGGGATGTCGGTGGCGTTGCTAGCAGAGAAGCTAGCAATGATTTCTGCACTTCCAATGCAGAACCAACTTCATCCCAATAACCTCCTGCACTCATCAAACCCCGCATTACTAACAGATTTGCATAAATTTTATCCGATATGCTTTCCATGAGAGAATAGCACAACTTAGCAGCCTCTATTCCCTTAGAAAATTCACAAATATCTTGATAAAAACAAGATATAGCACGTAGTAATTCGGGATGTTCAGGAATCAAACGCAAGCCTAATTCAGTGAATCGGGCTGCCAAAGGAAAGTCCTTTGCTGAGTAAGAAATATGATAAACAAATGGGATCAAAGCGTCCACAAAAGCTAGAGGTTC
Source organism: Microcoleaceae cyanobacterium UBA9251 (assembly GCA_003542015.1). Classification (GTDB taxonomy): domain Bacteria; phylum Cyanobacteriota; class Cyanobacteriia; order Cyanobacteriales; family Microcoleaceae; genus Microcoleus. The sequence goes on along the minus strand of DPLL01000160.1, from coordinate 3,141 downwards.
CTTGACATAGGCTAAACACGCTTCTGTGAACTCAAAGGTTGACGGATGCAAAGGAGCTTGATCTAACACATCCTTCCACACTTGTAGTAATAGTTCAGAGTCTACCCCATTCCCTTCTTCAGACTTAAGAAGCTCTAAAACGCCTAAATCTGTCAGTTCCTCCCCTGTGTATGTCTTCAACAGAGTGGAAAGTCCCATCAAATGCAACAGGTTATTAATATCTCTAGGTTGAATTTCTCTTATGTGCTGCCGAATTGCCCAAGCGGTTCTATAATCGCCCACCTCCAATCTTCTTCGCTCTGCTTCCGCCTGAAGCACCTGTATCAATTCTTCAGTCCACAAATCTATTTCTTCAGGCTCCCCTTCTGTCATTCCAAGCAGCCAAGTTGTCTGAGCTTCTGCCTCTTGTCCTTGCAACAGGAACATCAATCCCAAGTGCCAGTAGTAAGACTTAGTATCTGGTGCGGTTTCAATCGCCAGTTCATAAAGCGCCGCAGCCTGAATATAATTGCCTTTAAGCATACATTGATGGGCTTGGTTTTGCTCATCGGATATAACAGCCGATAAATCTTTAGAAATCATGTTACAAGGGGATAAATACAGTTTTCAGTAGGATTTTCTTTAACTTGGTCAGAGATATAGCAAACACACTAAAGCGGGCAGCACAGAGGATACCACCCACTTTTTTGTTGTTCTACACAAGCAGAAAATTGTTGCACTCAGCAACTACTTGGTAACTGCCGTCATGGTGGTGGCGGTACAAGCAATAGTAGCTGCGGTACCATCGGGTGTAATGGCTGTAGGCGTACCAACTCCAGTCGTTTCACAAAGTATGGACTGCGTACCTTTTGCCTCTCCACTTGGAACTAGCCCCACAGTTCCTGCATATCCTTTGAGAGAAGCATTAGCACCTCCGAGTGGAGTTGCAAGAGATGTACCTCCATTCGTGCTACTTCCTAGCGTGTAGGTATAGTTACTGGTTGAAGATTTGAGACCAAGACCCAATTCAGTAATATCGCTGGCAAATGCATTCTTCTCTGCGTAGACTGCTTGCTGAGCTTTGTTAATTGATGAAACGTACTGCTTACCTTCAGATTGCTTGGCTTTGTTTGCTTGGCTGAGGAAGGAAGGCAAAGCGATCGCCGACAAAATACCGATAATGATGATAACAACCAGCAGTTCAATCAGTGTGAAACCTTGATCCTGTCTTTTTTTGTTGATGTGTTGCAGGAACTTGGCTTTAAGTTCAGTCTTCATAAGTCTTTTCTCCTTGAGGGGTGGGATGCTCGATTTCTAACTGCTTCATAAAACTTATCTAAACTTACCCAAACCTAGTTTGAGTAATTAGTGTTTACTTCCTACGCTGTTGGGTGGTCGGCCATCCCAAGATAAGTAGGCTATCCCCCTCAAGCCGAGGGTTTCCAGTTTAAAATGTTTAGACTGGCATTTAAGTCGCGGTCAATTAATCTCTTATATGTAACTTACCCAGTTATCGACACTTTAATATCACCCCCAACTATTTTTTTTTTCAACTCCTAGCTCTAATGCTCCAAAAGCACATACAGAAAGACTTCCAGCCCACTCAACAGTTCCTTGACTTCCGAGGCGGCAGTCTCCTCGCTAACAGGCTCTAGGTTAACAGCCATCTGGGAGCGGATTTGGAGCCACTTCTGAACTAGCGACACCACAGACTGCGGCCCCTCCCACAGAGGTAGCAAGCAAGCAGCTATTATACAGTCGATCGCGATCGGCGCTAAAGTCGGCACAATAATATAACGACTAATCTCAAACGGCGTCTGGCTGTCAATGCAATTCATCAAATCTTCCCTAATCTGCGAAGTCCTCAGTTGAGGGTGCAGGTGGACTCGTGCTTCCCGCCATTGAGCCTCTGTCCATTCCGCCACTGGCACAAAATCCTGAGCCTGATGGGGATTGCCGCACCAGAAATCAAACAAACGGTGCAGGGGATGTAACAAGTCAAACAAATGCAGTCGCTCTTCCAGAGAAGCTTCTGGCAGACTCATCGCCAAAAACGGAGGCAAATCATCTGCATCTTTGAACAAATCCATCAAATCCCACCTGCGCCAAGCCACCATGTTGATGAACTCTAAATCAGCAGATCTCAACATGGCAAAGACTTCAGGAATGGTACAACCTTTATCACCAACTAATAAATAGTTAGACATAATCCATGACTCATCCTGGGCGAGAGTGGCATTCCACCCAGCCGTCTTGAGCCCTATTTCATCTCTCAAGGCTTCCATAGTTTCCCGGACTATTTCTATCTCCAATTCTCCCGGACTTCCATCCATTAATCCCATTGCTTTGAAAACAGCTTGAGCGCGAAATACTCCGGCTCTACCATTGGCACTGTGTAGGTTTGTGCGAATAATTCCATCGGGAGCCAAAACAGACTTCATCGCCTGCAATCCAGCAATAGCATCGGGCAAGAGATACAGAACTTCGTCAGCATTGATATAGTCAAACTGCAACCCTAAACTCGGTAATTCTTCTATTTTGATAGCATAAAATTCGGCATTTTCAAATCCGTGATATTGCAAGCGGTGGCGGGCTAATTTAACTGATTCTTCTGATAAATCAATTCCCACAATTTTAGCTCCCGGATTAGCTTGAGCCAAAACTAAGGATTTGTAGCCACTACCGCATCCCGCATCCAGAATCAGTTTTCCTTCGGTATTGATGACTTTTTTATTTCTGAAGTAGTAAGCAGTTACAAGGTTGTGAAGGTAAAGTAACTCAAAGTTAGACTCAGGAGATTTTTCGAGAGGGATTCTGGGAAAAGGGGCATAGTCAAATTGCTGGCGAATTTTCTCGATTAAGTCTAAATTTTGGTGATCCATTTTCAATTATGTTTAACGCTGGCAAATTACCCTAGTATCTCATAAAATAGGCGATCGCCCGCCAATTCGCAACACATACAGCAGATTCCAGGTTTATGAAGTACACCGCGCGATCGATATATTCCTTTAGGGACACTCCAAGAGCCCAAGGAGTGTCAACTTAAGCCTGAAAGCCATGAGAAATCTCGCTTTCACCCCAGTCTAGATCCCCCTAAATCCCCCTTAAGAAGGGAGTAGGGTGTGAGTAGGGGTTGACTTTGAGAAGATTCCTGTCCCCCCC
>DPLL01000159.1 GCA_003542015.1 Microcoleaceae cyanobacterium UBA9251 | reverse complement strand
ATTAACATCCCCTGCTTCCTCGGTCTATAATACAAGTATACATGATTACTGGACAAATGACAATGCCTTTCAAAAAAAATCACAAGGATCGATACACAACGAATAGAGAAAAACCCTTAATCAGTAGTCCAGTATGCTTAAGGATGGATGTAGAATTAGCCAAAGAATTAAAATCCATCTCTGACTGGCAAGAACGTTTAAGACTATCATTGCCTGACTTAATCAAAAACTGGAAGGCAGACTAAAGTCTGCAAAACGGTTTCATCCCCGGACTAAAGTCACGGGGCTTTCAGCGACTCACCTTGTAAGGGGTTGAGGGTGATTTGTTGCCAAAATTGCTGTCGCAGTTGCTCAAAGTCTTTGAGGTCAAAGGTTCCCTGCTCTATTCCCAGATAGTTCGCTGCTACAACGTCTTGGGGGGCGTGTAGGTAGGTGGTTCTTGAATCCGCAGCGACACCTGTTGCGTGAGTTGGTTGCAAGTTCCCTCACTGATTGCTGTCCACTGCGATCGGACAAATAACCGACTATGCCAAACGCTCCCACCAATTGCAACATAAATGGAACCGTCAGCAACACTCGTATCGGAATGTTTGCCAACCCCTGATAGCCGCGTCGAAGTAAGTAGGTAGGCGCAAATAAACCTGACTATGTAACAAAATGTCAAGCTATCATAACCATTGCCATTGCTGCGTTTCACTGCGTTTAACCTCGCTTTTGACTACTTATGTATTTTCTCACTCATCTACTTAAACTCGCTCTTTGTATCAGATACCAATCCTAAATTTTTGAGGATTTTACTATAACTATTTATCCTGGTATTTGATCGTTAATTAAACTTAGTCGCGATCGTTATATCATAATGAAAATCAATTTTTTTATTTTTCACTCACAGGCAACACTTCTGGCTAAAATCAATAAATTAGGCTTGACATTCTCCCGAATAAAAATGTTAGACTCGTAAGAGATCTTACCTACTCATAATTCGACCTTTGAGACTAGAGACAAAAAAAGCTGTAGTTGACAAGTACGAAAGCGAACTCCATTATGATTTCACTGCCAGATATCACAATTGTCAGCCAAATTTACGAAAGTGCTAATTCACTCGTATACCGAGGCATCCTGAATCAAAATCAGCAACCAGTGATTTTGAAACTCCTCAAACAGGATTATCCGAACCCAGCCGAACTCTACCGCTATCAGCAGGAATACGAAATCACTTGCCGTCTTAATTTCAAGGGAACGATTAAAGCCTACGAGTTAAGAAAATACCAGAACACACAAGTTATGTTGTTGGAGGATTTTGGCGGAGAGTCATTAAAAATTCTGCTGGAACGTCGTACATTTTCAGTATCAGAATTTCTCCACCTTGCCATCCAAATTACACAGGCTTTAGGCAAAGTTCATCAAAACAAAGTCATTCACAAAGATCTCAATTCATCTAACATTGTCTTGAATCTTCAAACCGGACAATTAAAAATTATTGACTTTGGCTTATCTACCATCCTATCCCAAGAAAATCCCAGCCTCAAAAGTCCTAATCTTCTAGAAGGAACATTAGCTTATATTTCCCCCGAACAAACAGGACGGATGAATCGAGTAATCGACTACCGCACCGACTTTTATTCTCTGGGCGTTACTTTCTATGAACTGCTAACCAACCAGTTGCCTTTTGCATCCGTCGATGCCCTTGAATTAGTCCATTGCCATATTGCCAAACAACCGACTCCACCTCATAAAATCAATCCAAAAATCCCCTTGAATGTCTCAGAAATTGTCATGAAGTTAATGGCAAAAACGGCGGAATATAGATATCAGAGTGCTTGGGGAATCAAGGCAGATTTAAAAACTTGTCTCGCTCAATCTATAAATGGTAAAATTCAAGCTTTTTCCTTGGGATACCAAGACATTTATCCTCAATTACAACTCCCTCAAAAACTGTACGGGAGAGAATCACAGATTGAGTCATTATTGGCTGCTTTTGTTCGCGTAACTTCGGGAGAAGAGAAAAAACTAGGGGCGAGCAACCCAACGACAACTGAGTCACAACACAGGACTTACGCATTGGAAGATAATTCTGTCATTCTGAGGGTCGCGAAGAATCTCAAACCTTTGGAACAGCGTCAAGAATGCGTAAGTCCTGAACATTGTCCCGTACAGTTACAAGGACAAACTGAACTCATGCTAATTTCTGGATACTCTGGCATTGGAAAATCAGCTTTAGTTCAGGAATTGTATAAACTCATTACTCAAAAAAGCGGCTACTTTATAGCAGGGAAATTTGACCAGTTGCAACGCGATATTCCCTATCAAGCTTTAGTCGCGGCTTTCCAAGAATTGGTGCGGCAATTGCTCACCGAAACTCAACCCCAATTACAACAGTGGCAAGAGCAGATTCAACGCGCATTAGGCAGCAACGGACAAATTATTATTGATGTTATTCCCGAAGTTGAACTGATTATTGGCAAACAGAATCCCGTCCCAGAATTGCCGCCAACAGAAGCACAAAATCGGTTTAATTTAGCTTTTCAAAACTTGATTCATGTCTTTTGTCAAAAAGAGCATCCTCTCGTCTTATTTCTAGACGACCTTCAATGGACAGACAGCGCTACGCTGCAATTGCTCCAGTTGATAATGACCGATTTTACTACTCAATACCTGTTTGTAATCGGAGCTTATCGAGATAACGAAGTCACTGCAACTCATCCTGCAATGCTGACTTTATCTGAGATGAAAAAACAGGGAGTAGTAATTAATCATCTCTCCCTTTCACCCCTAAATTTAAACCAGGTTAATGAATTCATTGCGGATACGCTGAAAACCGATCGCATCCAGGCGCAAAGATTAGCCGATTTGGTTTGGCAAAAAACACAAGGAAATCCGTTTTTTATCAAAGAGTTTCTGAAGTCACTTTATACAGAGCAATTGCTGAAATTTGATACTAATGCTGGGGCTTGGGATTGGGATTTAGAGCAAATTATAACTAGGAATATTACTGATAACGTTGTTGAGTTCATGGCAGATAAAATTCAAACCTTATCAGAGTCAGCACAAAAAGTTTTACGATTAGCCGCTTGTATTGGCAACCAATTTGATTTACAAACCCTTTCAATTATTAATGAAACTTCTCAAAAAGCAGCGGCAAATGAATTGTGGGATGCCATTCAATCGGGATTGATATTACCCCTTGGGGATGATTACAAATTCCTGAAAACAAACCGAGATGCGAATGACTTAAAAATTACCTATAAATTTGCTCACGATCGCATTCAGCAAGCAGCCTATTCCCTAATTCCCCCAGACGATAAGCAAGCGGTTCACTGGAAAGTCGGGCAACTGTTGTTACAAAATACACCGCAACAGATCCTCCAACAAAAGATTTTTGATATTGTCAATCAACTAAACTTCGGTATTGAAGCAATTGACGTCCAATTAGAAAGAGATAAACTGGCTCAATTAAATCTGATTGCTGGCAAAAAAGCGAAGGCATCAGCAGCTTGGAAACCCGCGTGGAATTACTTAAGACTTGGTATAAATTGCCTGAGTGCAGATAGTTGGCTTCGTCAGTATGACCTAACTCTGACACTGTATGTGGAAACAGTAGAAGCTGCTATCTTGAGTGGCCACGTTGAGGAAATGGAAAAATTGGCTGAGCTTGTGCTTCAACAAGCTCCTTCGTTGCTGGACAAAGTGAAAGTCTATGAAGTCAAGATTCAAGCTTATACAGCACAAAACAAACCTCTGGAAGCTATAGAAACGGCACTTTCAGTATTAAAGCTGTTGGGGATTCGCTTTCCAAAAAAACCAACAAAATTAAATATTTTCCTTGAACTTGTGAATACAAAGTTAAGTTTAGCAGGGAAACGAATCGAGGACTTGAGCGGCCTGCCAGAAATGACCGATCCTGACAAGATAGCCGCCATGCGTATCCTATCAATTATGTTGTCTGCTGCCTATTTCGCCACACCAGAATTGTTTCCGCTGATTGTGTTTAAACAGGTTAATTTATCAGTCAAATATGGTAATAGTCCTGTGTCATCTTATGCTTATGCTACCTACGGACTAATTCTTTCTGGAGAAGTCGTAAATGATGTTAACTCCGGCTATCGATTTGGGAAAGTTGCTCTCCTGTTAGTCGATAAATTCAAAGCCGAAGAACTTAAATCTCGGACATTATTTATCTTTAATTACTTTATTAGACATTGGCACGAGCATATTAGGGAAAGCTTAACCCCTTTGCTAGATGCTTACTTGATTGGACGGGAAACCGGAGATTTAGAATATGCGAGTTTTTCAGCCGGCGCATACTGCTACTATTCCTTGGTAGCGGGCAAGGAACTGACAAGGCTGGAACGCGAGATGGCTATGTACAGTAACGCTTTCAGGCAATTCAATCAAGAAACATTCTTTTATTACAATCAACTCCAGCGGCAGGTCGTATTGAACTTAATGGGTCGGGCTGAAGATAAGTGCCGTTTAATCGGTGAAAGCTATGATGAAATAAAAATGCTGCCCATTCATTTGGCGGCGAATACTACAAATATTTGTCACTCCATCTATTTTTTTAAATTATACCTCGGCTATCTTTTTCAAGACTATCAGCAAGCCCTGGAAAATGCCGCCTTGGTCGAAAAAAATATAAACAGTGCTGTGGGATCTGTTCCTCTTTCTCATTTTTACAATTCCCTTACTCATCTTGCTATATATTTTGATGTTTCTAAATTTGAGCAAAAACAAATCCTGAAAAAGGTTGAATCCAATCAGAAAAATATCAAAAAATGGGCGCATTTTGCTCCGATGACTCACCTCCATAAATTCTATCTAGTGGAAGCAGAGCGATATCGAGTTTTGGGTGAAACCACTCTCGCTATAGACTATTACGATCGCGCCATTGCCTTAGCCAAAGAAAATGACTACATCAACGAAGAGGCTTTGGCTAATGAATTGGCTGCCAAGTTTTACCTCGCTTGGGGAAAAGAGCAAGTTGCCGAAGCCTATATGACAAATGCTTACTACTGCTATTTACTTTGGGGTGCAACAGCTAAAATGACAGATTTGAAACGACAGTATCCACAACTTTTAAAGCGTTTTATGACAGCCAATACGTCCATATATTCGCGCAACAGCCTGTCTAATACCTCTGGCAGCACTTCAGGTGAAACCCTGGATTTGGCAGCATTGATGAAAGCATCTCAGGCGATCGCCAGTGAAATTGAGTTGGATAAACTCCTCACGACTTTGATGAGAATCCTGCTGGAAAGTTGCGGGGCACAAACTGGCTATCTAATTTTAGAATCTCAAGGACAACTAAGAGTCGAAGCGTCAGGCGAGGCTAACTCAAATCAGGTGATGGTGTTGCAATCGACTCCAATAGAAACCTGCCTGCCTTTATCGGTAATTAACTATGTTGAAAGGACTCAAGAAGGACTGATTGAAACCAATGTTTATCGTGAAGGCAGATTTACCCAAGATGCTTATATCAAAACACAGCAGCCCAAGTCAATTCTTTGCGCTCCTCTGCTGAATCAAGGGCAATTAATTGGCATTGTTTACTTGGAAAATAATTTAGCAGATGGCGTCTTTACACCCGATCGCCTGGAACTAATTCAACTATTATCAAGTCAGGCGGCGATCGCCCTTACCAACGCCAGACTCTACACCCAAGTACAATCGACGCAAAATCGCCTGAATAAATTCCTCAATGCTATTCCCCTGGGCATTTCCGTTCACGACGCCAAAGGACAAATCATCTACACCAATCAAGTTGCACAGCAGTTACTGAATATTCAAGATTTACCAAAAACAGAAACCCAGCAACTATCAGAAACCTATGGCGTTTATCGAGCCGGCACTGGGGAGATATACCCAGTCGAACAGTTTCCCGTCGTGCGATCGCTTGGCGGTGAAAAAGCACGAGCAGATGACTTGGAAATACATCACAGCGACGGGAGCATTTTTGTAGAATCAACCAGTACGCCAATTTTTGATGAGACGGGTAATGTAGAATATGCGATCGCAGCTTTTCAAGATATTAGCGATCGCAAACAAGCCGAAAAAACCCTCATCGAAAATGTCCGTTTAGAACAAGAAATTAGCGAGCGCAAAAAAACAGAAGCAGAACTCGAACTAGCAAAAGAAACAGCCGTTGCCGCCAACCTCGCCAAAAGCACTTTCCTTGCCAACATGAGCCACGAATTGCGAACTCCCCTCAACGCCATTCTCGGCTTTTCTCAACTGATGAATCAGGATCAAAATCTGTTAAATGAACAAAAAGAAAACCTTAACATTATTCATCGCAGTGGAGATCATTTATTATCTCTAATTAATCAGGTGCTTGACCTTTCCAAAGTCGAAGCTGGACGCATGACGCTATCGGAAAATAATTTAAACATCCATCACTTATTAGCTGATATCGAGGATATGTTTGCGTTGAAAGCCAAAGATCAAGGCTTACAATTACGATTTGAATGTGCTGCCGATCTTCCCAAATACATCTACGCTGATGAAGTTAAGTTACGGCAAGTGCTAATTAACTTAATCGGTAATGCCCTTAAGTTTACCTCTTCTGGAAGCGTGTCTGTAGAAGTAAAAAGTAAAAATGCCAAAGGCAAAAGTGAAGCCGAAACACAAATAACAAACAACCAAAAACCAAAAACCATTACCTTTGAAATAAAAGATACGGGAGTTGGCATTGCCGCAGACGAACTGGAGCAACTATTCAAGCCCTTCGTGCAAACAGCATCAGGTCAAAAAGTGCAACAAGGAACGGGATTAGGACTGACCATTAGCCATCAATTTGTCCGCTTGATGGGAGGTGAAATAACAGTCATTAGTGGCGGCAAAGTTTTCACCTCTGGAATGCCTCTCAGGGAATTATCTGATGATACAAAGCCTCTAGCGACCTCTGGCACAACATTTCAATTTGACATTTCTGTGGGCATCGCTGATAGCGCAATTCAAAACCAACCCTACAATCATCGCGTCATTGCTTTAGCACCCAATCAACCCCAATATCGTATCCTAGTAGTCGATGATCAAGATGACAATCGGAAACTGTTAGTTACACTCCTCAAACCTCTTGGTTTTGAACTACAAGAAGCAACTAATGGTATTGAAGCCCTGGAAATTTGGGATTCATACTCACCGCATCTCATCTGGATGGACATGAGAATGCCCGTTATGGATGGTTATGAAGCCACGAAACAGATTAAAGGCACCATCAAAGGTCAAGCTACTGCTGTTATTGCTATTTCTGCTAGCGTGTGGGAAGAAGAAAAGGCAGTTATTTTATCGGCTGGCTGCGATGATTTTGTGCGAAAACAGTTCCAGAAAGAAGCCATCTTTGACATCATGGCAAAACATTTGGGTGTCAGTTATATTTATCAAGAAGAAGAGCCACTGTATCCCCCTTCTAATGTGACGGGAGAACCGTTAAATGTAACAGATTTATTAGCAGCGATGTCAAAAAAATGGATTGTAAAATTCCATGAAGCAGCTCTTGACGCGGATTCAGAATTAGTTTCTCAACTCCTTGATGACATTCCTGAATCTCACGCTTTCGAGCTTCAAACTCTCAGAAATTGGGTGAAGAAGTTTCAGTTTGAGAAGATTCTGGATTTAACTGAACCCTTGGTTGGTGAATCTTGATATTTTTAGCGCACGGGTGGTCAGAAACCGGGTTTTTTACGAGAAGACACGTTACAGCAGACAGATTTGGTAAAAACCCGGTTTCTCAGGTCCGAGTGCGTAATTTCTGACAAAAATACTTCGTTATATCGTTTCCGGTTGCATCGGAATGATACCGAGTGACAAGGAAGTCGTGTCCCTACCCCATTAATTGTAGGGACACGACTTCCTTGTCAATCCGTTTATATCATTCCGATGAAGAGAGGATTTAATATTAATGCTATTGGATGCTAGTAGGTGGTTGATTCAGTTCCATCATTGACTTTAACGGCGACTGTTTTAATCCTGGAAGATCGCGGATGGTAATTGAGCAAGCGTCTCCCAATTTCACAGCAGTTAAATAATAGCATTTGCCAAGGTCATCACTTTCTAGATGAACCTCTCCTTCAAGCGATTCTCCAGTCTCAACAACCTCTACTAATAAATCAAACAATCCTGGAATCAATTGATTAAGCAGTTTTTTCATTTCTGCTGCGCCCGCGAGTTCGGCTCGTTTTTTGCCTAACAGTTTAGCAAAGACAGGATTAACTACTAAGCAGCGAAAATCTTCAATTTCTCCCGCGATATCTCCCTTCACCGCCTGCACTGCTGCTATTCCATCCAGAGATGAGTTGAGCAAATTTGCCAGCAGGATGCGAGATTGGTAGGCTATTTCTGC
>DPLL01000240.1 GCA_003542015.1 Microcoleaceae cyanobacterium UBA9251 | reverse complement strand
ACTTTGAGTGAATCCGATCCCCCCTTAACAAGTGGGAGTTTGAATGAATTCTCCCCCCTTATTAAGGGGGGCTGGGGGGGATCTCCGGGTTCAAAAACAACCCCTAACGAACGCGAACAGCTAACCGCCCAGATTCAATACCTAGCAGAAACCGACATGGCCGTAATCATTTCTTCCTCCCAGAATGAGGAAGAAATCTTTAACAAAAAAGGCTTAACGATTAAACCTCACCGCCACCGTCTCGCCAAAGAAAAACCCGAATTAGACGAGAAATTCAAAGATGCTAAAAACCCCTTGAGAATCGTCTTTGTCTGCGCCATGTGGATGACAGGTTTTGATGCGCCTAGTTGTTCCACCATTTACCTCGACAAACCAATGCGAAACCACACCCTAATGCAAACCATCGCTAGGGCTAATCGCGTATTTGGGGATAAAGTCAACGGGCTGATTGTAGACTATATCGGCGTGTTTCGCGACTTGCAGAAAGCCCTAGCAATTTACGGTTCCGCCTCCGGTGGCGATGTCAGAGAAGGCGACACTCCGGTACAATCGAAAGCCGCCCTAGTCGATGAATTGAGAAGTGCGATCGCAGAAACGCTACAATTCTGCACCCAACGCGCTATCAATTTCGACCAAATCCAAGCCACCACCGAAGCCTTAGCCCGTACCAAACTATGGAATGATGCCGTCGAAGCCATCCTCATCAACGATGAATCTAAGCAGCGATATCTAGCACTAACTCAGAACGTTAATAAACTCTATAAAGCCATTCTCCCAGACCCCGCAGCCGTTGATTTTCATCCGATTTTATATGCTTTTGCTGAAATTACCAAGCGCATTAAAAGTCTAACTCCCCAGGTAGACATTGCCGAAGTCAAAGCCGCCTTTGAGGAAATTCTGGACAAATCCATCGACACTTTAAATTATATCATTCCCGACTCAAATCAACTAATTGACCTCAGCCAAATTGACTGTGAAGCCCTCAAATTCCAGTTTAAATCTGGTTACAAACGCACAGAAATTGAGAAACTCAAAAGAGTAATTAGCAGCCAATTAACCCAGATGCTACGCCTCAATAAAAGCCGGATGAATTACTGGGACAAATTCCAGCTTATGATTGATGAATATAATGCTGGTTATCGGAATGTAGAGGCATTTTTTACCGATTTGGTAGAACTTGCCCAAGAACTAAACATTGAAGATAAACGGGCAATATCCGAGAATTTGACAGAGGAAGAATTAGCACTTTTTGACTTGTTGACTAAACCAGATATTACCTTAACCGAGAAAGAACAACTGGAAATTAAGCAAGTAGCACAGGAACTTTTGTCAACCCTTAAGCAACAAAAATTAGTATTAGATTGGCGCCGGCGACAGCAAACCAAAGCAGCAGTTAAAGTGACCATTGAAGAAGCTTTAGATCAACTTCCCGAAAGTTATTCAACCGCAGTATATCAGCGCAAGTGTCAAGAGGTTTACCAGCACGTTTACGAATCTTATTCTGAGGCCGGACGCAGCATTTACACCACAGCAGCTTGAAGCTGAATTGCTACCCACCCACAGCTTTTGTCAAAAATTCATCAAAAATTCATCAAAAATTCATCAACTTTTTCTCTAATTACTGTAATTCAAGATACCGATCGCCCAAGTTCCCCGAATCTCCACAAATGCAGAATTTTTAATATTTAATTTCCCGATCTCCCTCTTCCCCCCCCTCTCCCTCTTTCCCTCCCCCTCACCCCCTTTTCCCTAAAATTTGCAATTTTTGAGTGACGAATCCTGGCACAATCGCAACGAGTTTTGATAGGATGCAATCAAGCGCAGGAATCAGGGAATGCACTGGAGGTGCGTAAATGGAGCTTTTCGGAGAACAAAAACGGTGCTTGGATTGCTTGGTCAGCTCGATCGAGCAATTAGGCGGTAGAGTCGAAATTGCCAAGTTAGAACAAATCGCCGAGCTAATCATTCAAACGATGAGGGGGCCTTGGCGCTATTTTCACACGTCGGAACACATTTTTGAGGTTGGGGGGTCCGTCGATCCGATCGAAGTATTGGCTGCGCTATTTCACGACCTGGTGTACGTACAAGTCGATCAGGGTGTCGGTTTCAATATTAGCAGCGCCCTTTGTCCTTTTGTCAAGGAGGTGCGATCGCAGTTAGTGATTAGAGATGAAGCCGAACTCCCCAATGATGCCATGTATCAGCTTGTGGCCTCAGTATTTGGGTTTATTCCCGGTCAAATTCTTTCTCCCTTTGCCGGCCAAAACGAATTTTTGAGCGCCATTATTGCTGGGAAATCTTTGGAACCTTTCTTACCAGCTAGTACGATCGCTCAAATAACAGCTTGCATCGAAGCTACTATTCCTTTTCGTGGGGTTTCGGCCAGCGGTTTAAGAGCGATCGAACTTTTGCACCAGCGTTTGGTCAGTGTGAATCGTGATTTTAATTTGGGATGGAGTGATGCCGAAACCGCAGAAATTGTCAAGCGATCTGTCAGATTAGCAAATAGAGATGTCGAGAATTTTGCCTCTCCAAATTCCTCGAATTTCTTAGACAATACCTGGAATTTGATGCCAGAAACTAACCACGAATTGAGCAATGTCAATTCTTATACTGTGGGCGGATATCGCAGATCTCTGCAAAAGATGGAAGGATTTTTGAATTTCCTCAAACCCGAACTGGTTTTCCAGCATTTTATGCAAGAACCCGACGATGAAGCATACACTAATCTGATTGCCACAACTCGCCACAATCTCGCAGTCGCCAAACTTTATTTAGGCGTGAAGCTGATTACGATCGCCATTTTGGAAGCCCTTGCCCACCGCTTAGGCCGCGATATTCCCCTCTCAACTATGATGGGAGAATTGCGCGTACCAGGATTTAAAACCTCGGTTTTGGAAGATTACTTGCCCGACAAACAGAGCGCCTATCCTCTAGACAGTCAGTTGCAAAAAGAAGTCTTAGACCTGCTAGAAATAGGACGCAATCAAGAATCGCCCTATGATATTAAAAACTCCCCCGTTTCTACGTTTATTATCAAATCTATCGGCTTTGCTGAAACAGAAAAATTTTTGGATAAAGCTAAAGAGTTTTTTGCAGGTCATCTTGCCTCCGAAGACTTTCTCTCCTACTGCGACCCCGATGTTGTTGAGACTATCTCCTCTGGAGTTATGAAACTTTTTGAGAGTAGAAAGACAGCGTTAGGTAAAGTTAAATTAGCTCACAATGTGCTTTCTTAGTCTTAGGATATATAGCCGAAGCAAGGAAGAATAAAGTTTTACAAGACCAAGAGCCCCGACTTCTTTAAGAAG
>DPLL01000156.1:3433-26106 GCA_003542015.1 Microcoleaceae cyanobacterium UBA9251 | reverse complement strand
TGCGATCGGCGACATACTTTTTTCATCAAAATTCCGCACAGCTTGGTTTGTCTAGTCACTTACTTAGTTCATCACTTCAATAATTATAGCGATGTTTTGTAATAGCTGGTAAAAGTATAGTCATCTATTACAGTGCCATGGGAGGCGTTGAGTCCCTCCCCTTTCGCTTTNNTTTTCTCAAAATATTGTAAGACCCGTTAACATCGGCGTTAATCAATCTACCCTTCTGACTATATGATACTACCATTGTCTATTGATGCTTACAAACTTAATGAAGTTTTACAATACTCTTTTGCCGCTACAAACATAAAAATTTGCTATCCAGCATTGAGAACCGGATAGCTAATCTCATCCACTTTGGCGTCAAGCATCCTTGACGTTTTTTACGGCCTCATCAACTGTCGGCTGCAAAGACAAAAATTTCTCTAAGCGAACCAGTTTAACAGTCTGAGTTACGCGGGGATTGGAAACAATTTGCAATGTCCCCTCCAGACTTTGGGCTTTCTTGACAAGTTGCACAAGCGCACCCAAGCCTGAACTATCCACAAAGTCAATTTTAGACAAGTCCAAAATTACGTGTTTTGGGCCGTCGTCGATACATTTGGTCAGTACCTTCCGAAAAGTTGCCTCGGAAAAAGCGTCCAGCAGACCTGTCAGGCGAAATAGCTGATAGTTATCCCTGACTTCGCGAGTGCCTCTGAGGCTAACGGTCAGGGTCAATGACTCAGAAATGACACCCTCCTAGCTAGATATTGCTTAAAGTCGAGGCTCCATTATACGATCTTTTTGGCTTTTTGTCTATTGTTTTTAGTTATTGGTCATTAGTCATTGGTTATTGGTTATTGGTTATTGGTTATTGGTTATTGGTTATTGGTTATTGGTTAGCTGACTGTTGACTATTGACCACTGACTGTTGACTACTAACCAATGACTGCTGACTATTGACCACTGACTAATGACTACTGACCAATGACTGCTGACTATTGACCAATGACTGCTGACTACTGACTAACGGCTACTTTCTGATTTTCTCGCATCGACTGGACGAATCGATCGAACAAATAGTCGGCATCATGGGGGCCGGGGCTGGCTTCGGGGTGGTACTGGACTGAGAACAGTGGCAGGGTTTTGTGCTTCAATCCTGCTACGGTGCGATCGTTCAAATTGAGATGAGTAATTTCTAGTTCGGGGACTAACGAGTCTGGGTCGATCGCAAAACCGTGATTTTGGCTAGTAATTTCCACTTGCTGAGTTAAACCGGCCGGGTGATTCAATCCCCGGTGGCCGAACTTGAGTTTAAAAGTTTCCGCACCCAAGGAAAGTCCCAAAATTTGGTGTCCCATGCAGATACCGAACACAGGTTTGTCCGACTTCAACAAAGCTTTCGCAGTCTCGATTCCTTCCGTTACCGCCGAGGGGTCTCCGGGGCCGTTGGATAGAAAAATGCCGTCTGGGTTGTACTTGAGGATTTCCTCTGGCGTTGTGTCAGCGGGGACAACAATTACCCGACAGCCATAACTGGCCAAACGCCGCAGGATATTGCGCTTGATCCCAAAATCGATCGCCACTACCGTCCACACTTCACCATTGGCTGGTTTGACTGTCGGACTAAATTCCCAAACCGATTCTGTGGCTTCAGACCACTCATAAACCTCGCGGGTGGTGACTTCCCGAACCAGATTCAGCCCGTCCATGCTGGGCGCGTCTTGGACTTGCTCCAACAGCTCAGCAGGATCGAGAATCGAGGTAGAAATACCACCGTTGATTGCTCCCACCGTGCGAATTTTGCGAGTCAGGGCGCGGGTGTCGATGCCGTAAATTCCTGGGATATTGTAGTGTTTGAGGTAGTCTTGGAGAGATTGGGACGATCGCCAGTTGCTGGGGCGACTGCATACATTACGAGCGATCGCTGCTCGAATATGGGGGTGCGAAGACTCTTCATCTTCGAGATTTACCCCGGTATTACCCAATTCTGGATAAGTAAAAGTTACGATTTGTCCCGAATAACTGGGATCGGTCAAGACTTCTTGATAGCCCGTCATCCCTGTATTGAATACTACTTCGCCGACGACGGTGGTGTGAGCGCCAAAGGACCAGCCGCGGTAAGCAGTACCATCAGCCAGGACTAGGAGAGCGGGTTGTGCAGTTGAAAGTGACATGGCATCCTTAATTACTTTTCGCTGATTTTTGCTCTTGATTGTTACCTTATTTTTATCCCTAACAGGGACTTCTGGATCGCCAGCAAAATAAAAATCCTATTTGAGTTTTGGGTTCGATAGTCATTTACTGCTGTATTTTGTTTGACATTTTGTAGCTAAATCCGATCTAAACAGAGCAGAAAGTCTAAATATATACCAAAAGGCTGTTGTCGCTGTTACGATCGACCCATAGCATTTAACCCAACTATGGCTAGCAAATCTCAAGAGCCTTTAATTTCAAACCTATACAAGCATCAAGTGAAATTTCCCAAGCTACGCAAACCTTTACTGGTGGTTTTAACAGCAGTTATTTCTGTGAGCAGTTCAATTTTAGTTGACAGCGGGCCTAACTCCTCGCGAGTGGTGGCTCAAGAAAGCGAGGGCTGCTTCATGCGGAACTCCTCCGGTATAATTGTCAACTTGAGCCAATCCATCTGCGGTTTTCTCCCCAAAGAATTGACTCCCGCCACTTCGCCGGTGGCCAATTCGGGAGTTTTTCAAGCAAAAATTAAACGCAGAGAGGCTAATATCCCGGTAATAGAAGTCACGTTTAACGGCAAAGAAAAGTTCGATATG
The DNA here is from genome assembly GCA_003542015.1 of Microcoleaceae cyanobacterium UBA9251. Classification (GTDB taxonomy): domain Bacteria; phylum Cyanobacteriota; class Cyanobacteriia; order Cyanobacteriales; family Microcoleaceae; genus Microcoleus. Next base: position 23,332 of record DPLL01000156.1, on the reverse strand, counting down.
ATGGTAGATTCGGGAGCTAGTGGCACTGTAATTACACCAGCAATGGCTAAAGCCTTGGGCGTGGTTACTCAAGGAACAGTGAAAGCAAAAACTCCCAACGGAGATGCTACTTTTCCCCTCTGTCGTTTGACTTCTATGGAAGCTGGGGGTCTGGCGATTCAAAATGTAGTTGTGGCCATCTCGCCGTCCCTAGATATCGGATTGTTGGGTCACGACTTTTTTGGTGATAAAGACGTGACGATTAAGCAAGATGTGATTGAATTTCGATCGCGCTCCTAACAAAAAGGAAGAAGTGAAGACATGGAGCATGGGGCATAGGGCATGGGGCATGGGGCATGGGGCATGGGGCATGGGGCATGGGGCATGGGTTATTAGAACTAGCAAATAACAATTAACCAATAACAATTAACCAATAACCAATCACCAATAACCACTGACTTCTTCCTTCTTCCTTCCCTGACATCCGTTACATCCGTTACATAATCCGTTGCCGAACTGACTTCATTTCAAAAAATCAACCAACTGCTGTAACTTCAACCAAGGTTCGCCGCTCAATAAAATATCAGAGGCCAAAACAACCCCTGCTGCGTGATCGCCCAAAGGAATTGCACCTCCCACCTGAAGTGCCAAAGACGCATTCAAAGCCACAACATCCATTTGTGCCGGCGTTCCCTTACCCTGAAGAACATTTCGCAAAATGTCGGAATTTTCCTCAACATTTCCTCCTTTTAAAAAGCCGATCGCACAGGGTGTCAATCCTACTTTTTTAGCATCCAAAGTAGTTACTTCTACTTTACCATTGGACAAAATCGCCAAGTCTGAAACATCTCCCAAACCCGCTTCATCCAACTTTTCTCTGCCATGAATGACTACAGCCAACTTAGTCCCCAACTCGCCCAAAGCTTCGGCAATGGTTGATACCAGACTCGGATCAAACACCCCGATTACCTGGCCTGTAGGGCGCATAGGATTGACGAGGGGGCCCAAAAGGTTAAAAACAGTCCGCACCTTCAAAGTGCGCCGGAGCGACGCTACAGCCTTGAGTGCGGGATGCCACCCAGGCGCAAATAAAAAGGTGATNNGATGCCGATCGATTTCCGTGTTTGGCGACTCGCACTTGGCCGGCGGCGGCGACAAAAGCGACAGCAGTGGAAATGTTAAAGGTGGAAGCGCCGTCGCCGCCGGTGCCGCAAGTATCGATTAAAGGTACGGTCGATTCCGAAAGCGAAGAGGGCGAAATCGAGCCGAAATCTCCTGCTAGAGACTGAGACTGCAATACCTGAGCCATGCCGGCTAATTCTTGGGGCGAAATGCCTTTGGCTTGGAGGGCGACTAAAATCGCGCCGGAAAGTACGGGGGGAATGGCTTCATTCAGCCATCCCTGCATTAAGTTGGCCGCGGTGGCGCGATCGAGAGATTGTTTGTCTAACAATTGTTGCAGCAAACTGGGCCACAGAGGAGAATCTGCTGTCAGGGTTGAAGCAGTCGATAACTCTGGTGTTACGAGTACGGGAGAATTAGTCATTTATTAGTTATAGTCAAATTTAGCCCGATCGAGCTTGTCAACAAAACCGAGAGTCGATCGGGATTTTACCAGACTTCCCGGCCGCATTTTACACCGAAACCCCCAAACTTCTGCCCAAATGTCAGCACCGCTACAGAATTTGTACACTGCTGCTCAATATGAATTTTTTGATACAACTATGGCCCCTGTGTTGTGGCAATTTTACATATTACTAACAACCATTACCAAATCTTGAATTCAAAGAAGGACACAGGGTATTAAAAAGTGAGAAAGCAAAAAATGGAACACAAAGCAATGGACAGCCTGAACATTAAGGAGGCGCTGTACCAAATGGAAGCCAAATATTATAGTATATTTGAAAATGCTATTTCCGGTATTTTTCAAACAACGCCTGAAGGGCGCTACATCAGCGCTAACCCAGCTCTGGCTAGCATCTACGGGTATAATTCCACAGAGGAAATGATGCTCAGTTTGACTGATATCGGCCACCAGCTTTATGTCGATATCCAGCGACGCGACGAGTTTATTTCTACTTTGCAAGAACACGGCATCGTGTCGGATTTTGAGTCGCAGATTTATCGCCGAGACGGAACAGTAATTTGGATTTCAGAAAATGGGCGGGCTGTCTGCAATGAAAATGGCGAATTGCTCTACTACGAAGGTTTTGTGGAAGATATCACCCAGCGCAAGCAAGCCGAGTCTGGACTTCGAGAAAGCGAAGAACGCCTACGCTTGGTAATTGAAGGCGTTAAAGATTATGCTATATTTATGTTAGATACTGACGGATATGTAGCTAGCTGGAATTCTGGAGCAGAACGCATTTTTGGCTATCAATCTTATGAAGTAGTCGGTCAACATTCTGAGTGTTTTTACACCCAGGAAGCTATTGCTCTTGGTAAGCCTGAACAAAAATTAGCGACAGCGCTCGCAGAAGGTAGATATGAGGATGAAGCCTGGCGGATTCGCAAGGATGGATCGCGATTTTGGGCGAATATTATTGTGACTGCATTGCGCGATGAAAGCGGAGAGTTGCGTGGCTTTTCTCAAGTAATGCAGGACATTACTAAGCAAAAGCAGGCGGCCGAGGAAAAGATGCAGTTGATTACTTCTTTGCAGGCGTCGGAAAGGAAGTTTCGCACTTTGTACGAATCGACTAGCGATGCGGTAATGTTGCTAGATGAAATAGGTTTGTTGGACTGCAATCCGGCTACTTTAAAATTGTTTGGATGCACCACTGAATCAGAGTTTTGTGGCAAGCATACCTCGGAATTTAGCCCGCAAATGCAACCAAATGGGCAAGATTCTATGAGTCTATCACAAGAGCGAATTAATGCGGCTTTTGCAGCAGGAAGTTGCCGTTTTGACTGGCTGCACTGTAGGTTAGACGGTTCGGAGTTTCCGGCGGAGGTGCTGCTTACTTCTATGGATATTGGCGGCAAAATGGGGCTGCAAGCGGTGGTGCGGGACATTACTTATCGGGTGCTTGCAGAGGAAGCTTTGAAGCAGGCTAATGAGGTGTTGGAATGTCGGGTTAAAAAACGGACAAGTCAGTTAGAGTCAGCTATTAAACAGTTGGGTTTGTCGGAAGAAAAGTTTTCTAAGGCTTTTCGATCTAGTCCAGATCCGATGACTATTACTACTTTTGCGACGGGGCTTTTTATTGATTTTAATGATAGTTTTTTGTCGATGATGGGTTACTCTCAGCAAGAGGTAATTGGTCAGACAGTGCCACAATTGAATATTTGGGTAAGGCCAGAAGATAGAGCGAATTTTAGGCAAATTTTGGATGAGCAAGGTGTTGTTCGCAACCGCGAGTGCGAGTTTCAGATGAAGTCGGGCGCGGTGGTGGTTTGTTTGCTCTCGGCTGAGTTGATTAATTTGGGAGACGAACTCTGTATGGTGGCGGTGATGACGGATATTACCGATCGCAAACACGCAGAAGAAGCCCTACGGGAAAGTCAGCGGGCCTTGGCTACGCTGATGAGCAATTTGCCGGGAATGGCTTACCGTTTTCGCAATGATGCCGATCGCAGTATGGAGTTTGTGAGCGAAGGTTGCTATCAGTTAGCTGGTTATTCTCCTGAAGAGTTTCTCGGAACTTCGACAGTTTCTATCTCGGAATTGACTCACCCTGATGACCGCGATACTTTGTGGAACGCCGTACAGATTGCCTTAGAACAACATCGACCCTATCAGCTCAATTACCGCATTACTTCTAAATCAGGCGAATTAAAGTGGGTTTGGGAACAAGGTTTAGGGGTGTTTTCTGAGTCTGGAGAATTGATAGCTTTGGAAGGGTTAATTACTGATATTTCCGAACAGAAACGTAGTGAAGAAGCTTTGCTGCGATCGCAAACTGAATTGACCCAGCAAAAGCTGCAACTTGAAAATACTTTGCAGGAATTGCAGCAAACTCAAGCCGTCTTAATTCACACGGAAAAAATGTCTACACTCGGTCAAATGGTCGCCGGTGTTGCTCACGAAATTAACAATCCGGTAAACAGTGTATGTGGGAATCTTGTTCATGTCGGTCACTACACGGAAGATTTGCTGAATTTGATCGATTTGTACCAGCAGCACTTTCCCCAGCCATCGGCAGAAATTCAAGCTAAAATTGAGGATATTGAACTAGATTTTATGGTAGAAGATTTGCCAAAAGCAATGTCTTCGATGCAGGTTGGAGCCGATCGCATTCGGGAAATTGTGCGATCGCTGCGAAATTTCTCCCGCAAAGATGATACTCATCTGAGCAAGGTTAACCTACATGAAGGAATAGAAGGAACCCTGCTGATTCTGCAAAGTCGTCTGAAAGCGCGCGGCAGCTATCCTGAAATTGCCGTAATTAAGGAGTATGGAAACTTGCCTTTGGTGGAGTGTTATGCTGGCAAAGTTAATCAGGTATTTATGAATTTGATCGGCAATGCGATCGATGCGATCGAGGATTACAATCAGGGGCGCTCTGTGGCTGAAGCTAAAGCTAATCGCAGTAAAATTAAAATTAAGACAGAAGTCCAAAATTCGAATGCTATAATTCGGATTTCTGACAACGGCTCCGGTATGCCGGAAGGAGTCAGCCAGCAGTTGTTTGAGGCGTTTTTTACCACCAAACCCGCTGGTAAAGGTACTGGTTTGGGCCTGTCAATTTCCCACAAAGTTGTGCAGGAACACGGTGGGAAACTCAGTTGTGTTTCAGCACCAGGTCAAGGAGCGGAGTTTATCATTGAAATGCCGATCGAACAAATTAGTCAGTAGTCATTAGTCAGTAGTCAGTAGTCATTAGTTATTTGTTATTTGTTATTTGTTGTTTTTGGGTTCTAATAACCAATAATCAATAACCAATAACTAATCTTCCTTCGACTATAGTTTGGACAAAGCAGACTTAATAGTTTCTAGCAACTCGGTTTCCGACCAAGGTTTCAACAAACAGCAATGGAGATTTGCTTGTTTTTTGGCTCGATTAATAGCTGCTTCATCGGCTTGACCAGTCAGCATAATTTTAATAACTTTGGGGAATCGATCGTGGACGCGAATCAAAAAGTCATCGCCCTTAATACCGGGCATTAACCAATCAGAAATAATCACAATCACACTAATCTGTTCCCCATCGAGTTCCTCTATTAAATCTAAAGCTTCATAGGCATCTTCTGCTGCTTCATATTTGTAGCCAGAACCGAATGCTGTTGATAGCTGCATCCTCAGACTATCTAAAACCATTCTCTCATCGTCAACACACAAAATTACAGGTTTAGACATGATTTTTTTTCCTACTTATTTTACATTTAATTGATATGAAATAGACTTAATTGTCCGATTACTAGAGTCTGGTAAGGGGTAGAAAAATACTAAACTTAGTTTGACCAGGAATCGATTCAAATTCTATTTTACCCTGATGTTTTTTGACGATTTTATTGACAATATCGAGTCCTAGTCCGCTGCCTTCTCCGGCGGGTTTAGTGGTAAAAAAAGGAGCAAATATTTGAGATTGAATCTCTTCCGGTATTCCTTTTCCAATATCAGTAAAGCTGATTTTTGCCTGGAAGTCAATAGTGGTAACATCAATAGTTAAAGTGCCTCGATTATCCATCGCTTGCAAGGCATTGTGGATCAGATTTGTCCACACCTGATTTAGTTCGTCTGGATAACACAGTATGGGTGGCAATTCGGCATAATTTCTGATGACATTAACTCCTTGTTTAAATTGATTTTGATAGAGAGTTAAAACTGTTTCAATCCCTTCAGTTAAATTGGCTTGAGTCCTTTGACCAGAATGTTCGTAATGGGCATAGGTTTTCAAAGCAAACACTACTTTTGATGCCCGCTCCGTCGCGTTTTGAATAGTCGTCATCCCTCTTTTTATTTGTGAAAGTTGATAGGCTATTTCTAATATTGTACAACCCTTAGACTTGCTTAATAGAGGAATGAACCTATCAAATTCTTGATAAATTCCCATGAGGACCAATATATCAGCAACATTTTCAGCATCTATTTCTGAAAAATCTAATTCTTTCAGTTGATTCCTGAGAGATTTCTTCAACTTGCGTTCTTCTTTAGTAGATATTATTGATTGTTGGTTGAGCGATCGCCCAAGTAAGGCCATAAACTCTTGCCCTTCCTCTTCGGTAAGGTTTTGAAACAGTACGGGCAACTCTTCTAGGGTGGTAGTCAAGAAGCTGGAGATACTCCCGGCTGAGGAGCGAATCGCACCTATAGGAGTATTGATTTCATGGGCAACTCCGGCCACCAATTGTCCCAGCGCAGCCATTTTTTCCGAGTCGATTAATTGTTGCTGAGTGGCTTGTAATTCTTGTAAAGTTAGGGCTAATTCTTGGTTTTTCGCCTCAATTTCTTGATTCATCTGCAAAGCAACATTCTTGGCTTCCATTTCTTGGGCGAGACGCAGGCGATCGCTTTCTGCTCGTTGGCGATCGCTAATATCTTGGAAAGTACAAATGGCATAACTAATATTTCCCATTTCGTCTGAGATTGGTGTCGTCGAAACCTCCAAGGGAATAATTCGATCGGGTTGATGCAATTCCAAATCTTCCGCCCGCACTGTTTCTCCTGCGAGCGATCGCACAATCGGCAACTCATCATTAGGATACAATTGTCCAGTACCAGTGCGATAAACTTGATAAGCTGGAGACAACTGCTCAATAGTCGTCTCCGGTAAAGTTTCAATCCCTAATAATTCCTTCGCCTTGCGATTAGCGTAGGTAGTTTTTCCCGCTTTGTCGTAGACGGATACCCCTATAGGCATCGCTTCCAAAAACTGAGTCAGACGACGCTCACTCGCTCTAAGTTGGGCATTTTGTGCAGCCAACTGTTGTTCTAAAAAATAAATTTTTAACGCTTCTTGGAGGGTGAAATTGAGTTGTGCAGTTACCCAAGGCTTAGGAATATAGCGATAGAGTTGAGCCGAATTAACAGCATTGCTGACTCCTTCTATGGTAGCTTGACCAGTGAGCATGATTTTTAGCGTATTGGGCGATCGCTCGTGAATGCTTTTTAAAACTTCATCCCCTTTCATGTCGGGCATAATATAGTCAGATATCACCACAGCAATTTCGCATTTATCTGCCAGCAAATCTTCCACTAATTCTAAAGCTTCAACCCCGCCCATAGCAGTTTCAATTTCAAACTTATCTCCGAAATTTACTGATAATTCTCTCATCAAACTATCAAGCACAGTTCGATCGTCGTCCACACAAATAATCACAGGCTTCATATTTTTTTCAACCCTTCTTGAATACACTCGATTAATTCATTTTCGCTCCAAGGTTTTTGGAGATATCGATGCAGGTTTGCCTGTTCTTTTGCCCGTTCTACGGCAGCTTCATCCGCTTGTCCTGTCAATAATATTTTGACTACATTGGGAAATTTTTTATGAACTTCTATCATAAATTCATCGCCCTTCATTCCCGGCATTAACCAGTCAGACACTATCACAATGACACCTACTTCTTCCTCTTGCAATTCTTCGAGAATTTCCAGAGCTTCCTCCGCATTTTCTGAAGTCTCATAAACATAGGAATCGCCAAAGGCAGCTTGCAGTTGTCGTACCAAACTGTTGAGAATAATCACTTCATCATCAACACATAAAATCGATAGTTTAGGCATTTTGAGTTCTTTGTAAGTTGTAGAAGTTTAGCAAACTGAGGAAATCCACACAGCCTCTAATTTATAGTCGAGTCTAGATCCCCTAAATCCCCCTTAAAAAGGGGAGTAGGGNNGGGGGTTAGGGGGGATCTAGACTCGACTACAAGTGACATTTATTATGGGCTAGCTATTGATCGGTAAAGAGACAGTAAAAGTAGTTTGACCGGGCATCGATTCAAATTCAATTATACCTCCATGTTTTTCGACAATTTTCCTAACGATATCCAGCCCTAAACCACTACCTTCTCCGGGTGGTTTGGTAGTAAAGAAAGGCTGAAAAATCTTCGCCTTAACCTCTTCAGGAATACCAGAACCACTATCAGTAACACTCACCATTATAGACCCATTTTTCTCCCTAGCGTCAATCGTCAAAGTTCCTCGGTTATTCATAGCTTGCAAACCGTTATGAATTAAATTAGTCCAAACTTGATTTAATTCATCAAAGTAGCAGCGAATTGGGGGCAAATCTTGATAATTACGAATTACCTCTATTCCCTGTTTAAGTTGATTTTGATATAGGGTTAAAACAACTTCAATTCCATCAATAATATTGGCTTCAGTAGTTTCTCCCGTTTGGTTAAATCGGGCATAAGTTTTGAGTGCAAAGACAATTTTTGTGGCTCTTTCCGAAGCAGTTTTAATGTCTCGTGTACTTTCTTGCAAACGGACAAACTGGCGCACCGTTTTGAGGAAGTTGTCGCACTCCGCGTCTTGGAATATAGAGATAAAAGGTTCCAGCCGATCGCAAATTCCCAAATCTAGAAGCAGATTCGCCACTGTATCAGCCTCAGCAATGCCTTGAGCTTGTAGTTGGCTGACAATAGTTTTCCTCAATTGGCGGCGTTCTCGGCCCGATACAGTGGTAGTATTTTGTTGCGATCGCTCCAACATCTCGATAAATTGCTGTTGACGTTGTGGCGATAGTGCTTGAAAAAATGAGGGTAATTGATTGAGATTTTGAGTCAAGAAATCACCAATAGAACCCACGGAGGAACAAATTGCGCCCAAAGGTGTATTGATTTCATGGGCTACTCCCGCCACCAGTTGGCCCAATGCAGCCATCTTTTCCGATTGAATCAGTTCGTCTTGGGTAGATTGGAGAGTATTTAAAGCCTGTGAAAGTTCTTGGGTTCGTTCCTCAACCTTAGTTTCTAAATTAGCATAGAGTTGGGCATTTTCCATCGAAATTGCCGCTTGAGAGGCTAAGATATTCAAGACTGCCAACCGATGGGGAGTAAAGGCATTGGTAACGAGATTATTTTCTAAGTAAAGGATGCCGATCGCTTTTCCTTGATGTTGAATCGGCAGACACAATACTGATTTTGGTTGGTGCTGACTTATATATGGATCGTTGATATTTTTAAGGGGAGATTCTGGTTGGTTGATTTCCTCGTACAAGTCGTTAAAAATGACATATTCTTGAGTCCTGAAAACATAGTTAATGACGCTTTGAGGTAATTCATTGCTAGTTTCGAGAGGTATTGACTCCCGCACTTTGACTTCTGCAACGTCGCTGCTAATTCCGGTAGCTTCAATTACTAAATTACCTGCTTTTTGCAAAATAAAATTGCATTTTTCTGCGCCAGCATTTTCCATCACTACTTGCATTAAAATAGACAGCAATTTGTCAAGCTGAATTTCTCCTGAAAGTGTTTGAGATGCTTTCATTATTGTTCCCAAATCCAGCATTTCTGAAACATGGGAACTCGTGGATGAGATAGTTCCAGACTTCATTAGGACAATTGTCACGTCTGCATGAATGTTCTTTTTCTGGTTCAGGATTGGGGCCAGCAATTGGGGATAGCGTTTTTCTAAATCTTCAACTTTAGCTTTAGCACCCCAGCGTGCGTATGCGTAGTAAGCATCAGTTAAATACACTTGGGCAATTTTCTCTTTGCCCCATTCGAGATAGAATTTTGCAGCAAGTTCGTTGGCTAAGGATTCATTCTGGATAAAGCCGTTTTCACTGGCAGATGCGATCGCGCGATCGTATAATTCCATTGCCTCTAAGTTTTGTCCGTTTATCCGCGCTAATTCTGCCAATACCAGCAAGTATTTATGCAGGAAATTTTCGGGACAATTAGTAGCCCATATTTCCAGTTTTTCCAGATTTTTATCTAAAATTTGCTGGTAATAATCTTTTTGCTTAATAGTAGCTGTAGGGTAAAGAGCGCTTAAAATCAACGAATCATATAAATAGTGTTCGGTTATATTAAAAAAACCTCCATCTATGCCAAGCATCTTGGCATTTTTTCTGGCGATACTAAAGCCATCTGTATATTTTTCATACATATACAAAATTTGAGTTTTAAGAATACCATGCCAGTGTATACCAATATAAAATTGATTGGTTTTCCACTTTTCTAGAGTAGATTCTTCATTAAAAACTTCATCATCAAGCCTAGAATTATCATGGGTTAATCCTTGTAAATTCAAGATAGTACGTTGCAGCGTTGCAAACGCAGAAATCATATTTTCATCATGAGTTTGATGCACGAAGCTCAGAAACTTTTCAGATTCTCGATAAACGCTTTCTAGATTTTCACCAATAATAAACCTAGTCCATATACTATAAAATACAGAAAAAATACCCCAAACAATATTGCCGCATTCTAGATTGGCTTCATAAGCCTTTAGGTAAAGCGCTATGTTCGATTTTAGATGGTTTTTAAATGGATTGATGATATGAGAAAAGATATTATTAACTTTCCCAATCAAAGTTATATTATTAAATTTTTCTGCTACCTTTAAAGCCAGTTCGCCAAATTCATAAGCCAATTCATAGTCGTTCTGATTGGCCAGCATCATTCCATAATTAACATAGGCTAAGGCTGATATATCTGTATTGCCTTGTTTTAATGTCATGTTGAGCGTTTTCAGCACGCACAAATCTAGCCACTGCTGATTGCTGGCTAAATAGGTTGCTGTCCAGAAATCCCCCAGCAGATTCATTGTAACCTTTATATCGGTATCTTCGATTTCTGGTAAATCCAGTAAATCTGATATCTTTGTTTGGCTAAGGTTTAATAGTATTTCCTTAGATTCGGCGGCAATAGCTGTGGGCAATTCTTCTTGTTTACTAGGTAAATCCAATCCAAACAATTTCAAGCTATTTATACCCAATTCGATGGCTTCATTATTTCTTCCCTGGGTCATACGAAGAGCCATATATATAGTGTAAATTTCCGCTAGATCAATTTTTGATTTACCGTTGTTTAGGGCAGTCGTTAAAAGTTCTTCTGCTTGCTCAAAACTCCCGGTTAAATATTCGCACTCACCCCGTTGTTTGTGCAGTTCAAATTTTAATTTGTACTTTTCTTCCCAACTACAATCCAGAAGTTTCATTCCCCATGTAAAATGGGTGATAGCTGCTTTATAGGCGTTAGAATTTTTGGCTTTTTTCCCGGCAATTAAATTCAATTCTGCTAGTTCAGCTTTTTGCTTCTGGTCAGCCAGCAATTCTGCACCGAGATTGAGATGGTTGACAATATCAAATATCTTGTTGTCTAGTTCTAGTTCAGGAGTATTTTTCAACAGCAGTTGCCCAATTTTAAGGTGGGTTGACTGTTTCCGATCTTCGGGAATCAGAAAATATGCAGCTTGCTGCACGCGGTCATGTAAAAATCGGTAGGGAACCGATAAATCAGACGCTTGTGCAACTTCAACTGATTCCGAGTCCTGAAAAAATTTATAAACTTCAGTAATCGGAATAACTAACTCTTCTTGCAACGCTTTCCACAGATCTGCTGCTGTTTCTGCTGGAGATTTTTCCCGAACAATTGCCAGTGTAGCCAAGTCAAATTGGTTGCCTATACAGGCTGCTAGTTTCAAAATTTCCTGAGTATTTATCGGCAATTTTTGCAACTGAATCGCCATAAATTCGACGACATCATCGGTGAATGCCAGCGCCTTGACTTTGGCAATATCGCACTGCCAATAGCTGCGATTAAAATTAAATGAAATTAACCCAGCGACCTCGAGAGATTTGAGGAATTGAGTCGCAAAGAAAGGATTACCTTTGGTTTTAGCGAATACTAATTCTGTCAGAGGAATCGCCCTTTCTGGTGGACAACTCAGGGTATCGGCAATCAGGCGATTTAGAGAAGGCTGGTCTAAGGGTGATAAAGTAATTTGATTGACTGTCGCCGACTCTTTGCGAATCTCATCCAAAGTTAGCATCAATGGATGGGCTGGAAAAACTTCATTGTCCCGATAAGCTCCCATTAATAACAGATACTTGGTATCTGTTTCGCTCATCAACAACTGCATTAGCTTCAATGAAGCCGAGTCTGCCCATTGCAAATCATCCAAGAAAATCACTAAAGGATGTTCTTTTGTAGCGAACACTCTGATGAATTTTTGAAATAATAGATTGAAGCGATTTTGAGCGGCAATTCCTTCTAGTTCTGGCACTTCTGGCTGCTTGCCAATTAGTCGTTCTAATTCGGGAATTACATCAATAATGACTTGACTATTTTCCCCCAAAGCCTCTAATATTTTGACTTGCCATTTCTGCACTTCGGCAGCACTTTCGGTGAGTAATTGTCGGATTAAATTCTGGAATGCTTGCACCCAGGAAGAGAAGGGTATATCACGTTTGAATTGGTCAAATTTTCCTTTAATAAAGTAACCCCGTTGGCGGACAATGGGTTTGTGAACTTCATTCACTACAGCAGTTTTACCGATGCCAGAAAATCCCGCCACTAGCATGATTTCGCAAGTACCTTCGCTGACGCGATCGAAGGCGTCTAATAGGGCTTTAACTTCTGTTTCTCTACCGTAGAGTTTTTCGGGAATGACGAAGCGATCGCAAATATCTCGATTTCCCAAAGCAAACTCCCTAATCTTCCCATTTTCTTGCCATTCCTGCCAGCAATTTTCTAAGTCATATCGCAGTCCCATAGCACTTTGATAGCGTAATTCTGGAGTTTTTGCCATCAATTTCATAATCATGTTATTCAGCATCACCGGAATAGCTGGAACCAGATCTATTGGAGAATTTGGCATCCTGGCAATATGACAGTGAACTAGCGACATTGGCTCGGTAGAGTTAAAGGGTAATTGCCCTGCTAGTAGTTCATAAAACGTGACTCCCAGCGAGTAAAAATCGGTGCGGTAATCGATACCCCGATTCATTCGTCCCGTCTGTTCCGGGGACATATAAGCTAGGGTTCCTTCTAAGACGTTGGGATTTTGGATTTCCTGATTTTCTCTGGGTAGCAGTGAGGAAATGCTGAAGTCAATTAATTTAACTTCTTGAGTTTCCGGGTTAATAATAATATTCTGGGGCTTGATATCTTTATGAATAATGCGATTGTGATATAGTCCTTCTAGGGTTTGGACAACCTGAATGGCGATCGGCAAAAATTCATCTAGCGCTAGGGGCGAAATCTGGGGGGAGGAAACCTCAGAATTACTTGATGAATCCCCCGAATCATTCCTGTCTGCATTAGCAGTATACTCAGCAAGGGAAACACCACCAACATCCTCCATTACCAGAGCAAAAGCATTGCGGTAGTTTAAGAGTGCAATCGGTTTGACAATTCCCGTCAGGTCAAGATTTTTGGTAATGCTGTACTGATTCCGAAACTGCACGAGTTCGCTAAAAGTGGGATACTCAGTTTTGAGCAGTTTGATAATGACTTTTTGGTTGCACTCAGAAACACCTCGATAAACCTGGGTTTTAGAGCCGTTGTAAATTTGCTCAATGATGCGATAGCCGGGAATTATTAACATAGGATATATCCTGTTGAAGAGGTTAAATTAAGATTGTTTAGCTAGGTTGTGCGTCATTATTGTCAGATTTTCGACAAGGGCTAAATGATAATCGGTGAAAAGCCGATCGCCCGTAAAGTTCCAACCCCAATTTATGTTTAGCGGTACCATATCCCTTGTTATTTGTCAAGTCATATTCAGGATACTTAACAGCCAAGCGCACAATTAATTCATCGCGCCACACTTTCGCCACAATACTAGCAGCAGCAATCTGAATCGATCGCGAATCACCCTTCACCATCGTCTCTTGCTCGATCGACAAATTGGGAATCCTTTGATTCCCATCAACCAAACACAAATCAGGAGTAACATTCAGCTTCAAAATCGCCCGCTTCATCGCCAACAAAGAAGCCTGCAAAATATTCAGGCGATCGATTTCCGTAACCGAAGCCACACCAATTTGACAGTCAACCGCCACCTCCCGGATTTTCACAGCTAACCGACTCCGGTTGGCGGCGCTCAACTGCTTGCTATCTCGCACCCCGCAACTTGCCAACTCATCCAAAAGCGAAATCGGCAAAATGCAAGCCGCCGCCACCACAGGCCCGAACAAAGCCCCTCGCCCGACTTCATCCACACCTGCAATGATCTGGGAGTGGGGAGAGGGCGAGGGAAAGGGAGAGAGGGGGAGGGGAGAAGAGGGCGGGAGTGGGAGATGAAAAGAGGGGAAAAGAGTAAAAATTTCTACTTCTTCCTCCCTGTTTCTGCCCTCTTGTTTCTTCCCGGTTCCTGAGCGTAGTCGAAGGGCCTTCTTCCCTCTTCCTTCTTCCTTCATGTCACTCATCCAAGAGGGCAGAGGAGCGACGGCGGCGACGACGGTTGATCGCAGGCTCCTCCGATTCGATCGATTCCATTGATTTGATCGATTCCATTGATTCGATCGATTCCATTGATTCGATCGATTCCATTGATGCGATCGATTCCATTGATTCCATTGATTCCATTAATTCGATCGCCCGATCGCTGATTTCCGACTCCGAAATTGGCTCAAAATAATCAGTTTCGTCCCTCGAACTCTCGTCGTAAATATCCGCCTCAACCTCCTCAAAAAATTCAGGCCGGGCATTCTCGGCTACAGACATCTCTGCATAATCATTCTGTTCCTCAACCTCAAACGATGCCGCCGTCGGTTCAAATTCAAGTTCTAGCTGCTCGAAAGGAGGCTTCGCCGGGCCAGATCCCGGAAGCGTTACCGAAACGATCGTATTTTTCGGATTTTTCGGGCTCCGATCCGTGAGCACCAAAGGAGAAACCCCCATCAAAGCATAAACATCCTGCTCCTCCGCAGTCATTTCTACCGAAATCACCTCTGGAGGCTCCACCGTCGGCTTCATCAACTCCGACTTAGTGGGACGCACCCGATCGAAATCCTCGCGTCTGCCGGCAGTCATATTTACCAGCCCGAAGCCCTCCGAAGCCGCCCGGATGCCAGGGGGTGCTTGATACTCCGATCGCACATCCGCGACGGGCGCACCCGAAGTATTCGGCAGTCGCAACTTGCTGCGTACCGGTTCCTCCTCTGGGGTGACAACAAAAGCCTCTTCACCGATCCGACGACGGCGACGGCGACGAGTACCGTTACCCAAATCCTGATAGCTAGGATGGTTGAGCAAGTCCAAAGACGAGCCCAAAAATGCTGACATATTGCCCGCATCAAAATCCAACGTTTCGCTCTGAGATTCCCAAGCAGCCCGCTGCGCTTCGGCGACGGGGCGTTCTTCCCGAGTTGATGCGGTCGTTGCAGCAGCCGTCGGCGTCAAGCTGCGGCGCTCCGAGCCTTCTGGCAAAGTCAACAAAACGCGGTTCGAGGTGGCAACAGTGCGATCGCCCGATTCCCGGACACCCGCCCCTATATCCTCTTCCCCAGGCAAGTGCACCAGATGGCCCAACCCGCTGCAAGTCGGGCAACTGTGGCCGAACAACTCGTAAATATTTTGACCTTGGCGCTTGCGAGTCAATTCTACCAGCCCCAATTCTGACAGTTGAGCGATTTGCGGGCGAGCCTTATCAGCCTTGAGAGCCTTATTGAAATGTTCCAGCACTTGCAACTGATCGCGCCGTGACTCCATGTCGATAAAGTCAACAATAATCACCCCAGCAATATTCCGCAATCGCAGTTGCCTAGCAATTTCCGTTGCCGCTTCACAATTAGTCCAAAGTACCGTTTCGCGAGCCGTGGCCGATCGAGTAAACGAGCCAGAGTTGACATCAATTACCGTCAGCGCCTCCGTCGGCTCAATAATCACATAACCGCCAGAAGGCAAGTCTACTCTCGGTCGCAGAGCTTCTCTAATGGCAGCGTTGACACGGAAAAATTCCAAAATCGAGGTACGTTCTCGGTGATGGTCGATCAAAACTCCCGCAGGCAGTTTGCCCCCATTCCAGCTCATCAACTGCTGCTTCACCCGCTTAATCCCATTTTGCGAGTCCACCACAATCCGATTCACATCACCGCTGAACATATCCCGCAGCACCCGCTGGATAAAATCGTCGTCGCGATTCAGCAGTGCCGGTGCCCGCGTAGAACCGCCTTCAAGTTGAACAGCTTCCCACTGTTTTTGCAGCACCTCCAAATCTTCCATGATGGCTTCTTCAGTCATCCCTTCAGCTTCAGTGCGTACCAGCAGCCCCATCCCCGCCGGTTTAACCAAAATAGCCAGTGCTCTGAGGCGATTGCGCTCGTTTTCCGCCTTAATCCGCCTCGAGAGATTAACTCCCCTACCGTAGGGCATCAGCACCAAATAGCGCCCCGGCAGAGTGATATTGCCTGTCAACCGGGGCCCTTTGCTACCCGTCGGTTCTTTCATCACCTGTACCAGAACTTTCTGCTGCGGAGTCAGGAGTTCTGTAATTGCCCCTGCCGATCGTTTGAGCCGCAGTGGGCCGAGATCCGTGACGTGCATGAACCCGTTGCGTTCTGGATCGCCAATATTTACGAAGGCGGCATCTATCCCAGGTAATACATTTTCGACAACTCCCAAGTAAATATCGCTAACTTGATGGCTCCCTGTGGCTACCACGAGTTCTTGGATTTGATCTTCTGAAAAGACGGCAGCAATCCGATGCTGCTCTGCGATAACTATCTGTTTTGACATTCAATTTCCTCGAAAAATTCTGAGCAAGTTAGAGACACCTACGCGCTCGCAGTGCCTCTGACTTCGACTTTAATTAGTAGTAGCTTCAAGAGTTATTAGCTGTGAGTTGGCGCCACTGTTGACTGTTAACAGTTAACTGTTGACTGTTAACTGTATTTGAACTCAGCGAATCAATTCGGTGACACCGTACTAATTTCTTAACACACAACTCAATACTGCGAACTGATAACTCCGGGAAGTGGTGGTTGAGGGCTGGTTTTTGAGAAAAAGTAACTAAGAGTGAAAGCGCCTAGACTTTTGTTGAACTTTGAGTGCGATCGAGTTCAACTTACCTGACTCTTGGCATTCGACTGCGACCATTAGTGTCAACTTAAGCTGTCAGCCCGCCAAGTCCTTCCGTCATCCCGCGAGTCCTAAGCGGGGTTGAAACCCACGGGGTTTATAGCTAAAGTCCTCTCAAACAGGACTCAAGAACTCATCAGTCCTCTGAAGCGAGGACTTGCGCTTTGAGGCAGGGGTTGAAACCCCTGCCGGACTGCGGGTGTAACTTTAAGTTGTCACCAATCGGCAGAGCCTGGGAACGAGCACAAGCAAACCCTTACCCGCCCATTGCCCGCTCACAACGAGCAATCAAAAATCAAAAATCAAAAATCAAAAATCCCTATGACTCGTCCCCGTTCATTTTTTGCCTTGATGATGTCATTTTTGATGGCATTTCTAGTCAGTTGCAGCAGTGTGGAAGCAAAAGCTCCAACCACTTACACAGCAGCCCAGATTCAGCAAATTCAGCGTTCTGTTCCTACTCTTACAGAATTGCGATCGCGCATGGATAAGCTGGGAACCCTAATTCAAAAACGCAATTGGGTGGATACCAGAACTTACATTCACGGGCCTCTCGGCGACTTGCGGGGCGCAATGAAAAGCGTCTCTGCTAGCCTGTTACCTCAAGCTCAAAAAGAAGCTGTTGATTTAACCAAGAGTTTGTTTGCCGATTTGGTGAACATTGATATTGCTGCTAAGGATCTTGACTCGGCAAAAGTCACCAGCAGCTATCAAAAAGCAGTGGATGATTTTGATGCTTTCTTGCAGCTAATTCCCAAAGCTTAATAATTTTTGGGATTGGGTAGGGTGGGCAATAGACTGGTGTCAATAACTGGGCTAAAACCCATCATAAATGTCGCTTTTAGTCGAGTCTAGATCCCCCCTAACCCCCCTTAATAAGGGGGGGACAAGAGCAAGAGTATTTTCAAAGTCGTCCTTCTTAAGGAGGAAGACAAGAGCAAGATTCTTCTCAAAGTCAACCCCTACTCCCCTTCTTAAGGCGGGGGACAAGAGCAAGATTCTTCTCAAAGTCGTCCTTCTTAAGGAGGAAGACAAGAGCAAGATTCTTCTCAAAGTCCCCCTTCTTAAGGCGGGGGACAAGAGCAAGATTCTTCTCAAAGTCCCCCTTCTTAAGGCGGGGGACAAGACGAAGAGTATTCTCAAAGTCACCCCCTACTCTCCTTAAGAAAGAGACACAAGAGCATTTTCAAAGTCAACCCCTACTCCCCTTCTTAAGGGGGATGCGAGGGGGATCTAGACTTCGACACAAACGAGAAAGATAGAGGGTTTGAGTCTTAAGTTAACACCAATGCAAGCTCCACCTTGCTAAAAACTTCTATAAAATCTAAAATCCAAAATCTAAAATCTAAAATCGAATGGTTCGTATTGCAATTATTGGATGTGGTATTGTTGGGGCGTCGATCGCCTTTGAACTCAGCCGATTTCCCGAACTGAAAGTTACTGTTTTGGACAAACAGCCGCCTGTACAAGGTTCTACAGGTGCAGCCCTCGGCGTTTTGATGGGAGTGATCGGCCACAAAACTAAGGGCAGAAATTGGGAGTTGAGGGAAACCAGCCTTCAATGTTATGAAACTTTAATTCCTGAATTGGAAGCAGTGACGGGGCGGAAAATTCCTTTTAACAAACAGGGAATTTTGATGCTTTGTTCGGAGGGAGAGGATTTAAGTAAGTGGGAAAAGTTGGTAGCAACTCGCGCATCTCAAGGTTGGGAGTTGGAAATTTGGGATGTGGATCGTGTGGGCGATCGCAATCCTCATCTCGCTCTAAATCCTAACATTATTGCTGCTATTTATTCGCCTCAAGATCGACAAGTCGATCCCACAGTCCTAACTTTAGCTTTGGTTGATGCTGCTAAGATAAATGGGGTTAATTTTGAGTTTGGGGTGGAAGTTGCAGGCCTGACTGAGTTGCATTCTCAGGTGTGTCAGATTCAAACAACTGTAGGAAACTTAGAATTCGATCGGCTAATTATCGCGGCTGGTTTGGGTTCTTCGGCTTTGACAGCATCGTTAAATCAATTGGTTGACATTCGCCCGGTGTTGGGACAAGCGCTACATTTGCGATCGCCAAATCCTTTAGAAAATTCTGATTTTGCGCCAGTAATTACTTGCGATGATGTCCATATTGTGCCTTTGGGCGATCGGGAATATTGGGTGGGGGCGACGGTGGAGTTTCCGGTAAATGGCGGAGAAATTCAGGCGAATGCTGATATGTTGGAGCAAGTGATGGCTAGGGCGATCGCCCTTTGTCCAGCCTTAGCAGAAGCTACAATTATCAGGAAATGGTCGGGGTTGCGCCCGCGCCCGGAAGGACGACCGGCACCAATTATCGATCGACTTTCCGGTAACAGCAACATCCTCATAGCCAGCGGCCACTATCGTAACGGCGTCTTACTCGCCCCCGCCACCGCACGCACAATTCGAGAAATGATTTTGCAATAATTAAGAAATGTTAATATAATCAAGATTGCCATCCATCTCTTACATTAATCTATGCGGCAAATCCCCAAAAATCAGTTTCAATTCTGGTTCATCAACCCGCTTAATTGCTTTGGGAATACTTACCCATTGCCGCTTTCTCTTATAAGCTTCAGGCCAATTTTCCCGAACAGTTTGTACTAGCAGTAAAAATACCTCTACCTGGCAAATATATCCAGACTTATAGTATTCGTAAGTTCCCATCAAATCAGGAAACACTTGACCCAACAAACCTGCTTCTTCCCAAGCTTCCTTGGCGGCGGAATCTTCGGGAGTCATGTCAGGTTCAATTAAACCTTTGGGAATTACCCAACGCTTACCTCCCGACGAAGTAATTAGCATTACTTCAATTTTTCCGTCTAGAATGCGGTAGGGAATCACCCCCGATTGTTCCACTAATACAATTGTTCTGGTACTCATAATTTATGTAATATATTTTGGGACAACAACTGCTTCAACTTGATTAATTGAAGACTCAAAACAAAAATTGCACCCTGATTTTACATAACTTACGCACGGGAGGTCAAAA
>DPLL01000156.1:0-3214 GCA_003542015.1 Microcoleaceae cyanobacterium UBA9251 | reverse complement strand
ATCCAGGATTTTTCAGAGAAACCGGGTTTTTTAGGTTTGTCTACTTAACCTAATCTTTTTTCGACTTAGCCTCCAAATTTTCCAAACGACTCTTCAAATCTTGATTATCCTTTTTCACCTCGTCTAATTCCTCGCGCAACTGCTTCACCGCTGCATCAGAACCAGCATTTTTCTGCACTCTTTGGACAGCTTCATCGGCCATGCGACGGACGCGGCCATCAGGAGTTTGGTCAGCTAAAGAACGCAAAATCCGAATAGCTTTGCGAGTTTCCATTTGTCCTAATGCTGAAACTACAGATACTTGAGTCAAGAAAAAAGTCTCTCTAGACAATTCTGTCAATCGCTGCAAAATCCGTTCTAAATTGATATTAGTTTGACCGGTTGAAATTGTACCCAAAGCACGAATTGCACCCAAACGCAAAGCTTGGGGAGTAGTCGCAGCGGTATATTTCAAAATCAGATTCAGCGCATCTTCAGAAGTTTTCATTTGCGCCAAACCTGCGATCGCCCCCGATCGCACTACCTCATTCCACCCTTGACGCTCTTTCAGCACCAATTTTAACTCTTTGATGACCTGTTCATCCGTCGGTTTTTCGTCAAGGTTAGCCGCTGCAATTGAGCCGATCGCAGTCGCAGCAGCAGCTTCTACATAATAGCTAGCGTCGCCTTTTTCGACGATCGACTTCAGCACTTTATAGGTTTCGTGAGTTTTGATTTTACCCAACGCCGCCACCACAGCACGGCGAACGCGAGCATCTTTATCTTTCAAACCAGTTACTAAACCTTCAAAAGCTTGGTCGAGTTTAATTTCAACTAACTCGCTGGCGACTTCGGCGCGCACTCCCCAAAATGGATCTTTCTTGAGAACTTCTGACAGGGTTTTCACCGCTTCCAATCCTCCCTTTTTCGCCAAAGCTTGGGCGGCGTAAATCCGGGAAACCGGGTCAGGATCGAATTGCAATTGAGCTTTTAGTTCGGCAAATGGAAACTCTAAACTAACTGTTTTTAAGTATTTATTCCCCACATCAAAACTGATAAATGCCGGCTTCTCTTCTAGGGGAAAATAGAAACTTTGCTCGCGCTCGTAGACTCGCACAGTGAAAGTTTTTAGGTTCGGGGTTGAGGATGCAGAACTATTATAGCTGTCGTCTTTTTTCGGTTTGTAACCGAAGCCGATCGGGATTTTTAGATCGAATACATCCTTACTGTTCCCATTGCCATTTTTGCTGTCTTTTACCTGAGTTTGGGTGACAGTAATTTTGGCTAATTTGTGTTCTCCATCCCAAGCATAAGCAACTTTGTAATCTGGATGACCGCCGCGATAAACGTACTGGTCAAACAAAAACATCAGATTGCGGCCCGTAGCTTTTTCTATGGCCCGGAGCAAGTCGATTGTTTCTACAGTTTTGTGAGCATTATCCTGGACAAAAGTCTGAATTGCTTGGGAAAATAATTCATCGCCCAACTCGGCGCGAATCATGTGGTAAACGCAAGCGCCTTTTTCGTACAAATGGCGATCGTACAATTCGATCGCTTCGCGGTAAACGTGAGTTACAATGGGGCGGCGGTAGCGAGAACTGTCTTCGGCTAAATAATTGCGCGCCTCATTTAACATATAGTAAGCCGCATCTTCTTTGCCGTATTCTTTATCTGTCCACAGCACCTCGCAATAGGAAGCCATGCCTTCTTTTATCCAAGCATGAGACCAGTGTTTAATTACTACTAAATCACCAAACCACTGGTGAGCTAATTCGTGAGCAACTAAGCTTTCAGTACCTCGATTGTCGAGGGTAGCGCGTTCGTCTAACAAGCACCGATCTGTTAGCAAAGTTGTCGAAGTATTTTCCATGCCGCCGAAGATGAAATCATCGACGCAGACTTGAGCGTATTTGGGAAACGGGTAAGGATAGCCAAATGCTTGAGAGAAGAACTCAATCATTTGAGGCGTTTTGCCCATGCTGCGTTTGGCGTCGGCTTCGCGGCTTTTTTCGACGTAATAATTAACAGGTTTACCGTTCCATTCGTCTTCAATTTCGGCAAAATCTCCCACAGCTAAAGTCATCAAATAGGTGGGGTGAACCTGTTTCTGCGACCAGTGATAAATTTTATCGTCGCCGTCGGTTTCTGTGTCTATCAATTCGCCGTTAGAAATAGCAAAAAGTTGTCTGGGAACTTGCACTCGGATTTCGGAAGTAGCGAGTTGTCCGGGATAGTCGAAACAGGGAAACCAGAAGCGGGAGTCTTCGTCTTCGCCCTGAGTCCAAACTTGTGTTGGTTTGTCTGGATAGTGTTTGTCTGGGCCGACGAAATAGAGGCCGCGTTGGGGTTTTTCGACTGAGTATTCGATCGCAATTGTAATCGGTTGGTTCGCTGTTGTTGGTTCGTGCAATTGAACTTGTAGCACTTCGCCGTCGCTGTCGAAAGTTTGCTTGGTTTCGCCGACTTTTACTGATTTAATTTTTAGGTTGACAGCATCTAAGGTTAATTTGTCAATACCGCTGCGGACTGGATTGATGCGGATGCTGCAAGTGCCGCGAAAGCTTTGTTTGGGAATATCCAGCACTAAGTCGAGGAAAATATGCTCTACTTGACCGGGGCGATCGGGGTTATAATGCGGCCTAGCACCGGGCATCTCGAAGGATTTGTGACCGTTTTCAGAATCAAAGTAAGTGTGTGACATTTTGATGGTAAAGTTGTGAATCGATCGGCGATCGCTGGTAATTGAGCTGCTGCTGAGCTGCCAGCTTATTATAGGGTAGCGCGTCAAAGTTGCTGTTGTCTCTAATCTGATCAAAAACTCGGCTAATCATCGCCCGGATGGAAACTCTGATTTTTTTTTGCTACAATACCAGCAAGGCTAATGTCTACAAGACTTGCTCGGCCATCAAGGGAAAATTTCTCAAGATTTGTTGCACATCCCCGGCCCGGAAGGGGTGAAATTGTTTAACGCAATTCAAGAGGTTTATTTGTCGCCTTGACACTCCCCGGTCTGAAGACGCGGGGATTCTTGAGGACAAACTTTGGGGGATGAATCCGCCCAAAGCTTAATTCTCAAAGGGTTAGTCAGAAACCCTCTACCCACTCGCTCAAGAATTGAGTCTATGGCTACTTTTGACTTTCTAATGATATTAGCAGCACCGTTAACATCTGCATTGATCAACAGTCCAGCGCTAGAACGGTACAATCCTCTTTTGATTCTTTTACCTGATGGTTG
>DPLL01000155.1 GCA_003542015.1 Microcoleaceae cyanobacterium UBA9251 | reverse complement strand
CCCTTCTTAAGGGGGGTTAGGGGGGATCTGGATTTAATAGTCAAACAGCAATCTCTGACTGGATTTGAGCTTAAGTTGACAGCTATGGGCATTCCCGTGTCCTGATTAATATTGCTAAACGCGCCGAATCAAGGTAATCCCATCTCTCAATGGCACTAACACCTGCTCTACGCGCGGATCTTCAACTACAGCCTGGTTGAATTTAGCGATCGCAATTCCGTTAGCAGTGGCCGTACCCGATAAATAGGGCTGTCCCTGCATCAGAGTATTGTCGGCACAAATCAAGCCATTGGGAGCCAACAAACCAGTCGTGAGTAGTAAATCGAGATAGTCAGTGTATCCACCTTTGTCAGCATCGATAAACACTAAATCGAACACTTCTCCAGCATCAGCCAATTGTTTCATGGTTTCTAAAGCCGGTGCTACCTTCACTGAGATTTTGTGGCCAGCAGTCGATTCGTTGAAACACTTTTGGGCAAATTGTGCGACGTAAGTATCTACTTCGCAGGCTACTACTTCTCCATCAACAGGAAGGGCTTCAGCCATCGCTAGTGCTGAGTAGCCAGTGAACATCCCGATTTCCAGCACGCGCTGTGCTTTGGTGAGATGGACGAGAAATTTCAGCATTTGCCCCTCCACATGGCCGGAGAGCATCTCTTGTTCCAAGTGGCGCACTGTCTCGCCGTCGGAGAATCGCTGACTCCAATCTTCTGATTGGGTGCGTTTTACTAAGGTGGCTAAATCCGCAGATTCCGCTGTGGTGCAAAGGTTCAGGTAGGGATCGAGACCATTTGCTAATTCGTAGGCTTGTTGTAATTCTGCCTTGAAAGCTCGATCGATCCCATCTTGAGACTCTACCTGCTGGACAAGATTTTCCAGTAAAGAGGCTAAAATCCCGACAGGGGTAACAGGTCTCATCTTTATACCCCGGCTGTGGAAAGAGTTCCAACTTTGTCCAATACCACATACATATTCTCGCCATCGCCATGGCGCGGGTAGCCCTGACAGATTTCTCGATGCACCGCTAGGGCTTCATCCAACTCGGTTCGAGTCAAATCGTTCATGAAAAAGCATTCACCAATGGGCTTCGGTGCCGCCGCACGTTGAAGGCCATCGCGGGTACGGGCGATGGATGTTGTGGCTTTCCAGAGCAGTTCTGAGGTGAGATAGGGGCTATCAATTGCTAGTCCGAGGCGACTCATTAATCCTAGGATGCGATCGCGATCGGCGATCGAAATGTAGCCACGTTGTTGAGCAATAGTCGCCGAAAAAGCCATATCGATAGCGACACTATGGCCGTGGAACATCGGAATTTCCGGTGTTAGTTCCAGCGTCGGACTCCAGGTGTGACCATAAGCAATCACTCGATCCAAGTCTAGCTCGTGTAGGTTTGGTACTTCTAATGCCAGCATTGACTCAATGGCGTTGTAGGTTAAGCGATGTGCTACTTCGCGCAGTTCAGATGTGCCGTCTAGATACCCAAAATGGCTATGCAGCAATGCTTCACCGTAGTTTTCCAGCAACTCAAAGATTTCTTTGTTCCCAACAACCGCGATCTTAATTAACTCTGCCATGCCGTTGCGTATTTGGTCGATCGGCAGAGTTTTCAGGAAAGAGAAGTCTAAAATTACTTTCTTTGAAGCGTGGTAAGCACCGAGGCGGTTTTTCAGTTTACCGTGGTTCACAGCTACCTTGATCGCTACACTGGCATCAATCAGCCCAATTAAGGTTGTCGGTACGCGGATGTAGTTTGTCCGACGACGATAGGAGGAGCAGGCGAAACCAGTTACGTCAGTAGTCAATCCACCACCAACCACCAACACAGGTTCTTTCCGCACGAGTCCGAAATCAACGAAGGCGTCTATGATGCTTTCAAAAGTTGTTAAGGTCTTATCGGGTTCTTTGATACTCACTGGAAAGACTGTTAAATCTATCTCGTGATATTTGAAATAAGCCTGCATCTGCTGGCCATACAGACCATACACTGTTTGGTCTACAACCATTAAACAGCGACCAAATTGGCGGTAACTATCCGCAATCTCTGGATTTTCCAGCTTGAAAGCACCATCGACATATAGCAAGCTGAAGTCAATTTTTTCGTAGCCTTCAATATGAAAAGCGCGATCGGTAGATGTAAACGTAGCTTGAATGTCACCCATAAAATTTTTGCACTTTTGTGTTGATCAGTAACTGTAAGTATCTGGGCGAATCTCAAAATTATCAATCCCTTTGTTGGCAAGCTTCCTAGGTATCAACTGGACAAATTGATTATTTAATATCACATTAACAACTGACCTGAAAATTTACTTTCAGACCTGTTTGTTAAGAATACGTTAAATACTGTTTGTACAGCATTTATGCTGAAAGCCATCCTAGGATCGAGTTGAGACGGCCTCAATGCTTACACAAAACTTAACATAACGAATTTCTCATATTTTTGCAACCAGATTTCAGAAAAATCTCATAAAAATGTTGAGAAATATTAGAGGAGCGCCGATTATCAGTTCAAAACTTTACAATCAATCAGTATTCGAGCAAATTAATGTGTTCTAGGATACTCAGCAAGTCAAAGATCGATTGCTAACACAAATTTCTGTATAAATTTATACAGAAAGTTCTATGAGTTTTTGAAATGGGGCTTACGCACGAGTGTTTAGAAACCGGGTTTTTTTACGAAAATACTTGATTGTAAACGACGGATTCGGTAAAAAACCCGGTTTCTTGGCCCCTATGCGTAAGTCCTGTTAACTTAGATCGTCAATTCAGCTTAGGCTGGAAACACCAAGGATAAATCTAGAGACAAATCGGGAAAGCCCGGAATTACCACAGTCTCATTTTGTAGAACGATGTTTTGCGATCGATAACTGAAATCACCTTGTCTTTTTTGATAAGGTTCGCTGTGCATTTCCAGTTGACTATCGACTAAATTAAATATCCAATAATTAGCAATCCCAGCTTCTGCATAGAGAGATAACTTAGTTCTTTGATCGTACTTTAAAGTAGAATCAGAAACATCAATTACTAACAAGATATCCGCAGGTTCTGGGTGAGAAGATAAATAATTATCAGAGCGATTGCGGGCGATAACCACATCAGGTTCTGGTTCGCTATTTGTAGTAGATAAAATTCTCGGCTCTTGTACGCGCAAATGAGCAAGTCTTGCGAGTATAATGACTAATTACCGAAGTAAAAGACTGTTACAAACAGAGTGAAACCTACCTTTAGCAGCCATTTTGATAATTTCTCCACGAATCAATTCTACTCGCTCATCGGGACAAAAAAATCCTAGTTCTCCCAAACGATGATATTCTGCGATCGAGAATCGTTTTGCAGTTACAGTAGTCATAGTTTTGCTTACCTAGTATTCTACAAGAGACGAGGGAGGCAGAGCAAGAGCGATATCGGTTCCCAGGAAGAGCCTGGGAACCAGTTAGAATGACATAATGAGATATATTAAGGTCGATCGCCCGACAGCACTTGAACAGCCGCCGCCGCAGGTAATTTATCGTAAGAATTTGCGGTCAACCCGTTAACTTGGCGCATCAAAGTGCCCATTTCCAAAGCACTCATCGCATAATTCCAGCCCAAATTGCTCTTAATTCCGGCCCTTTCCAAAGCTTGCTGCATCGTGTCTGTCGTCACAATTCCAAAAATCACCGGCACCCCTGTTTGAAAAGCAGCCGCCGCAATTCCCTTAGAAACTTCACCCGCTACAAAATCGAAATGAGGAGTTTGGCCTCGAATCACCGCACCCAGACAAATCACTGCATCATAGCGGTGAGAAAGAGCAGCTTGACGAGCAATCAAAGGAATCTCAAAACATCCCGGAACCCAATAAAAATCAACCTGACTACCATGAGGATCAATATCAACCCCGTGGCGTTTCAAACAATCTTGACAACCCTCCAAAAGTTTGTTGACTACCAAATCGTTAAAACGACCGATGACAATCGCAAACCGCAAAGATTCTGTCTGAGTAAAAGTTCCCTCGAAAACTGCCATAATGTTCTATTTTAGGTTTAAGATTTTAGAATTTTTGTGAGAAGGCAAAACTCAGAATGCAGAATGCAGAATGTAATAAACCGCGATTCAAAAGCATCCGAAAAATCATTGTATTAGTTTTTTTCGCTCTTACACTTTTTCCCGAATGTCTCTTACATTCTACATTTCTGCTAAATTGTTTTGATTTAAGTATGTGATTTTAACTTAAAATTCAAAACTTAAATATCAAAACTTTTCCGGCTGCCTTCAGTTGATTCCCGACGAATTTAAACCACCAAAAAGTTTAAAACAGCTACTGCAATCACTAGCAAAAACCAGAGGCCAGAACCTGCATAAATCAGTGTTTTAGACTGATTCCAGTTCTGGGGAGAAGCATAAGCAACTGGAACGCCGACTACCATCACAAAAGACAGTAGTACCAGACCCAGTAAAACCACTTGAAACAGAATTGATAACATTTTTTCTCCTTCCGATGTAACCGTGCGATAAAATTCGACTTGCCCGTGCAAATTCTCAATTGCGCGAACAGATGTCAGCGACACTTGAGATTTGTGTGACGTACTCCCAACAGCAACCGCAAGCAGTATGCAGTGGGCTTCTTAAGAGTCCTGTTAAGGATATCAAAAGCTTCCTTCGAGGTACTACAAGTTATTTCCCTCTACAGCGTTTTATAGTGAGGAACAGGTCCAGCCCCACTTGTTGAATACAAATCGCGCGTCTTTCATCCCAGACCAAATCAAAGATTATGGTCTGGGGATTCCCGTCTGCTTAGCTAAATTTTACCATTGTTGGCCGCTGTGGCTGAAACTCGAATCAATACTAGACCAAGCTTGGGTTACAGTGTGATTAGCTCGCCTGCTGTCAGTGGGCGAGAAATTGTACCTATCTCGGTGAGAGATGCGGGATCTTTGGGTATATATCGACTATGGACTTAGTTTTGTGTCACACAACAGCAGATTTTGACGCCTTGGGAGCGGCGGTGGGGTTTTGCGTGCTGCGCCCCGGTAGCAGGATCGTGCTAACTGGCGGATGTCACCCGACGGTGCGGGATTTTCTGGCGCTACATCGGGATGAGTATCCGCTAATTGAACGTCGATCGATCGATCCGCAACAAATTCGATCGCTCTGTATAGTTGATGCTGCTAGTCGCGATCGTTTGGGAAAAGTCGCCCAATGGCTAGACTTACCGCACCTGAAGGAAATTACTGTTTTCGATCACCACCTACAGGTGGTTTCAGACATCCGGGCGACTGTCACCCAAATCGAAGCTGTCGGAGCCACCACTACTTTAATCGTCGAAAAGCTCAGGGAAAAGATCGAAAATGAAACCCAAAAGAGCTCCCAAGAATTTCGCCTTCAACCCTCAGAAGCAACAGTCATGGCTCTTGGTATCCACGTTGATACAGGTTCCCTTACCTTTGAGGGATCAACCTCGCGAGACGCGATCGCATTGGCGTGGTTGATGCAACAGGGAGCCAGTTTGCGTGTCATCGCTGAATATGTAGAACCCGGTTTGTCTGCTCAATTGCAGGATTTGCTCAAAGATGCTCTCCATAATTTGCGATCGTCCACTTTACACGGCTACACCATAGCCTCGGTGCTACTCACAACAGACTCCTACGTTCCCGGTTTATCTAGCCTCGCTGCTCGCTTGGTCGATTTCACAGAATCCGATGCTCTGCTATTAGGCAATGTTTATAAATTTAGCGAATCTCCCGACTCCTCGCCATCCACAATTTCCAATCGCTTAACTATTATCGGTCGATCGCGCATTGAAGGAACAAACCTCAACGAACTCTTCAAACCCCTCGGCGGAGGAGGGCACAACAGCGCCGCCTCCCTCGCTGTGCGAGATGTTGACCCCCTGTTGACGTTAAATCAGTTAACTGAGGGGCTGATCGCTCAAATTCCCCATCCACCCACAGCCCGCGAGTTAATGTCATCCCCAGTGCGGAGTATTCGCCCGGAAACCTCCGTGGGAGAGGCTCACCGTATACTCCTACGTTACGGGCATTCGGGGCTGTCTGTGGTCGATGTGGGCGATCGGTTGGCGGGGATTATCTCGCGCCGCGACATAGACATTGCCCTGCACCACGGTTTTAGTCACGCCCCCGTCAAGGGTTACATGACTTGGCAACTTAAAACCATTAGCCCGGATACTTTGCTACCAGAAATTGAATCTTTAATGGTGACATACGATATCGGGCGCTTGCCGGTTTTGGAAAATGGGCAACTGGTGGGAATTGTGACTCGCACCGATGTGTTGCGGGAATTGCACCAGCAAAAAGCTAGGGAGAAAAATTCTGATAGGGACAGGCAAAATCAAGGAGAATTGTCCTATTGTCATGAGCCTGAGTCAGTTGAGCAGTTGTTGCGATCGCGCATTAGCCCGGAAATTTGGCAGTTATTGTCTCAAGCTGCGAATATTGCACAGCAGCACGGCTGGCAATTGTATATTGTCGGTGGAGCAGTGCGCGATTTATTGGTAACTCCCAATGATCCGCTAGAGTTAACGGATATCGATCTGGTAGTGGATGGTAGTGGGCGATCGTCCGATCGGGGTGCCGGCGTCAACTTAGCCTCCGAGCTACAAAAACTATACCCCACATCACGTTTAGACATTCACGGCCAATTCCAAACAGCCGCCCTTTTGTGGCACAAAGACACCGTTTTCGGCTCCCTCTGGGTGGATATTGCGACGGCTCGCACCGAATTTTACCCCTATCCAGCCGCCAACCCCGAAGTTGAAGCCAGTTCGATTCGTCAAGATTTGTACCGCAGAGATTTTACAATTAATGCCCTCGCTGTGCGTTTAAGTGTGCCGCGCAGTGGCGAATTACTAGATTTTTTTGGTGGTTTGGTAGATTTGGAAGCTCGGCAAATTCGAGTTTTGCACCCCAATAGTTTTATCGAAGATCCGACGCGAATTTATCGAGCTGTGCGGTTTGCAGTGCGGCTAGGATTTGCAATTGAGCCGCAGACGGAAGGATATATTCGCCACGCTTTATCCAGCGGCATTTATTACCGAATTCAGGGAGAAAACGGCCGCGCTCCCGCTTTGGAAACGCGCCTGAAAAGCGAATTGAAACACATTCTGCAAGCTCCTTACTGGAAAGTTGCTTTGCAAATGTTAGGAGATTTGCAGGCGTTGCGCTGCATTCATCCTAATTTGGATTTAAATCGAGCATTGTGGCTGCAACTGCGCTTGCTAGAGCATTTTTTGCAAGTCAGGAAGAAGCAGGAAGAAGTCAGAGGGAAGAAGGAAAAAGTCAGAGGAAAGAAGTCAGAAAAAGAAACTATGCCCAATTCCCCATTCCCAATGCC
>DPLL01000086.1:5400-39398 GCA_003542015.1 Microcoleaceae cyanobacterium UBA9251 | reverse complement strand
GGCGGGCACGGGGGCACCGCCCCTACACCCCCAGTCCCCAACCCCCAGCGACAAACCATCCGAGTAGACTTAGAACGCTTAACAGAATTAGTCAATCTAGTCGGCGAATTAGTCATCAACCGCACCAACTTAGAACTTCAAGAATCCGAACTCCGCAGCGAAGTCAAGCGCATCCGTCGCAGTATCGTCGATTTGAACCAATTCGGCGGCCAGTTGCGAGAAGAATATGACAGGATGAGTTTTGGAGACTGGATGGTAGGAAATGGCAACCCGGGAATCGGGAAACCTTCAGAACCAGAAACAGAATTCCCAATTATTTCTCACATAAAATCCTCTCAGGCCCATGCTCACTTTGATGCCTTAGAGATGGATAATTATACAGAATTCCACTCAACAGCCTCCGAAGTCATCGAAACCGCCGAAGCAATTGCTCACTCTGCCACCAAATTAGACGCCCTAGCCATGAGATTCGAGCGCAGCATCGACCAACTGCGCCGCATCACCGAACAACTCCGCAGCCGCGTCATGCAGTTGCGAGTCGTCAGTTTCAGCCACGCCGTCGATCACTTGCCGCGAGCGCTCAGGGATATGTGTCTCACATACGATAAAGATATCAACCTGCTGCTGTTGGGACGCGATACCAAAATTGACGAAAGTTTGCTCGACGCCTTGCGCGACCCCTTAGTACACCTAGTCAGAAACGCTTTCGACCACGGCATCGAAATGCCAGAAATTAGGCAGCAAATGGGCAAGCCCGCCAGCGGTCAAATTGAAATAGAAGCGCGACACCAAGGAGGTCAAACTATTATCACTGTCGCCGATGACGGTAAAGGCATTGACCCGGAAATCATTCGCCGCCAAGTTGTCAAAAAAGGTTTAGCAACCGAGGAACACGCCCAAGACTTTTCCATTGCCGAACTCTACGATTTTCTATTTTTGCCTGGTTTCAGCACAGTCGAGGAAGTGAGCAACCTTTCAGGGCGGGGAGTCGGTCTCGACGTGGTACGGGCAAATTTGCGAACGGTGCGCGGCACTGTGAAGGTGGACTCTCGCCTAGGAAAGGGTACGAGTTTTATCCTCAAACTGCCGCTGTTACTTTCGATTACCGACGCCTTGATGGTGAAGACCGATCGCAATAAAATAGCAGTGCCACTGGATGCAGTCGAGGAAATTCTCCACATTAAAGCCTCGGATGTGCACACCGCCGGCAATCAGCCGATGCTGTGGTGGCGGGACGAATTTATTCGTTTGGTGCGACTCCAAGATTTGCTCGACTACAGCGTTTTGGGGCCTGATGCCCCCTCTCCTGACCCTTTGACCCAGGATCACATTCCGGTGCTGGTGTTGGCTTCTAGCGAAGGAATGCTGGCGGTGGCCGTGGAACGATTGATCGGCCAGCAGGAAATTGTGGTAAAACCCTTGCCGCCACCTCTGTCTAAGCCTCGCGGGGTTTTGGGGAGTACGATTTTGGGGGACGGCCGAGTCGTGACAATTTTGGATGTGGATGATTTGGTGGGTCAACCTTTAGGAAATAGTTCGATCGCCCCTGTATCCGGTAAAGCGTCCCATTTAGCACCAACTTCGAGTCAGGCACCCCTGATTTTGGTGGTGGACGATTCCTATACCATTCGGCAATTGCTGTCTCTGACGCTGACAAGGGCTCGCTACCGGGTGGTACAGGCAAAAGACGGTTTGGACGCGCTGGAAAAGTTGCAAAACGGTCTCGATTGCAGTTTGGCGATTGTGGATATTGAAATGCCGCGGATGGATGGATTTGACTTGTTGCGATCTATGCGATCGACCCAGCGGTTTGCTAAGATTCCCGTAGCCATGCTGACCTCCCGCAGCGGCGCAAAACACCGGCAAATGGCGATGGAATTAGGAGCCAATCAATATTTCACCAAACCTTACAGCGAAACCCAACTTTTAGAAGCCATCCCCAAACTAATTAAACATTAAACAGTAGTCAGTAGTCAGTAGTCAGTAGTCATTAGTCAGTAGTCATTAGTCATTAGTTATTAGTCAGTAGTCATTAGTTATTGGTTATTTGTTGGTTCCCATTACCAATGCCCAATGCTTTTCGGCCCCATTCCCCATTCCCCATTCCCCATTACAATCTAAAATCGAAAATCCAAAATCCAAAATCCAAAATCGACATGACTCACGCAAATTACAATCGCCGTTTTCGCAGCAAAAAACAAGGCACTGTCAGAACCCCAGCTCGCAAACTCGTTTCCTTTGAACTGGGGAACATCTACTATGCTGTTCCTATTGAACGAGTACAGCGCATTGTCAAAGACTTTAATCCCTACGGTTTTTTAGATAGTGGTAATAGTTTAGTTAGGTATCAAGAAGAACTGATTACGCTCATTGATTTATCTAAAATATTTCCCAGCAGTCGGAGTATTGCTGAGTACAACTACCTAATTATTTGCACTTTTAATCAGAGCTATCGGCTGGGAATTCCGGTTCCTGATATGCCAAAAATATTAGAAACTCCCGAAGAAACTTTTTGCGACATACCAGAATTGTACCGCCAAAATCAACTCCCTGACGCCGTAGAAAAGTTAATTCGCTCACCAGACGGTTCCGAAGTGTTTTATCTAAATTTGGATCTATTTAGATCAATGTAGTTGCGAATTATTATACAATATAAATGGTATATTTGCAAGGTAAAAGTTATTTATTTATGAGAAAAATCACAATATTGTCGATCGCCCTGCTAATGTTTGCAGTAACTCTAGAATTGTCTCATGTGGGACAGCACCTAAGTGCGATCGCCCAACCAAAAACTCCCCAACCCCAAAAAACCGACCCCAAAAACCTCGGCTACATCTCCCCCGAATTTGCCGAAAAGCTTTCACAGCAACAAATAGACCAAATCAACGCCAACGTCGGAATGCTGCTGCAAACTCAAAGCTGCCCTCGCTGCGACCTCCGAGGCATAAAATTAGTTAACATCCGCCTCAAAAATCCCATCCTGACAGGAGCCGATTTATCAGATGCCAACCTCAGCCGCAGCACCTTCGAGTTAGCAGATTTTGTCAACACCAACTTAGCACGCACCGACTTAAGCGGAGCAGTATTAAGAGAAGCAAGAATCAGCAATACAGACCTCAGAAAAGCCAACTTAAAAAACACCAATTTAGACGGTGCAGACTTACGATTTTCCGACTTAAGAGATGCAAACCTTTCAGGAGCCAACCTCCGCAATGCTAACATCGATGGCGCAAGTTTTGATCGAGCAAACATGGCAGGCGCAACCATGCCAGACGGCCGAAAAAATTAATAACAGAATATTTTATAGAGGCAGAAACCGGGTTTTTTTACGAAGCTACTGCATCAAAGCCCTTAATCCCATAAAAAACCCGGTTTCTTTGGTATTGATAAGTCCAAAAATATAAATCAAACAGCCAAAAACCTCTGAATCACCTCATCACTCAACTCTCCAGTGCTTCCAGAAGCCACAATTCCCCCTTTCTGCATAGCATAATACCAATCAGCCTGCCGCACAAAATGCAAATGCTGTTCCACCAACAAAACCGAAATTCCCCTAGTAGCAACCACACGACGCACAGCAGCTTCAATATCCAAAATAATAGAGGGTTGAATTCCTTCTGTCGGCTCATCCAAAACCAGCAACTGCGGCTCTCCCATCAAAGCCCTAGCAATAGCTAACTGTTGCTGCTGTCCCCCGCTCAAATCGCCGCCTAGGCGCTCCAGCATAGTTTTCAGAACCGGAAATAAATCAAATATTTCATCAGGAATTTCGGGATTTTTTGTCCTCGTTGGTTTCGCTTCCAAACCTAACAATAAATTCTCTTTTACAGTCAATCGAGGAATAATTTCCCGTCCTTGAGGAACATAACCAATTCCCATTTTCGCCCGCTGGTGAGTAAATTTAGAAACAATAGATTCTCCGCCAAAAGCAATCGTCCCACTCCGAGGTTGCAGCAACCCCATAATAGTTTTGAGCATAGTCGTTTTGCCAACACCATTGCGGCCGATTAAACAAACCATTTGCCCAGCCTTAACGCTTAAATCCACATCCCGGAGAATGTGACTTTCGCCGTAGTAAACATTCAAATTAGAGACTTGCAACATATTTTTTAAATTGGTAATGGTTAGTTGTTATTCGTTATTCGTTATTCGTTATTCGTTATTCGTTATTCGTTATTCGTTATTTGTTATTTGTTATTTGTTATTCGTTATTTGTTATTTGTTATTTGTTATTTGTTATGGGTAATTGGTAATTGGTAATGGGAACAGTAGTAAGGTGCGTACTGCGAACCCTACAAGTAGAGTCTGTACGTAAGTCCCAGGCAACTAACAAATAACCAATAACAAATAACCAATGACTAATAACTAATGACNNACTACTGACTAATGACTTCTTAGTTTTCTGGTTTTCCCAAATATACCTCAATTACGCGATCGTCATTTTGCACCTCATCCATAGTTCCTTCACACAAAACCGCACCCTGATGCAGTACCGTCACCTGCCGCGCAATTTGTCGCACAAACTCCATATCATGTTCAATTACCAACACCGAATGACTTTCGGCCAGCGAAATTAACAAATCTCCCGTTAACGCCGTTTCCTCATCAGTCAAACCCGCCACAGGCTCATCTACCAACAACAAATCAGGAGATTGCGCCACCAACATTCCAATTTCCAACCACTGCTTTTCCCCGTGAGAAAGCAAACCAGCCGACACATCAGCCTTAGCAACTAAACCAATGGTTTCTAACAAACCAGAAACCGTGCGTTTTTCAGCGACAGGGGAAGGCTTAAACAGAGTTGAAAACACATTTTTATTGTTGTTACAAGACAACTCCAAATTTTCGCGCGGCGTTAAATTTAGGTAAACTCGCGGTGTCTGAAACTTGCGACCAATTCCCAAACGCGAAATCCTATCTTCCGACAAGCTACGCAAATCTCGTCCCTTAAATAACACCCTACCTTCAGTCGGCTGCACCTTCCCAGTAATCGCATCGAGAAACGTCGTTTTGCCCGCACCATTCGGGCCAATGATCACCCGCAATTCCCCCGCATCCATGCTAAAATTTAGCCCATTGATGGCTTTAAAACCATCAAAACTAACAGTCAAGTTTTCTATTTCTAATACTTTTCCATTCATAATTAGCAATTAACTCACTAATGGACAAAAACCGATACCCCTACTTTATGCTGGGTATTTACTCTAAACTAAAACTGCTAGAACTGCTCGACATTGGAGGTGGAGCGACAGCCAGAATCCGCTCAGCTAACTTCGAGAGTGGCAAACTTTGAATGTATACTTTACCAGGCCCAGTCATCTTAGCCAAAAACAAGCCTTCACCTCCAAATAAAGCATTTTTAAACCCGCCGACAAACTGAATATCGTAGTCCACTGTAGGAGCAAAAGCTACCAAACAGCCCGTGTCTACTCGCAACACTTCACCAACTCCTAAATTTTTCTCAACTATTGTTCCGCCGGCGTGGACAAAAGCTAGCCCGTCACCCTGCAATTTTTGCAGAATAAAGCCTTCTCCACCAAAGAAACCGGCTCCGAGTCGTTTGGTAAATGCAACCTCAATTTCAATGCCATTAGCTGCACAGAGAAATGAGTCTTTCTGACATAAAAATTCACCGCCAAGTTTGCCTAAATCGAGGGGAATTACTTTACCTGGATAGGGAGCTGCAAAAGCTACTCGCGCTTTGGTTCTTCCGCCATTTACAAATGTCGTGA
The DNA here is from genome assembly GCA_003542015.1 of Microcoleaceae cyanobacterium UBA9251. Taxonomy (GTDB): domain Bacteria; phylum Cyanobacteriota; class Cyanobacteriia; order Cyanobacteriales; family Microcoleaceae; genus Microcoleus. The sequence goes on along the minus strand of DPLL01000086.1, from coordinate 33,666 downwards.
TGAAGAAACCAGCCCCGGTAAACATCCGTTTGAAGCCTTTAAATAAGCCGCCGCCTGTAGAAGTTTGCATTTCTATGCCACCTTCCATATATGTCATGGTGCCGGCTTCAGCCCTGACACCTTCTTGAGGGTCAAGTTCAATTTCAATGAGTTGCAAGTCGTCGCCGTAGATTTTGTAGTCAATAATATCTGCCATGTTTTGCCTCTAAATTTAGATAAAGTTTAACATATAAGACTTACGCATTTGGACGTAATTATGTCATTCTGAGTGAAACGAAGAATCTCAAACTCTTGCAACACTGTCTAGAGTGCATAAGTCCTGACACGATCATTTTTCAAGTTCTTCTTTTTCGTGGAGCAGTTCGGGGTCTTGTTCGAGGCTGGGGTAGGTAGATACGTACCTGGGTTTTCTGAATAATTGGCGGATTTGGTGAAAGCCTTGTTGTTGGAGCCATCCGACTAAGCCGTCGGGCAGCACTGTCACTACTATTAAGAATAGCGCGCCTTGGAAAAATAGCCAGACTTCGGGGAATTGTTCGCTCAAGAAACTTTTGCCAAAGTTGACTAGAAGTGTTCCTAATACTGCTCCTGATAATGTGGCGCGACCTCCTACTGCTACCCAAATTACCATTTCGATTGAAAAGGCAATATCCATTGCTTTTGGCGAAATTATTCCCGTTTGTACAGTATATAAAGCGCCTGCAATTCCCGCCATTCCCGCAGAAATTGCAAATACTAAAACTTTAAATCCTGTGGGATTGTAACCTGAGAAACGGAGGCGGATTTCGTCGTCGCGAATTGCGATTAGCAAGCGACCAAAACGCCCGCTTGTCAGCCATCGGCAAAGGGCGTAAGTGGCGGCTAGAAATAGTATGGTGAGAATGTAGAAAATATATTGGGTATCTCGGTTATTTACTGTGACTCCGAACAGGGTTTTAAAGTCTGTTAAACCGTTGGTGCCGTTAATCAGTTTTTGTTGACCGTTAAAAAAGTTGAAAAATACTATGGTTGCTGCTTGGGTGAGAATTGAAAAGTAAACGCCTCGAATTCGATTGCGGAATACTAAGTAACCCAAGATTGCACCCAGTAAGCCGGGGATGAGAATTACTGCTGCCGCTGAGAAGGGAAATGAATAAAATGGTTGCCAAAACCAGGGTAGTTCGGTTACTCCGTAAAGGTTCATAAATTCCGGCAATTGACTGCTGGCGGTTGGGGGGATTTGCAGTTTTAGGTGCATGGCAAATGCGTAGCCGCCAAGGGCAAAAAATACGCCGTGTCCGAGACTGAGTAAACCTGTGTATCCCCAGATTAAATCAATGCCGAGTGCTGCAATTGCTAGGGCTAGAAATCGCCCTAGTTGGTTGAGGCGAACGTCGGGAAGTATTCCGGGGATGAGTAATATGAATATGAGTGCGATCGCCCCCACAATCGCCCCTTCTTTTAGCCATGCCTTTCGAGTTGAATTCTTCATGGTTTGTGTTTTTTTTATTAATACAATTTAATTTTCTACTGTGCGTCCTTTTTGTGGGAAAATCCCTCCCGGCCGCACTTGCAGAAAAGCCATAATTAAGGCAAATACCATAACTTTTGCCATGCTGGTTGTGGCGAAAAAAGTGAAGAAATCAGCTAAAGGCTTGACAGGAGCTAGCATTAATGCTAAGGTTCCTGAACCGATGAGGTAATTTGCAGTGCCGATCGCGATCGCAGCAACTACACTCCCCATAATCTTACCAACACCGCCCACAACCACAACCATAAAAGTATCCACCACATAATTCTGCCCGGTATTTGGCCCGACAGAACCGAGCAAACTAATCGCGCATCCAGCAACACCAGCCAACCCAGAACCCAAAGCAAAAGTCAGCGCGTCTACTTGCTCAGTAGGAATGCCCAAACAAGCGCTCATGCTGCGATTTTGCGTCACAGAGCGAATCCGAAGTCCCCACACAGACTTCTGCAAAAACAAGTAAATTCCTGCCAAACAAAGCGCCGTTAATACAATAATAAAAAGTCGAGCATAAGGTAACTGAAAATTGCCTAGCGGTATGCCGCCCCGCAGCCAAGCAGGCGCTGTCACATCGACATTTTGAGCGCCAAACCAAGGTTGAGTTACTGCTAGCTGGTAAGTAGTCCCTAAAAATGCGATCGCTGCCCAAGAAATAGCCACAGAAAGAGGCAAAATAATCGCGATAATTCCCTTGCGAACTTGCTCGAAATCTGGGCGACGTTTCAGCACCTGCAAACCGCCAAAAAACAGTAAACAAAACACCGCAATCCCAAGTACCAGCGCCCAACTCACGCTGCGGACAAACTGCTGTAAAATTAAACTTACGCCCCAAGTTGCTAACAAAGTTTCTAGGGGCCGCCCGTAAAGATAGCGAATGACTCCGCGTTCGAGAATTAATCCTACCAGTGCAGCCACTAAAAAAGCTAAAGGTATGGCAAAAAGAATATAGGTTTCAAAAGCAAATCCTCCGATACCTTTGAAGACATTTTGCACTACAAAAGTTGTATAAGCACCCAGCATCATTAACTCGCCGTGAGCCATATTAATTACGCCCATCAGCCCGAAAATAATGGCTAATCCCAGGGCGGCAATTAGCAAAACAGCGCCGATGCTAATCCCATTAAATAAACCGTCGAGTATCGCCACTTTTTTTCCTCTGAATTGATAGCGTAGGTTGGGTTGAGGAAGAAAACCCAACATCTGATTAATAGACTTATCCAATAGTGGAACAGGCATCCTGCCTGTTCAAAGTTTGCTTTTCTGGAGAAGTCTAATGAATGTTGGGTTTCCCGATCATTCAACCCAACCTACATCATAAAAACTTAGTTAATAATGTAGGTTGGGTTGGGAAACGAAATCAAACATCTCATTAGATCAATTCGGGCTGAATCGGAATGATTAAACCACAGAGGACCCAGAGCGCGCAGAGTCAGAGATGAGAGAGATGAATAATTCCGATCCTAATGAATTTGATATTAATCAGTGTTGGCTTTCACTATCGTTCAACTTATCAAGCTTTGAATTTGCCGCCTTTTGCGGGGTCTGACCAATCGCAAGAAAAGCCCTTAGTTTCTTCGACAAACTGATTCCAAGGTTGCGGTTTCACTGCTTCTGGTGTAGCAAAAGCTATGTTAAACAAACCGTCTTCTCTGACTTCGCCCAACCGCACAAATTTAGAGAGGTGATGGTTAACTTCCAGCGTAACTTGGCCACCGGGCGCGTCAAAAGTTTGACCCAAAGCTGCTGCCCGCACTTTCTCTAAATCGTCGGCTACCCCGGCTTTTTCTACGGCTTGCTTCCACAGGTAAACCATGATATAAGCTGCTTCCATCGGGTCGTTTGTCACTCTATCTTTGCCGTATTTAGCCTTGAAATCTTCGACAAATTTTGTATTGGCGGGAGATTCCACAGTCATAAAGTAATTCCAGGCCGCGTAGTGACCTTTGAGGTATTCTACACCGATCGCCTTTACTTCTTCTTCGGCAATACTGACCGACATTGACGGATATTTATCCGGCCCTAAACCTGCGCCCTGCAACTGTTTAAAAAATGCTACGTTACTGTCACCATTCAGGGAATTGAAGATGACGCCACCGTCTGGCAAAGCTGCTTTGATTTTAGTAATAATTGGCGTCACTTCTGTACCGCCTAAAGGAATATAGTCTTCCCCAACTAATTCGCCACCTTTGGCGGCTAGCTGTGCCTTAATAATGGTATTCGCTGTGCGGGGAAACACGTAGTCTGACCCGATTAAGAAGAATTTTTTACCTTTATTTTCTAGCAGCCAGTCAACTGCTGGTTCGATTTGTTGGTTCGGTGCTGCCCCGGTATAAAAGATGTTTTTTGAACACTCTTGACCCTCGTATTGTACGGGATACCAGAGCATATGATTTTTTTCTTCAAATACTGGTAATACTGCTTTGCGACTTGCTGAAGTCCAGCAGCCAAAAACGGTGACAACTTTGTCTTGATCGATCAATTTTTTGGCTTTTTCGGCAAAAGTTGGCCAGTCAGAGTTGCCGTCTTCTACGATTGCTTCTATCTGTTTTCCTAAGACGCCGCCTGCTTTATTGATTTCTTCGATCGCTAATTTTTCGGCATCGACAACGCTTTTTTCGCTAATTGACATTGTGCCACTCAATGAGTGCAAAATGCCTACTTTGATGGTGTTTCCGCTGCTTGCTGCTGGTGATGCTGCTGCTGTTGCTGTTGGAGAAGGAGAAGCTGAGGGCGTTGCTGTTGGGGTGGGAGTTCTACAAGCTTTTAGAAATAGACTTGATGTCAGGGTAGCAGAACCGTATAACAGAAATTTCCGCCGATCGAATCGCTTTGCCATTCTTTTTTTGTTACTCCTGAATAGATGAGTCGGATTTCTGAGAATAATAACATATGGCGACTTGATATTAAGACTCNNATGGAGAATAGCGGACTCGAACCGCTGGCCTCTGCGGTGCGATCGCAGCGCTCTACCAACTGAGCTAATTCCCCTGATTGATGCTGAGTTTAGGATTCTAGATGTCGGATTACCGAATCTAAAAGCCTTACAGCTTGCGATTGCTCTCACTTTCGCAGACAGTTACATACATTAGCACATAACGGCCAATCATGTAAAGTCTATTCTGCTTTCGGTGCAGTTGGGGCGATCGCACAAATTTCTTCCACCCTGTCCCATTCTAAATCAGCAAAATAGTCCACCGTCCAGTTAGCTTGACGCTGGATCATGTGAAACGGGTAAGTGTGAGTCACGCCCACTACCTGAATCCCCGCTTTTTTGGCCGCTTGAATCCCAGCAAAAGTATCTTCCACCGCCAAACACTCCCCCGATCGCAGATTCAAGTCTGGATATTTCTGATTCATCAGTTCCACAGCTAACAAATAGCCATCTGGTGCTGGCTTACTCGCCGTCTTGTCATCACCTGCGACAATTAACTCAAAATTTTCTGCCAAACCAGCCCGATTTAACACCAATTCTATATCCGATCGCATGGCACCGCTAACTACCGCCATTTTGAGCCCCTCAGCCCTAATTTGAGCAATAAAGTCTGCTAAACCCGGATAAATCGGCAAAGTTTCCAGACTATCTATTTTTGCCTTATAAGCTTGAGCTTTGCGGAGTAGCAACCGTTGGAGGTAAACTTCTGTCAGAAATCGTCCTCTACGATTGAACAGTTCCACAAGACAAGCGCGATCGCTTTTTCCCAAACAAACTTCTCGAAACTCCCCGCGTTTGAGCTGGAGATTTTCCTCAAGCATCAATTGATCGACTATTTGCTCGTGAATCGGATCGTCATTAATAATAACGCCATTAAAATCAAATAAAACTGCTTTAAGAGTCATTAGTTATTAGTTATTTGTGATTAGTTATTAGTTATTAGTCATTAGTTATTAGTCATTAGTCAGCAGTCATTAGTCATTAGTCATTAGTCATTAGTCGTAGGGTGCGTCGCCACTCTTAAATCCCTAAAAAAATCGACAATCGATGAGCGACGCACCAAACCAAGAGTCCGACGTCCGACGTCCGACGTCATTAGTTATTTGTTACTCGCTTCAGGATGCTAATAACCAACAACCAATAACATTAGTCAACTGTCAACTGTCAACTGTCAACTATCAACTGTCAAGCAGGGGCTGGAAAGCCCTGTAAATCGTCACCAAAATCAGGAGTGCGATCGCCCTGACTCCATCCCCTCGCCGCCCGCACCAGATCCAAATCTTCACCCGGAAGAGGTTTAACGCCTTGCGTCACCTGATGCACCCACCAGTGTTCCTGAGTTTGCACTGTAGCAAATCCAGCAGCCCCCATCCAAGCATCGACACTCCCAGCAGCATAAGACTTAATATAAGGCTCTTCAAATACCTCTGTCAGCCACTCCGTCTGCTGCAAAGTTTTCTGGTTCCCATCCAAAATTACCACTTGTCCCCCAACCCCCAGCAGCCGAAAACTTTCTCGCAAAATTGCCCGCGATACAGCAGGCGGCGTCTCATGAAACAGCAAGGAAGCAGCTACTAAATCGAAGCTAGCATCAGGAAAACCCACGCTTTCAGCATTACCATGCCGCCACTCGATGTTCAATCCGGCTTTTTGAGCTTTAATCTCGGCAACTACCAGCATATAAGGCGACAAGTCAAGGCCGACAACTTCCGCTTCAGGAAAGGCTTGCTTGAGCATTAGCGTGGTCGAACCGGTGCCGCATCCCAAATCGATGATTCGGCGCGGCTTAACCCGTATTGCGTCAATTAAGCCTTGCCTGACGACTGTTTCGTTAGGAGGCAAAACATATTGGGTAATCGGATCGTAGGAAACGGCGGCACTGGGGTTGAGATATCCGCCTTTAATGCCGTGAAAGTTTTGGCTGCTGTAATATTGGGGATAAACTAGGTCTGGTTGTCGGTGGCGATCGCCTGCTTGTTCCCAGTCGATACTTTGGTAAAATCGGGAGATTGCTTCTTCGTCGATCGCCAACCGAATCAAGGGCGATAAAAAGCGCTCAAAAATTGTATCCTTGCCAACAGCCATAAAACTCCTTGCACTGTGTTAATAGTTATAATTATAATAACCAACCTGGTTTATTTGGTAAGAAGTTCGTCCAGGACTGTTAGCTTTATAGTCCTGGACGNNTCCTGTTTAAACAAAGCTGTTTTTTGCTGCTGACTTATTCCCTCTGACTTCTTGCTTCTGACTTCTGACTTCTGACTTCCCCTTATGAATAGGAATCTCCACAGAAAACTCCGTGCCACCGCCCGGATGTTTAGAAATATTGATGCTGCCACCGTGTCCGTCAACTACAATTTTGTAGCTAATAGCTAACCCCAAACCAGTCCCTTTACCAACAGGCTTGGTAGTAAAAAATGGGTTAAAAATTTGGTCTTTAATGCTGTCTGGAATCCCCGGACCATTGTCTGCGATCGCCACTTTGAGAAACTTCGTACCATTTTTGACAAATACTGCCGTGGAAATAGTAATAATTTTATCCGGGCGATCGCTCTCGATCAAGGCATCAATCGCGTTGTTCAGCAAGTTCATAAACACCTGATTTAGCTGAGAGGGATAGCACTCGACTAAGGGCAAATTTCCGTAGTATTTGACTACACAAACTTCATTTTTGAGTCGGTTGGATAGCAGCAGCAAGGTATTGTCAATACCTTCGTGAATATCCGCCAGTTTTTTGTCAGATTCGTCAAGTCTAGAAAAGTTACGCAAGGAAAGAACTATCTGACGAATCCGTTCAGTTCCTATTTTCATAGAACTCAACATTTGGGGCAAATCTTCTTCGATAAAATCCAAATCGATCGACGCTGCAAAATCTTCTATTTCCGGGGGAATCTCTGGAAAAGCTTGTTTGTATAAACTCACCAATTCCAATAAGTCTTCAAGATATTTGCTGGTGTAGGGCAAATTAGCAAAAATGAAGTTAACTGGGTTATTGATTTCGTGGGCTATCCCAGCGACCATTTGACCTAGAGATGACATTTTTTCGCTCTGAACTAAATGAGTTTGAGTTTTTTTGAGTTCAGTTAAAGCGCTGTTGAGTAGTTTTACTTGGTCTTGAGTTTGACTGTAAAGGTGAGATTGAGTAATGGCGATCGCCAGTTGGTCGGCCACAGCTTTTAACAGTTGAATTTCCTCCCCACTCCAAAACCAATGAGTAGCGTGACTGCAAATTAAATAACCCTGCGACTGGCTTTGAGTCAGGACTGGTACAGCTAAATAACTGTTAGCTTTTAATTGTAAAGATTGATTNNCCAGCCCGTTCTAGATGCAGCAAATTTACTATTTCTTCTACTGTACTTTGCACGATTTGGTCTAATTCTAGGGAGGCGCGAATCCGTCCAGAAATCCGGTTGAGCATGGCTTCTCGCTCGGCTTGAGCGCGATTGCTTTCGGAGGAGTAAATTAGCCAAATTGCTGCTAGCATTGCCGGCCCGATCAGTCCGGCGACGACGGATGTCAACAAATTTAATGCTTGTAGTTGAGATTCAATATTTTCGCGGGGAATTACTAAAGCCATTGACCAGTTAACTTCATCGAGGGGAGTATAGGCGACATAAACCCATTTGCGATCTATTTTTACCAGTTCGATGTTGGTATGGCGATCGGTCATTTGGCGCGCAATTGCTGCTAAGGCGGGGTCTTTTGAGTGTAAAAAGCTATTGGTCAGCGGGTCGCTATTTCCGGTTAAGTTACTATTCGGGTGCACAATTGGCACTCCTTTTGAGTTGAGCGCAAAAGCATAACTTTCTGAACCGTAGCTCAAGCTGTTCGCCACATTTGTTACTCGGTCTAATTTAATACTGCCTGAGAGGACTCCAATTACTTGATTGGGAGTGGGAGGCAATGCCAAAATTGGAGCTGCAATTGTGATCGAGGGAACTTTTGTAGTGCGGCTAATCAGCGGGTCGGAAACGTTTACCTTTCCGGCCATTGCTGTTTTAAAGTATTGGCGGTCTTTCACGTTCGTGCGATCGCCTAAAGTGTTTTGAAACTCGCCATCTGGTTGAATTAATGACAGGATAAAATACTCTTTTAACCTGTATATTTCTCCTTGCAAGCTGGGTTCAGCTAATTGCCAATTGAGAGTACGAATAGTAGGAGAGTAAGCGATGGTTTCTATTTCTGCTTGGCGGCTGCTCAGCCAGCGGTCGATTTCGTCGCTGCCTTTTTCTAGTTTTAATAGTGCTATTTCCTTTAAATTGTCCAGTATTAATCCGCGCACAAAAAAATAGCTGACGCAAGCAGTAGCGCTAATTGTTAAAGCCGTGCTGCCCAGAATTAGCAGAGTCAGCAGGTGGCGACGCTGCCGTCTGTGCTGCCAAAGACTGTGCAGTTGCTGCCAGCGAGATTGAGCCTCGCCGCTGAGGTTTTGCCAAAAAAGGCGCAGCTTTTTCGTTGGCTTGGGTGGCTGTGCAGAGACAGCGCAGGCTTGATTTGCAGGGTTTTGCATCATCAAATTTTCTCTCTTGAGTCAATCCATTTTAGATTTTAGATTTGAGATTAAAGAATTAAANNGATTTGAGAATTAATAGTTGCTTTACGATATAGCGGTTTTCAACCGCATGAGGTACAAGCCGATCGATGCCCACGGAGGCCTATGCCCTATGCCCTATGCCCTATGCCCAATCCCCAAGCCTACCTCATTGAACAGAGAATGGCTATATCTTTAAAATCTATCTAGTTTGCACTATAACAAATTATAACAAATACAGGGAAACTACGGATTTTTATGTATTAGGAATGTATTCTAATTTCAGCAAAAATCCGTATTGACAAAGTTGCTAGTTGATGGGACAGCGTTAAGGGGAAATTTTCTCGTCTAAAGCTTTTTTGGCAATGCGGGTGGCGTAGACGGTGACTGCGATCGTTGCTACCAAACCAATGCCGTACAGAGCCCATTCAGCAGCCGTGCGCGATCGCCCTTTTTCCCCCAGTGCAGCCAAACTCCCAGCCAGGGAACCGATGTAAACATACATGACAGTTGCGGGGATCATGCCGATCCAAGATGCGAAAAAATAATCTTTAAAAGATACCTGCGTCACTCCAAAAGCATAGTTAAGTAAATTAAATGGGAAAATAGGAGAAAGCCGCGTCAGTAAAACAATTTTCGCTCCTTCTCTCTTCACTGCTTCGTCAATGGCTTTGAATTTCTGATTGTTTTCTATCTGCTTGGAAACCCAGTCGCGAGTTAAATATCGCCCTGTTAAAAAAGCACAGGCTGCTCCTAATGTGGAACCAACAGAAACGCAAATTGAACCGCCAACTACTCCAAATAAAACCCCCGCACCCAGAGTCAACAAAGAACCTGGAATAAACAGAACTGTTGCCACAATGTAAATTAGAATAAAAGCTGCCGGGCCCCAAGGGCCGAGATTGCCGATCGACTCCAGGGCATTTTTCAGAATTCCTTGAAAGTTAAAAAACTTGGCCGCCACAATTAAGGCGACAGCTAAACCAATCCCTAAAATCAGCTTCCACCGATTTGATGGCGGCGGATTTTCAGCGATTGGCGATCGGGAATCATTCATTACTTAAACTCTCAATAATATGGGCATTGGGAATTGGGAATTGGGAATTGGGAATTGGGAATTGGGAATTGGGCATTGGGAATTGGGAATTGGGCATTGGGCATTGTACACTGAGCGTAGTCGAAGTGCCGAAATATAAAAGGGTATTCTTCCTTCTTCCTTCTATCCTTTACATCCGTTACATCCGTTACATCCGTTACATCCGTTACAAAATCCGTTGCCGAACTTCCTTCTTCTCAAATCAAAGTACCGCCACAACTAGAACCGCAACCCGCCGTACAGCCGTAACAATAAGCAGCAGTTTGCACCTCTTGAATCAAATCTAAACTGCCAGTTTCGAGCAATTTAGCGACTGTGATGGTTTCACCTGTGCGAGTTTTAGCCGGCCGATTTTCCATCTGGTTAAAATCGCAGTCGTAGACATTGCCCAAATAGTCGATCGACAATTCATTACGACACATTAAATGTTCCACAGTATTAGGATTAAAATTATCCTCCAAAAACCCAAGATAAGGTTGGTGCAGCTTCTTGTGTTCCAAATGAAACTTTGTCCGTCCCACCGGCAAATTAGTAATCGTGAACAATTGATTGAAAACAATCCCAAAATGTGCTGCTAAATAAACCTGATAATCTCGCTCTAACTTACCCTGTTCCGGTGTCAGAGAAAACTTTTCTGTAGTTGGCACTTGCGGATTATAAACCAAATCCAGCACTAAATTTGGATCTTCTTTGCCATAGCCTAATTGATTTAGCTTTTGCAGCGCCAGAATCGAACCATCAAAAACGCCATTGCCGCGCATTTTGTCAACATTATCAGCTTGGTAGCAGGGAAGCGAAGCAATAATTCTGAGTTGGTGTTCCGCGCAATATTCGGGAATATCTTCAAACCCTTTTTCCCAGTAAATTGTTAAATTAGAACGCACAATTACCTCTTTTCCTGTCGCCCTTGCAGCTTCCGCCAACGGTTTAAAACCGTAAAGCATTTCGGGAGCACCGCCGGTGAGGTCAACAGTTTGAATTTGGGGAAATTTGCGAATTATTTCAATTAATTGGTCGCAAATTTCCGGTGAAAGTTCCTCAGTTCGTTTCGGGCTAGCTTCTACATGACAGTGAGTGCAAGCGAGATTGCAGCGTTTCCCTAGATTAATTTGTAAGACTGTAATTTGCTTTTTAGTTAAAGCTGAGTTGAGTTTGTTTCTGAAAGGCGTTACTGCGGTCTGAATCATGTGCTAGTCTGGTTAGTTTATGTTCACAACAGATTTAGAGGCGTTTTGGTGGAACGCCTCTGATAATTTAGCATGAATTCAGAGGAACCTACAAAGCCCCGGCGGTTAGAAACCGCGTCTACACAACCGAAGTCCACCTCCGTGGACTGAAGAGAAATCCTTGATTCTTCAACCCGCGCAGGCGGGTTTTGTTTCTGTAGTCGCGATTTCAATCGCCGGGTAATTCTTATTTGAGAGAATCAACTAATTTCTCAACTCGTGCTTTAATTTCATCTCGCACGCGGTGAAAGGTTTCAATGGGTTGTCCGTCTGGATCGTCGAGTTGCCAATCTTGAAAGACTTCTCGCAATACCCACGCTTCGGGTAAATTCACGCCGCAGCCGCACAGAGAAATTACGGCATCGTAGTCTTCTGCATTGAATTCGCCTAACGGATTGGATGTTTGATCTGTGATATCAATGCCGATTTCAGACATGACTTCAATGGCTGTCGGATGAACTCTGCTTGATTCTAACCCGGAACTGGTGACTCCAATCTTGCCGGCTCCGATGATTTTAGCGAATCCTTCTGCCATTTGCGATCGGCAGGAGTTTCTTTTGCAAACAAACATTACTTTTTTCATGGCTTTTGTGAGTTTTTGGTTGTCTAAAAATTGTATGAGTAAGCTAGACAGACCTTGGGGTATTAGGTCTAAAAAATCGCTTCTCAAACCACAGTGAAACGTTAACTAAACTAATCAGCACAGGAACTTCTACTAATGGCCCAATCACCGCAGCAAAGGCGGCACCGGAGTTAATGCCAAACACGGCAATGGCGACAGCAATGGCTAATTCAAAGTTATTGCTAGCAGCAGTAAAAGCTAAACTTGCTGATTTCGCATAGTCAGCTTTGATTTTCCATGCCATGTAGAAACTTACTAAGAACATTAGCACAAAGTAGATGAGCAGCGGAATCGCTATTCGTACCACATCCATTGGAATCTGAACAATTAAATTTCCCTTTAAGCTAAACATTACTACGATGGTAAACAACAGGGAAATCAGCGTAATTGGACTGATTTTAGGAATGAACTCGCTGTGATACCAACGCTTGCCTTTGGCTTTTACCAAGGCGACGCGAGTTAAAAAGCCAGCCAGAAATGGAATCCCTAAATAAATGAAAACACTTTGGGCAATGTCTCCAATTCCTATGTTAACAACGCTGCCTTTCAATCCAAATAATGGCGGTAAAACTGTGAGAAAAAACCAGGCATAAACGCTGTAAAATAAAACTTGGAAAATACTGTTGAATGCCACAAGTCCTGCTGTATATTCAGTATCTCCTTTGGCTAACTCGTTCCAGACAATTACCATCGCAATACAGCGGGCTAATCCAATCATAATCAAGCCGGCCATATATTCAGGGTAATCATGTAGAAAAGTGATGGCTAGCACAAACATTAAAATCGGCCCGATTACCCAGTTTTGCAATAACGAGAGACCGAGAATCTTAGTATTGCGAAATACATCCCCTAACTCTTCATATCGCACCTTGGCAAGGGGTGGATACATCATCAGAATTAAGCCAATCGCAATCGGGACATTCGTTGTTCCCACTTGAAATTGGTTGATAAATCCTTCGATCCCTGGGATGAAAACTCCCAAGGTAACGCCGATTACCATTGCCAGAAAAATCCATAAGGTTAGGTAACGGTCTAAAAAGGAAAGTTGTTTTAAAATGGTTGAATTTTTCATCATTTATTTTGGATACCTCCTAGGGAAATGCCAACTTTAGATACTCTTAGAAGTGTCTGGACTTACGCAGCTATTGTGTCTGTCATTCTGAGGGAAGCGAAGAATCTCGCTCGTTTCTTCGCTTCGCTTGCGAATGACAGAATGACAGAATTACGTTGAAATGCGTAAGTCCTGAGAGTTAACCTCAAGGGCACTATTAGCTACGGCGATCGTCTCTTTTGCTGCTTTTTCTTTGCGTTCGCTGTGGCGATCGGTCAAATAGTCAACTTTGTCTCGCAAGAGAATGGTAAACTTATAAAGTTCTTCCATTACATCAATAACCCGATCGCGATAAGCCGAATCTTTCATCGTCCCATCGTCATTAAACTCCTGATAAGCCTTAGCAACAGAAGACTGATTTGGAATCGTAAACATCCGCATCCAGCGGCCCAAAATTCTCAAAGTATTCACAGCATTAAAAGACTGGGAACCGCCGCTAACTTGCATCACCGCTAAAGTTCTGCCTTGAGTTGGTCTGACAGCCCCAATACTTAAAGGAATCCAGTCAATTTGGTTTTTCATAATGCCGGTAATATTGCCGTGCATTTCTGGACTAGACCACACTTGACCCTCCGACCACAGGCTCAATTCCCGCAACTCTTGAACCTTGGGATGAGTATCAGGAACACTACCATAAATTGGCAATTCCAGAGGATTGAAAAACCGAACTTCTGCACCAAAATTCTGAATGATTCTCGCAGATTCTTCTGCCAACAAACGGCTGTAAGAACGCTCTCGTAAAGAGCCGTATAAAAACAGAATTCTCGGTTTGTGCGTAAAACTTTTCATGCTGCTTTCAATTAAAGTCCCGAAATCCGTTAGACAGTTCGCGATAAACTGCGACTGCTAATTGTGCTCCCCAGATCGGAGCCACCCAGTAAACCCAATGATGTTCCCAAATGCCGCCAATTAAAGCTGGGCCGATCGATCGTGCCGGATTCATACTTGCCCCAGTAATCGGCCCCATAAATGCGGCTTCTAGTGCTACGGTTAAGCCAATTGCTATTCCTGCAAAACCGATATGAGCACGTCTGTCAAGTCCTGAACCGAGGATAACAAACATTAAGATAAAAGTCAATACTGTTTCTAGAATTAGAGACTGTAACCAGTTACCATTTAGAGGAACAGTTGCACCAAGATTTGCTACTTCACCTAAAGTCATTAGTAGTAGTTGAGAAGCTGCGATCGCCCCCGCACACTGCGCTAAGATGTAAGGCAAAACTTTGTATTTTGGGAAAAAACCGCTCGTCCAAAAAGCTAATGTTACAGCCGGATTGAGATGGGCACTGCTAATGTGGCCGGTAGCATAAATCATCGCGGCGACAACTGCTCCAAAGACAAAACTAATGCCTAAATGAGTGATGGCACCCTGGCTAATTTTGTTGACCATCACAGCGCCCGTGCCTGCAAATACTAGAATAAACGTACCGAGGAATTCTGCGATCGCCTCTCGTCTACAATCTAGCCCAGCATTCGCTAACCTATGAGCTTTTGCATCCATCACTCTGAATTGATTGGTTCTAATCAATCATATCAATAAAATTTGATATGTCAAGTAGCATAAACGACTATTAGGCAATAAATATATTAAGAAATGTTGATGGGTTAATCTGCGTCAGAACATGATCGCGCCGGCAGAATCTGGCCGCATCGCCGATAGTCCGACAGGTACTGTTCCAGGGCGAGAAACTGAGCTAGATTGAGGCTGTAGTAGATCCAGCGCCCTTCTTGGCGACTGCGGACTAAAGCTGCTTCTTTTAGGGTTTTGAGGTGGAAAGAGAGTTTGGACTGAGGGACTGAAAGTCGATCGCACAATTCGCAAACGCACAATTCCTGTTCCCGGAGCAACTCCAAAATCTGAATCCGCAGGGGGTCAGAAAGAGCGTGAAAGCCCGCAGCAATCAGTTTACCTGAAATTTGGGGCTTCCCTACCAAATCCGGTGTAATTGTCGAATTTTTAAGCATCAATTATTCTGAAAACATCCATACACAACTTGATATTTTTTCCAGCTTGCTCCCAGAAAAATGGTGCATTTAATATCAAAATATCCTGCGGATTTGATATTACTTAGAATTCTCTACCCTGGCCGGCACATCTGTCAGTCCGGCTTTTTGCATCAGCGAGATCACAGCTATAGATAGAATTCCCCCAATAATTGCACCGCCAACTATCAGGATGATGAATAATTTTTGCAGAGTTTTCTTCGTGGCTGGATGGTAAGCTTTCGGCAATCCTCCGTTTTCCCTGTCAGCTTCGTCGCGTTTTTGATTTAAGGGGTCTAGGGGATTGGATGGATTTGAGTTAAAGGGATTGGGTAGTTGATTCATGGCTGGCTTTGGTTAACTATAACGATATCAACAATATAGCCGGATGTTGAAGGAAGAAGGAAGAGGGAAGAAGGAAGAGGGAAGAAGGAAGTTCGGCAACGGATTATGTAACGGATGTAACGGATGTAACGGATGTCAGGAAGAAGGAAGAAGGAAGAAGGAATAAGCCAACATCATATCACTTGATAGGCTAAAATTTATTAAGATACAGGTTTTGTGCAGTCCCAAGGATTTTTATATGACGTTACACGAACTTCAAGACCGAGCACTGAGGTTGTCTGCCGAGGAGCGATGGCAGTTAATCAATGCTTTGATGCGATCGCTCCAACCGAAACCCCGATCGAAGGTGAAACCGAAGGGTTTAGCCGCGAGTTTAATTGGCATTGCGAAAACGGACGCGCCACCTCCTACAGATGCAGAAGTAAAGGCAATGTTAGATGAGCGGTTAGTACAAAAGTATCTGTGATGAAAGTTTTATTTGATACCAATGTTTTACTGGATGCAATGCTTGCCCGGGAACCTTTTTTAGCGGATGCTGCTTTTTTAATGAATGCAGTTGAATCGGGGCGAGTTGAAGGGTTTATGTCGGCGACAACGGTTACGGATGTGCATTATTTGGTTGGACGACAAACCAAGAGTTCTGAAGCTGCGATTTCCGCCGTAACTCGACTGTTGGCATTGATGGAAATTTGTGCGGTGGATCGAGAGGTTCTGGAGGAAGCGATAGCGCTGAAATTGCCGGATTTTGAAGATGCGGTGCAGATAGCCTGTGCGATCGAGTTAGATTTAGAGGCGATCGTTACTCGCGATGTGAATGGATTCGCAGGGTCGCCTATTCCCGTTTTGTCACCTCAAGAACTGAGAAATCGGTTGCTCTAGCAGAGGGCTGAATCAATTAGGCGATCGGTGTTTCATCCCCGGCTTAAAAGCGCGAAAATGAAACACTTACAAAAAAAGTATCGCTATCTATTATCCTTCTGCTTTTGACAGGCGATCGAGAGAAATTGTTGCCGCCTCCGATACTTGAGAATTAGCATCTTTTGCTAAGTATTTCAACGCAGAAATACTTTTGGGACTAGGCAAATTTCCCAAAGCTTCCGCTAGCCGCTGACGGATTAGCCAATCTTCTGACTGAGCAAAATTGAGAATGCGATCGATCGCCCCAATATCCTTAATTTCTCCCAAAGCAGAAATTGCCGCCTGCTGAATCACTACTTGTTCGCTTTCGAGAGCTTTCAGCAACACATCACGAGCTCGCGGATCTTTGAGATTCCCCAGAGAAACCGCAGCACTGAAGCGCACCAGCCATTCCGTATCCTCGTAAAAAGCCCGCACCAAAGCGTCAAAAGCTCTGATATCTTCCAGATAGCCCAAAGCACCGGCAGCGTCAGCGCGAATCCCGTAATCCGGGTCACTTTCTAGCAATTTGATTAGAATGGGATAGCACTCTTCCGTCGGTTTAACTCCAAGAGCAAACACCGCCATCGATCGCACCTGCAAACTTTCGTCGTTCAAAACCTTTTTAATCAAAGGCACCGCAAGAGCAGCCGGCACATTCCGCAAGTTGGCCAAAGCTACCATTCGATCGGCTGAATTTTGGCTTTCTAACTTGGCTGCAATTTCCTTTAAACTTAAAGTTGTCATTAGCGGTCAATTTTTTAGTAAAACTTTACATTTCGCTGATTTTCATTATAGGAGAGTTTCTGGAGAAAAAAAGGAGTGAAAACCCCCAAGAGATTTGAGATTGGGCAATTGTACATGAGTGATCCGATCGACACTTTGGTGTTGAGTGGAAAACGAAATTAGACAGTCTATCATTGAAAATTCGCCCACAGGCGAACTGTTTCTGTTCCCCAAGCTTTACTCAGAGTCAGCCGTGTTCCGACAAACCTGCGATCTACTATGCCCTTTTACCCGCCCTTTTACTCCTCAGCCTTAGAACAAGCGATCGACCACTACCCCCTAACTGCCGGGCCCGAAACTTCTCTAGCAGTGGCGATCGGGCTCATCAGCCAATTGCAAAACAGTTGTCCCTTACCCAAGAGGCTTTTACCCTCTGAACGCTTTGGGATGAACGAAGCGCCCCCACCGGACAAAATGCGGTCTCACTGCGTGCTGGTGGTGCAGAACCAGCCTCGAATCACCACAGGTAATGTATCGGACAGCCCCAGCCGAGGAATATTAATCGGAATATTAACTCCCGCCGACTTAGTGCGGCTGATCGCTGCTGACACAATAGACACTCACCAACAAGTAGCCCTAGACAAAATACCGATTTCCGAAGTGATGTCGCCAGTGTCGGTATCCCTAACCAAATCCGACGACCAAGACCTGTTCGCCGCTTTATCCTTATTTCGCCAGCACGGAATTCGCTATTTGCCGATCGTCAACGAATTTCGGCACTTGCTAGGAGTGCTGACGCGGGAAAGAATTCGCCAAGTATTGCAACCCTCAAACATTCTCAAATTGCGGCGAGTCGCAGAATTGATGACTACACCAATTACAGCGCCACACACCGCCTCGCTCAAAAGCATAGCGCAACTGATGTCAGAGCATCAAGTCAGTTGCGTAGTCATTACCAAAAATAAAGAAGTAACAATGGAGAAGCTCAAAAATGATCATACCTCCATTTTTCACTATTCCTTTCACCAACCCCAGGGGATTATTACCGAATACGACATCGTGCAGGCGCAGTTTCTGGAACTAGATTTCGAGGAAATGCCAGCTTTCAAAGTAATGAGAACTCCCTTACAATTTCTCAAACCTGCTGATTTGCTGTGGACGGCACACAAACAAATGCAGCAGCAACAAGTGCAGCATTTGGTTGTGTGCGGGGGGCGCGGAGAAATGTTGGGAATTATTACTCAAACCAGCTTGCTCAGAGTCCTCGATCCGAGCGAAATGTACCGAGTTGTCAAACAGTTGCAGCAGTCGGTTTATCAACTCCAAGCCGAAAAAGTGGAACTGCTACAAAGCCGTAATGCCAAACTGGAACAGCAGGTGCGGGAACGGACGGCAAAACTGAACGAACAGGCCCAGCGCGATCGGCTGTTGACTCAAATTGCCTTGCGGATTCACCAATCTTTAAACCTCGAAGAAATTCTCAACGCCAGCGTCGATGAAGTCCGGCAATTTTTAGAAGCTGACCGGGTAGCAATCCTGCGTTTGGAGTCTAGCAATTCCGGCATGGTAGTAGCAGAATCTGTCGCCGAAAATTGGTCTTCTATCTTGGGAGAAATCTTCGCCGACACTATTTGGCAAGAATCGGACTCAGGGGTTGAACACCAAATTTATGCCGTTCCCGACATTGACGAAGCNNCCAATTTTGCAAGACGGTAATTTGTGGGGGATGATGTGCGTCCACCAATGTTCGCAATCGCGGCAGTGGCAGCCTTCAGAAGTCGATTTGCTGCTGCAACTGGCAACTCAGATCGCGATCGCCATTCAGCAAGCACAGCTTTACCAGCAGGTGCAAAACCTCAACACAGACCTCGAACGCCAAGTCCAAGAACGTACAGCCCAATTGCAGCAAAAAGTCCAGGAACTTCAGCAGCTAAATATCCTCAAAGATGAATTTCTCAGCACAGTTTCTCACGAACTGCGGACGCCTTTAGCTAATATGAAAATGGCTATTCATATGCTACAAATTTCTCCTACTAAAGAGCGACACCAGGTGTATTTAGAAATTTTGCAAACAGAATGTACTAGAGAAACCGATCTGATTAATGCTCTCCTCGATTTGCAGCGGCTCGAAGCATCAGCTTGTCCGATAGATCTGGAACCTGTCAACTTAGAAGTCTGGTTGCCTACTATTATCGAACCATTCTATACCCGCGCCCAAAACCGCCAGCAGCACCTGCGAGTTGAGTGCGATCGCCACCTCCCCACTATCAGCTCCAACCGCGCGAGTTTGGGGAGAATTTTAGCTGAATTGCTCAACAATGCCTGCAAATATACTCCCCTTGACGGCGAAATTTTTCTTGAGGTTCAGTGCCCTGGTGGAGAGGGGAGAAAAGGCAGTGCTTCTCCTACTGAAATTAAATTTACATTCAGCAATGAATCGGAAATTCCTCAATCGGAATTGCCTCGGATTTTCGAGAAGTTTTATCGCGTTCCCAATGCCGATCCTTGGAAACAAGGCGGCACTGGTTTGGGTTTAGCTTTAGCCCAGAAACTTGTCGAACAATTGGAGGGGAAAATAGAGGTTGAAAGCGGTAATGGCAAAACTACTTTTACTGTCACATTTCCTATGCAGCAGGATGAGGAATTGGTAAATTGAATTTGCTTTAGAAGGAACAGCGTCACTCAAGATGTCGAAGATATTTCGGTTAATTAACTATCATCTTGCCAGGGCGGGTTTACTCGATCTATCACTTGTATTAGAAATTTTGGTGAACCCTTCGACTACGCTCAGGGCATCGCCCGCCCCTACAGAAATTAGGTCTAGGTTTATTGGCGATCGCCCATTTCATTCCCGGCTTTTTTTTCTCTAAGTTTCAACAAGATTTCTGCATGAACTTCGCGAGTAATCGGATAAAAATATGCTAAAATCATGCCGCAAATTAAAGCAATTGTGGGCAGTGGTCCGATCGCAACTCGAATCGCAAACAGTGCAGAATCCGGCTGTATGGGCGGTTGCTGTCCCGGAACCGTGGGGAGAAATCCAGCTCTTTCTAATGATTGACCTACCAACCACAAACCCAGCGCCAATCCAATTTTTTGCAGCAACACCATAAACGAATAGAACACACCTTCGCGTCTTTGTCCAGTTTGCAATTCGTCGAGTTCGATCACATCCGGTATCATCGACCAAGGTACTAAATAAGCAGTG
Organism: Microcoleaceae cyanobacterium UBA9251; assembly: GCA_003542015.1. Lineage (GTDB taxonomy): Bacteria > Cyanobacteriota > Cyanobacteriia > Cyanobacteriales > Microcoleaceae > Microcoleus. The sequence continues at coordinate 13,482 of DPLL01000086.1, read as the reverse complement.
GAAACTCCGACACCAGCCATGACTGCTAACACGTACATCAGAACCACTTGTCCTGGTTGCAAGAAAAACAGTCCAGCTTGGGCAATAATCCATAAACTCATGCCCATAAAATATACGGCTTTTTTGCCGTATCTTTCGCTAACTCTACTCCAAACAAATAGCATGGCGAGTGCAGTACCTTGAACTGCGATCGCAGTTTGGGTAAAAGTTGCTGATGGCAGTTTCATCCAGTCGATCACAAAGTAAGGCAAAATAGAAGCAGTTAATTGCACTCCCAGCCAAGAACAGAGATAAATTCCAATCACGTACAAAAAAGGGCGATTATTAAAAGCAATCCGCAACTGTTCTTTCAGCGGCAAGGAAGTTGAACTGTCTTCTACTGGATTTTCTGGCAATTGAGCGATAACGTGTTTGCGGGTTCCCAAAAAGCACCAATACAAAGGCAATACTGAAATCACTGCACAGATAGCACCTAATACTAAGTATTGTTCGATCGGATTGCCTTTAAATACCGCAAAAATGATTTGTGCTAAAATTAATGACAAGATGCTGCCGCCGATGGAGAAAGCGAACCGAAAACTATTCAGGCTAGTACGTTCGTTGTAATCTTGGGTTAATTCTGGAGTCAGGGCTGTGTAGGGAAGATTGACAGCCGTGTAAGCGGTGTTGAATAAAATAGCGATAATTACATAGTACCAAAACAGTACCGTTGGATTTGTGCTAGGAACAATCCACTGCAAAAAGAAGAAGATACCAAAGGGAATTGCGCCGTATACCATCCAAGGATATCGGCGGCCCCAGGGGTGAGAGGTGCGATCGCTCAATACCCCCACAATCGGGTCATTTACAGCATCCCAAACCTTGCCAATTAACAAAATATTGCTAGCAGTACCCGCAGCTAAACCAGCAACGTTGGTAAAGAAAAACATCAGGAAAAATACCAGAACATTAGCGGTAATCGCGGGGCCGAGATCGCCGGCGCCGTAAGCTAATTTTGTCGAGAAGCTGAGTTTTTGTGGTGCGGGGTTGTTGGAATCTGGGGGAGGAGGAGAAGTATTGCTCATAAATTTTGATTTCGGGGTTATTTTGCAGGTGGGGGGCTTTGTAGTAGAAGTATAACTTGCTGTTTGCTTTAATCCTAAATTTACGCTCCGCGATCGAGATAATCCTGAAAATTTGGGAATTGGTAATTGGGAATTGGTAATTGATTGGTTTGTAGGGGCGGGTTTTACCCGAAATATCGATCGGTAATTCAAGATATCGATAAACCCGCCCCCCACAGTCGATCGCTACTGCCAACATTGTTTGAGCGATCGCACAGCACGTACATTTCAATTTACCATCGGGTGGGGGCGGGTTTACTATATTATGGGTCTTAGGCCGAGATTGTTGGTAAAACCCGCCCCTACAGACTTAAGGAAACAGACTTAAGGAAACAGACTTAAGGAAACAGTTGCGAAATCTGAACTTCTATTTCGGGAAATGCCAGCATTGACAAAACATCATCTTGATTAAATACTGTTTCTTGTCGGTAGTTTTCCTCACCCGGTTCGCGAAAGACATAAACTTGTCGGGTGTCAAATCAAGTATCCAATCGTTCATCGGGATTTAGAATGCCAGTTTCGGTCATGCGGCGGTATTCGCCTACAGTCCACCGTACATCTGTTACAGTCATGGCACAATTTCCTGGCTTTTCAATACCTACAAATTTTGCTGTATAATGCTATAACATTCATCTACGCTTGCTCTTTTTTCCATTGCTGCTACTAGGGATTCGTAAGCTAATTTATGGCTTTCGATTAAACTTTTTGCTTGGAGGGAACCCCAGTTTTGTTTAAGTTGAATTTCGGCACTTGGCCGCCGCAGTTGTGTTAAAATTGCCTTGATTTTAGTGATGTCTTCTGCTCCTCCTTCGGCATTACCATAAACAAATTTTTCGGCGACGATTCCAGCCATCCAAACGGTGCAGTATTGGTCTAAAAGTTGGGCGGAAAGAGTGCCACTTTGGAGTTGAGATGCTAATTTTTCGTCTTCAAATCGAACGCCTCCTTGGGCTGATTGGCCTTGTTTAAATGCTTCCCAAGCGTTGAGGGCATAGCTGGTTACGGGTATTCCCAAGATGTGCGCGACTAGGAAGTGTCCGGCTTCGTGATGGAGGATACGATCGCGCTTTTGTTTAGAAGTTCCTGCCAGCCAATCCAACAAAATACTGCCACCTTGACCTTGCCACTGGAAACTGTCTAAGGTGGCTAGCCCTAACAGGCAAAAAGTGGCGATCGCAGGTACGGCCTGGGGCAAGTTAATTACGGGGCCTAACAATATTGAAACCGTGATGGCGAAGATAGAAATAGCAATAATATTCAAAGAAGTTTCTTTCATAAATTGGGCTTTGGGAATTGGGAATNNCATATTCCAGTTTGACCGAAAATTGTCGCTCCTCAGCCACCGATCTTAAAAAGATATTAAAATAAATCAAAGTCACATCACAATTTCACTGGAATCCTTCATGTCAGTTTTGGCAGCTTTGGCAGCGATCGCAGTTTTAGGTCTTCTGATTGTCGTTCACGAACTCGGCCACTTCCTGGCGGCGAGACTTCAAAACATCCACGTCAACCGATTTTCCATCGGTTTCGGGCCCATCCTCTGGAAATATCAGGGGCCGGAAACTGAATATGCCCTCCGGGCCTTTCCCCTGGGAGGTTTCGTGGGTTTCCCCGATGATGACCCGGACACGACTATCCCGCCCAATGACCCGAATTTGCTCAGAAATCGCCCCGTGATCGATCGGGCGATCGTGATTAGTGCAGGGGTGATTGCCAATTTAATTTTTGCTTACTTCCTGCTAGTGGTGCAATTGGGAACTATCGGCGCGGCCGAAATGAACTATCTACCGGGAGTTCGAGTCCCAGAAGTAGCGGTGGCTGTGAGTTCAGCGGCGGCAAAAGCCGGAATTAAATCGGGAGACATCGTTCTGTCCGTTAACGGTCAAGAATTGGGGGCTTCCCGCGAAGCAGTCAAATCCCTAGTCGCCCAAATTCAAAACCATCCCAATCAACCGCTGTTGATGGAAATTCAGCGCCAAGAGCAAAAAATTGCTCTCACAGTAACTCCAGAATTGGCCCCGGATGGGAAAGGCCGCATCGGCGTACAACTTAGTTCTAACGGTACCGTCGTCCGACAACGGGCGGGAAATATTGTCGAGGCGTTTAGTAAATCCGCTACAGAATTTGAGCGAATTGTCAAGTTGACATTTCAAGGTTTCGGTCAGTTAGTTAGCAATTTCAGCAAAACCGCCTCACAGTTGTCTGGCCCGGTGGCTATTGTAGCGATTGGTGCAGGGATTGCGCGATCGGATGCAGGGAATTTGTTTCAGTTTGCGGCGCTAATTAGCATCAATTTAGCTGTGATTAATATCTTGCCTTTACCTGCTTTGGATGGCGGCCAGCTAGCTTTTCTGTTAATCGAAGGAGTGCGCGGTAAACCTTTGCCGAACCGCTTTCAGGAAAATGTCATGCAGACTGGTTTGGTGCTGTTGCTGGGTTTGGGAATTTTCTTGATTATTAGGGATACAGCTAATTTGGCTGGGATAGATTTATTGCGAAATTTCATGCAACAATAAATGAGGGAAGAAGGAAGGGACAGGGATTTTGACATGGATACACGGATTAATTTCATTGTTTCCAGGCTTCTTTAATTGGTGACAACTTAACCTTAAACCGACAGTCCGAAAGNNAGCAATGGTTACACAACTGCAATCTCCCGACAAGTCAAAGATTATCTACCCAGATGACAACGGAGAACCAATGTCAGACAATACCGAACAGTTTCGATTAATCGTGTGGATTAAGGAAAACTTAGAACTATTATTTGCGAGCGTTGCTGATGTTTTTGTAGCCGGAAACTTACTGTGGTATCCAAGAGAAGGAAATAACAAACTTTCTCAAGCGCCAGATGTGATGGTAGCCTTCGGAAGACCCAAAAAATATCGAGGTTCCTACCAACAGTGGAACGAAGATAACATTCCGCCGCAAGTCGTGTTTGAAATTTTGTCGCCGGTAAACCGTCTAACTCCGATGATTCAAAAATTCAAATTTTACGAACACTACGGCGTGGAAGAATATTACTTGTACAACCCAGAAAAAATGGATTTAACTATATGGCAGCGTCGAGAGCAAGAATTAGAAGCTGTAGAATCGGCGGACGGTTGGGTAAGTCCCAGACTAGGAGTGCGGTTTCAACTATCAGAAACCGAACTACAAATATTCGGGCCTGACGGAGCACCGTTTGTAAGTTTTGTGGAACTCGCTCAACTGCGAGAGCAAGCAGAATCAAGAGTCGAACAAGAACAGCAAAGGGCTGAACAAGAACGGCAAAGGGCTGAACAGGCAGAAACTTTGCTGGAAAGAGAACGATCGCGATCGCAAGCTTTAGAAGCTCGACTCCGCGAAATGGGAATTGACCCCAATCAGTTGTAAATGACTGATGACTAATGACTAATGACTAATGACTAATGACTAATGACTAATGACTAAAAAGTTAAGTTTGAAAAAGCGATCGCACGAAATCTTGATTCGCCTCAAACGCCTCTATCCCGATGCTCCCTGCACTCTCGATTACGAAACTCCTGTGCAGTTGCTCGTGGCGACAATTCTCTCGGCTCAATGCACAGACGCGCGAGTTAATCTGGTAACACCCGCTTTATTTAAGCGTTTTCCCGATGCGGTTGCTTTGGGAAATGCAGATTTAGAAGAACTAGAAAGTCTAGTGCGATCGACTGGTTTCTATCGGAATAAAGCTAAAAATATTAAAGGTGCTTGTTGGGCGATCGCAAATAAATTCAATAATCAAGTGCCGCAGACAATGGAATTGCTGTTAGAATTGCCGGGAGTTGCGCGCAAAACGGCTAATGTGGTTCTCGCTCACGCTTTTGGAATTCATATGGGCGTCACAGTTGATACTCACGTCAAACGATTGAGTCAGCGGTTGGGATTGACTAAACATCCAGATCCAATTCGGATTGAGCGAGATTTGATGCTATTATTGCCGCAGCCAGATTGGGAAAATTGGTCAATTCGGCTGGTGTATCACGGGAGAGCGGTTTGTAATGCGAGAAATCCGGCTTGTGATCTTTGTGAGCTTGCAGATTTGTGCCCTTCTGCTAATGCTTCCTAGGGTCGGAATTATTCATATCTCTCTTCTCTTCCTCTGCGTTCTCTGCGTTCTCTGCGGTTAAATAATTCATAAACAACCGTAAACGATATCAGTTCCAAGGCTAGCAACGATCGATCGCACAATCTTAGCTGACGCACCCTAAAAATGAGATCGGTTGTTCTGTACAAATAAAAATCTTTCCAAATAAAGTCATCCAAAATGACCAAAATATAGTAAAATACTAGATTGTGATTTATCTAAGGATATCAACAGATTATGGCTAAAAAGAGCATGGTCGAGCGCGAAAAAAAGCGCCAAGCACTCGTAGACAAGTACGCTGACAAGCGCGCAGACCTGAAAGACCAGTTCGACCAAGCTGCGAATCAGATGGAAAAAATGGCGATTCACCGCGAACTGCAACAGCTACCCCGCGGCAGTTCCCGGACTCGCTTGCGTAACCGCTGCTGGGCGACTGGTCGGCCGAGAGGTTTCTACCGGGATTTTGGTTTGTCTCGCAACATGATTCGAGAAATGGCTCACGAAGGTCTTTTGCCCGGTGTAGTTAAGTCTAGCTGGTAGTAGAAAGAACGAAGTTCGGCAACGGATTTTGTAACGGATGTAACGGATATCAGAAAGAAGGAAGAGGGAAGAAAGAAGAAGGAAGAAGGAAGAAAGCCCTTCGACACTTTGACGGAGTTTACCCGCTCGCGTAGCGGCGCACGCTCGCGTAGTCGAAGTGTCGAAGGGCGAGCGTGCAACGCTTCGCTCAGGGTACGAAGAAAGAAGAAAAAACTCACAATCAATTAATCGGCAAGATTATGTTTTGGGTTGATTCTTGTTTCCTAATTCTGAGTTGAATTTTCCTCTTTCTTGCTTCATTCGCCGCAGCATTTATCGATGCCGAGACTTTCTAATAATAAGTCGCTGACGGCGTTGGCGATCGCAAATTCGCCGTAGAAACTTTTAGAAAAATCATAGGCTTGCATTTCGGTGACGATCGCAATTACGAGGCTACCCACATCATTTTCGCCTTCCATGCGCTGGCGAACGTAGATTTGGGTAGCTCTTTTGGCTATTTGCTCGTTGGCTGCTTCTGGGATAAACTCAGAGTCAAGCCATGCGAGCAGTGTTTGTTGAAGCCATTGGCCTTCTTGCTCTGGGTTTTTGGCTGGCGGCAAAGTAATAGGTGCGATCGATTCTGACATGATTATGCCTATTTGCTCATTGGTAATTGTTGGCTGTTAACGGTCAACTGACAAACAACTGATAAATTTATGCAATATGATATACCGACAATTATACAAGGATACGCGCAAGGCTACTTCTTGATGGCCAATGACGGCGAGGATAGTTTGGGGTGGTATTCCAGCCGCCAACGGGCGCTGATTCCCCTAGATGAGAGATTTACCTATCCCACATCGCTCCGCCGTCAAATCAATCAAAATCGGTTTTCGGTGGCTGTAAACCGCGATTTTGGGGCGGTGGTTGAGGGTTGTGCCGATCGCGAAACAACTTGGATTTCTCAGGAACTCAAACAGATTTACTGGGGTTTGTATGAGGCCGGTTGGGCTTACAGCTTCGAGACTTGGTGCGGGGACGAACTTGCGGGGGGAATTCTGGGATTGTCGATCGGCGGCGCGTTTATTGGCGAGTCGATGTTTTATCGAATTCCAGAGGGTTCTAAGGTGGCGATGGTGAAGTTGGTAGAGAGATTGCGCGATCGATCTTATCTGCTTTTCGATGCTCAAATGAACAATCCCCACCTCGAAAGATTCGGGGCTTATATTGTTAAGGAAAAACAATATAATGCTCTTTTGCAAGCAGCTTTAAAGCGTAAATGTTCGTTATTTTAACTAACATAAGACTTACGCATGGGAGCCCAGAAACCGGGTTTTTTACGAAAATATTGTATCTCAGCCTTTAAGGAGTGAAAAACCCGGTTTCTTTGGTCGGTAGGGGAGTGATATATTTTTCCTTGGGTGGGGGCGGGTTTACGAGATACTTAATTTTAAACATAGATGGTTTGTAAAACCCGCCCCTACAAATTTATGAATTACCAATGATAAATAGCTGATTGAACAATATCTATGTAGGGGCGGGTTTCACCAACAATAATTGCCTGAAACCAACAATCTCGTAAACCCGCCCCCACCCGATGACGAGCATAAAATACTATAATTAAACCCAGATACTTCTCGGAGACAACCACTATGCAAGTCACAACCGCAGAAATCATTTATCCTTCCAGCGACGGTCAACCAATGGCAGAAAGCACCATTCAATACGAATTAATTGTCAAAATTAAAGAAGGTTGCGAATCGCTGTTTAAGAATGACCCAAACGTTTTTGTAGCCGCCGATTTACTCTGGTATCCCGTTGAGGGGAGAATAGATATTTCTCAAGCACCTGATACGATGGTGGTATTTGGGAGGCCAAAGGGCGATCGACTTTCCTACATACAATATCGAGAGGATAATATTGCTCCTCAAGTCGTCTTTGAGATTCGGCCCCATAACGACCGCCAAACTAAAATGAATAAGAAACTTTCATTTTACCACCGTCATGGAGTTGAGGAATATTACCTTTACGATCCCGAAAAAAATGAGTTGGAAGGTTGGCAAAGAATTGAGGGAATTTTAGAAGTAATTGAGCCGATGGAGGGATGGATAAGTCCTAGATTAGGAGTGCGATTTGAGTTGGGAGAAGAAGGTTTAGAAATTTATCGACCTGATGGAGAAAAGTTTCTTTCCTATGGGGAATTGGAAGAACAGCGGTTATTAGATCGCCAGCGCCTACAACAAGAATCTCAAAGAGCTGAACAAGCAGATCAAAGGGCTGAACGTTTAGCCGCTAAACTGCGCGAATTGAACATCGATCCAGATAGCATTTAAGCCGGAATAAATGCTAATAAACCCGGTGGTTGAGCGTAGT
>DPLL01000086.1:0-5347 GCA_003542015.1 Microcoleaceae cyanobacterium UBA9251 | reverse complement strand
TTGAGCGTAGTCGAAACCCCAACAACTGTAAACCCGCTGGTTGAGCGTAGTCGAAACCCTAACCACGGGTAAATTCCCTTCGACTACGCTCAGGGGACGGATAAGTACCATCCGTAAGTCTGCTTTTAAGGGCGAATCAGGAGATTTTGCCGATCGCCCGCCCACTCAAATTACATATACTACAATAAATAATACAGATATTTGAGCCAAAATCCTTGGAGCTCATAAAAATCCGAATCGAGGCTCCTTGAATGTGCAAAAATGTTCAAGCAAACATTAGTAAATTAGGACTTATGCACTGTAACGGAATTCTGTCATCCTGAGCCCTTCACTACGTTCTGCAAGTAAACTCCGCGAAGGATCTCTCAGAGGCCCCAGATGCTTCGTTATCCTTTGCTACGCTAAGGACTCAGCATGACAGTTGAGTGCATAATTCCTGTAAATCTTACAAGGAGAAATTGTTGTGGATTCCAAATACAACCCCCAATCCATAGAAGAAAAATGGCAACAGACATGGGCTGAGCAAAACTTAGACCAAATGCCAGAAAAGAGCGAAAAGCCTAAATTTTATGCCTTATCCATGTTCCCCTATCCGTCGGGAAGCCTGCACATGGGCCATGTCCGCAACTACACAATTATTGATGTAATTGCCAGACTCAAGCGGATGCAAGGCTATCGCGTATTGAATCCGATGGGATGGGACGCTTTTGGTTTGCCGGCAGAAAATGCCGCCATCGAGCGAGGAATTCCGCCCGCACAATGGACTTATCAAAATATTGCCCAAATGAAAGGCTTATTTCAGCGTTTAGGTATTTCCTTTGATTGGACAAAAGAAGTTACAACTTGTTCTCCCGATTATTATCGGTGGACTCAATGGATTTTCTTACAATTTTTAGACGCAGGATTAGCATATCAAAAAGAAGCCGCAGTTAATTGGGACCCCATCGACCAAACAGTCTTAGCAAACGAACAAGTCGATAACGAAGGTCGTTCCTGGCGTTCCGGTGCCCAAGTCGAGCGCAAATTATTGCGGCAATGGTTCCTCAAAATTACCGATTATGCCGAACAGTTATTAAATGACTTAGACAAATTGCCAAATTGGCCTGAAAGAGTCAAATTAATGCAAGCAAATTGGATCGGCAAATCAGTCGGTGCTTACTTGGAATTTCCCATTGTCGGGATGGATGAAAAAATCGCTGTTTTCACCACTCGCCCCGACACAGTTTATGGCGTTAGTTATGTTGTTTTGGCCCCGGAACATCCATTAACTAATCGCGTTACTACACCTGACAGAAAAGCGGCCATTGAAACCTTTGTGAAAGAAGTGGCGCTGCAAAGCGAAATCGATCGCACAGCAGAAGACAAACCCAAGCGCGGCATTCCCACAGGCGGCAAAGCAATCAATCCTTTCAACGGCGAAGAAATTCCCATTTGGATAGCCGATTATGTGCTGTACGAATATGGCACCGGCGCAGTGATGGGAGTACCCGCCCACGACACGCGAGATTTCCAATTTGCCAATCAAAATCAGTTGCCAATTAAAGTAGTAATTGTAGATGATGATGAGTGGCCGTTGACCGAAGCTTACACAGAACCAGGAATTATGATTAATTCTGAAAGCTTCAACGGCATGGATTCAATTAAAGGCAAAGCAGCGATTATTAGATATGCCGAAAATGCAGGTTGTGGCAAAGCGCGAGTCCAATATCGCTTGAGAGATTGGTTGATTTCTAGACAGCGTTATTGGGGCGCTCCCATTCCCGTTATTCACTGTCCAAACTGCGGCACAGTACCCGTACCACAATCGGATTTGCCCGTATTGTTGCCGGAAAATGTGGAATTTACGGGCAAAGGTTCGCCTTTAGCCAAGATGGAAGATTGGGTAAATGTTCCTTGTCCGAGTTGCGGCACTCCGGCGAAGCGAGAAACAGATACGATGGATACTTTTATTGATTCTTCGTGGTATTTCTTGCGCTATCCCGATGCTAGGAATGAGGAGCAAGTATTTGACACGGCGAAAATCAATGATTGGATGCCCGTGGATCAATATGTCGGCGGAATCGAACACGCAATCTTGCACTTATTGTATTCGCGGTTCTTTACTAAGGTTTTGCGCGATCGGGGTTTGATCAATTGCGACGAACCATTTAAGCGCCTATTAACTCAAGGCATGGTGCAAGCAATGGCCTACAAAAATCCCGTTACTGGCAAATACGTTCCTTCCACAGAAGTAGACCCCACAAATCCCAAAGATCCTCAGACTGGGGAAGGTTTAGAAGTCTTCTATGAGAAGANNCCTTGCCAAGGGGGGGAGAAAGATAATTTCCCGTCTGCCACGCCTTCCCAAGGGGGGGAGAAAGAGGTTTTAAGTAAACCTGAGCAGGATTTGCGGCGGGCGATTCATGTTGCAATTAAGGAAGTGAGCGAAGATTTGGAGGGCGATTATCAGTTCAATACTGCTGTTTCGGAAATGATGAAACTCAGCAATGCTTTGAATGATGCTAAATGTAAAAATTCGCCGAGTTATGCAGAAGGAATCAATACTTTGATTTTGCTTTTAGCGCCTTTTTCACCACACATTGCTGATGAATTGTGGCACTTAATTGGTAACAGTGAATCGGTCCACACGCAAACTTGGCCAATTGTAGATCCATCAGCATTAATTACCGATGAAATTACGCTGGTAATTCAAGTTATGGGCAAGACTCGCGGCACAATTCAAGTGCCTTCTGCTGCTGATAAAGTTGCTTTGGAACAGTATGCTCGTGAGTCGGAACTTGCTAAGCGTCACCTTGAGGGTAAGGAGATTAAAAAGGTAATTGTGGTGCCTGGAAAGTTGGTTAATTTTGTTGTTGCTTAGTTGTAACTGCTAATAGGTGTCGTGCACCTATAGGCTCTATACAAGCACAACCTAATTCAGGACTTACTGACTATCAATCTAAAAAACCCGGTTTCTCCATCGTCAACCTAAAATGACGCAATTACGTTAAGAAACCGGGTTTTTGCGCCCAGGACTATAATTCTCAAAATCAAAATTGTTGGCGGAGGGCTATTGTTGACTATCTGAGTAGACAAGTTTCCCCCGTCTAACTAACTTTAAGGGAATTTTAGGATTATTAAGTGCGTCATTTCTGACTTTCAGCTTTTCTTCCCATTCTTGAAATTTAGGTTCTAGAAGTTCAGGTGTGAGTTTATAAATTTGTTTGAGAGTTATCCCTTCATACAATCCAATATACCAAGCTCCAACTTGGCGATATTTTTCAAGTATAATCTCATTCAAATGATGGTGAGTCGTGACGCCACCGCTGCGATTAAGTGAAATATTGATTGTTTTAAGTTCGTATTCTTTTCCTTCACCATCAATAGCATCGTTTCCTTCACGACCGGGCGATATACGCAGTCCTAAAAGGATTAATAACTGTAAAGTCTTTCCTCCATTATCTTGAAAAATGTCGGTAATGCCGTATTCATTTGCCAGATTTTGCAATTCTTGGATGCTTTTCATCGCATTTTCTAGCCGTTTAGCATCTGAAATGCGTTCTTCTTCCGTGGTAACAGCCTCTTCAACGGGTTCCACAACCGAGGGAGAAACTGGTTCAGCTATCAGGGTGCTAATGAGAGCTTTATTCTCGCCGCTTTGGCTAAAACTGATTAAATAAGTAGCGGGTACATTGAGGGCTTCAGCTAAAGCAAAAATAACTTCAAAAGATGGCGATCTTTCGCCACGTTCCAATAAGCTGATATAGTCAGTAGTCTTGTCTATGAGTTCTGCTAACTCGTCCTGTGTCATCCTTTTTTCTCTGCGTAACTGACTTACCTTGGCCGCAAATTGTTGTCTGGCTTCTTTGTAATTCATACCCGTCACAATTGGTAAAAACGAACTGAAAGTTCGCTTTGTGAATGGTACGAAGAATTTACACACAAAACAACGTACTGAAAGTGCGGATTTACTATGACTGGCAGTACGGATTCCGATATAATGACAGTAGGCTGTGTCTGTTGTACCTTAAACTAATCTAAATTACACATGAGTAACATTTTGTCCGCCCCAATTTACACCACCAAATACGGTCAATCTTATTTGGGAGATTCTCTTAATCTCCTCAATTGTCTTGCTAGCAATTCTGTAGATTTGGTGATTACATCCCCTCCTTTTGCATTGCAACGCAAAAAGAGTTATGGCAATGAAGATCAAGATTTATATGTTGATTGGCTGCTGGGCTTTGCTCCTGAAATTAAAAGAGTTCTCAAGGATACTGGAAGTTTTGTTATAGACCTTGGAGGTGCTTATCAAAAAGGAATACCTGTACGTTCGTTGTACAATTACCGCGTACTTATTAGGTTATGTGATGAATATGAATTTAAACTTGCTCAAGAGTTTTTCTGGTTTAATCCTTCAAAACTTCCATCTCCTATAGAGTGGGTGAATAAACAGAAAATCCGGGCTAAAGATTCTGTGAATACTGTTTGGTGGCTTTCCAAAACGAATCACCCTCAAGCGAATATTACTAAAGTCAAAGTAGAGTATTCTGAGAGAATGAAAAAACTTTTGAAAAATGCTGATGAATTTTACACGCCCAAAGAACGTCCTTCCGGTCACAATATTAGCGATCGATTTGCCAAAGATAATGGAGGTGCTATTCCATCTAATTTGCTAGAGATTGCTAATTCGGAAAGTAATTCTCAATACTTGCGTTGGTGTAAAGAGTTTAATGTTAAGGTGCATCCAGCACGTTTTCCCCAAAGATTACCATCATTTTTTATAAATTTTCTTACTGAACCGGGAGACTTGGTAGTAGATATTTTTTCGGGTTCTAATACTACTGGTTATGCAGCAGAAGAATTATCACGAAAATGGATAAGTTTTGAACAAGAAAAACAATATGTTGCTGCATCAATTTTTAGGTTTTTGCCTCAAGAATCTTTTTGGCAAGCGGATACAATATACAACCAATTGTTAACTGAGGAAGCATCTGGATTGATTTTACCTCAAAATAGGCTACTTTTTGAAGTGAATAATTATTGTTTTTAATTTGGCTAAGTCGTCGAGTTTTTATTTTTTTAATAATGATGAATATCGCCAAACAGTTGTGGATTTTGTAGGGAGAGTAATTCATGGGAAAAGTTATGATTTACGCACTCCGCCAAAGAAACCGGGTTTTTCATCTAATCTGCTGGCTACAACAAAATATTTTCGTAAAAACCCCGGTTTCTGAGCACCCATGTGTAAGTTCTATTTAATTTTTGAATTCAAAAAGCAATTGCACGATCGCCCCACACTCCACTTTTAACACAGATTGAGCGCTGCCGCCGTTAACGGAGATTTCTACCCAGCCTTCGGAACCTA
>DPLL01000021.1 GCA_003542015.1 Microcoleaceae cyanobacterium UBA9251 | reverse complement strand
CGCCCTTCTCCCCGCTGCACAGTCGCTCAATTGAAGCAACTGTTACAGAAATATTTGCAAACAGATCAGTCAGAATAGATTCAAGACATCCAAGTGAGGAGTTTTTCAGATGAAATTGAGAGAATTATTAGCAGCGGTTCCCAGCATTTCCTTTGACGCCAAACATCCCGCCCTCGACGCTGAAGTCAAGGGTTTATCGACTAATTCCCATGCTTGTCAATCGGGGGATTTATTTTTGGGAATGCCGGGAACGCGGGTAGATGGGGGAGATTTTTGGCAAAGTGCGATCGAATCTGGTGCTGTAGCCGCNNATATCCCCCCTTAGTAAGGGGGGGCTAGGGGGGGTTCCTTGCGTCATTCCAGCGACGGATATGGCCCAAGTTTGCGCTCAAATAGCAACCGCATTTTATGGGAATCCAGCCAGCAAATTAAAACTTGTCGGCGTTACCGGCACCAACGGCAAAACTACAACTACTCATTTAATTGAATTTTTGCTCAATCAAATGCAGTGGCCTGCTGCGATTTTCGGCACGCTTTATACGCGCTGGCCGGGCTACGAAAAAACCGCACTTTATACCACACCTTTTGCTGTAGAACTGCAAAAAGAATTAGCAGAAGCTGTAGTGGCTGGATGCAAATATGCTGTGATGGAAGTCAGTTCTCATTCTTTGGTACAGCAGCGAGTTTTGGGCTGTGCTTTTGAAGTTGCAGTGTTTACCAATTTGACTCAAGACCATCTTGATTTCCATAGGGATATGGAAGATTACTTTAATGCGAAAGCGCTGTTATTTAGTCCCAATTATCTCCAAGGTCGCGCTGTCGTTAATATTGACGACTCCTACGGACGGCGGATAGTTGAAAGTCTCAATTCTGAGCAAGTTTGGAGTTACAGCACTAGCGATCAAACCGCAGATTTGTATGCTGATGATTTACAATATCAGCCCAATGGAGTTAAAGGAATCTTGCATACTCCCAAGGGAAAAACTGCTTTTGCTTTGCCTTTAGTCGGTCAGTTCAATTTATCAAATATGCTGGCTGCTGTCGGTGCTGCTTTGGAGTTAGGTTTAGATTTGTCCGCAATTGTGGACAAATTATCTGAGTTTTCGGGAGTACCGGGACGGATGGAACGGGTGCAAATTAGTCCTGACCAAGATATTAGTGTAATTGTGGATTACGCGCACACTCCTGACAGTTTGGAAAACTTGTTGAAGGCGTCGCGGCCGTTTATTCCGGGTCAGATGATTTGTGTGTTTGGTTGCGGTGGGGATCGCGATCGCACGAAACGCCCAATCATGGGTAAAATCGTGGCAGAATTGGCCGATTTAGCTGTTGTTACTTCCGACAATCCGCGCACGGAAGTTCCTGAGCGGATTTTGGAGGATGTATTAGCAGGAATTGGCCCAGAAGTCAAGCCGATCGTCCTGTGCGATCGAGCTACCGCAATTCGCACTGCGATTATGGAAGCTAAACCCGGAGATGGCGTGCTAATTGCAGGAAAGGGACACGAAGATTATCAGATTTTGGGCACTGAAAAAGTCCATTTTGACGATCGAGAACAAGCCCGAAATGCCCTGACAGAAAGAATGAATGGGGTTAGCCGTTAATTACCAGATCCCCGACTTGTTTAAGAAGTCGGGGATCTAACAGCAACCAATCACAAATAACACCTAACAAATCACTCTTAACAAATAAAATATCAGAACATCAGTAATTATATTTATACACTATTTAATCAGCACCATTATAATTATATAGAACACTTTTACAAAGAATAGCGATCGCTATGATCTAAATCACTAGATATCAAATTCTAGATCACATACACTCAGGTACTGGCATCATTATCGATCGCATAAATCGCATCTGTAACCAACAAACCATCCCGATCAAACTATTCGCAGTGAACACTAGATCCATGACTAATTATCCCTTTTTGGTTAACTACACATCATTTGATCCTCTGTCACCTTCGGTAGACTTATCTGTTTCCTTTGCCCAAAAATATATGGAGCAGATGAAAGGCGGTGTGGCGGCTGATGTTGACGATCAGTTTGTCGAACGACGCCGGGCCGGAATGGCAAAAAAAATGTTAGATTCGCTGCGTTCTGTGAGCGCAAAATCCTGGACTAAAACCGATGATTTGCTGGCTAAAGAGTTAGTTAATCACGGAATTGATGGCGATCTCATTGATCCCTGGCAGATTTCTGGCGGCATTCATAAAGTCTACAAGTTTGCGATCGAAGCCTATGCTCAGCAACTACCGCCCTATAGTATTGTCAACAAAGTCAGCCCAGTCCTCGGGGAAGTCCGAAAGCAAGTCACAGCAATTGATCCCCGCGTCCTGGGCTTTGTGGCCATGCAGTATCACTACACTGGAATGCAGTTGATGGACTTGCTTCCCGAAGGCGAGCAGGAGAACTTTCTTAACTATGTCAAGATTCTCGACGATCATCTGTATATGCCTCTGCAACGCGCCTACCAAGCCGCGGCGAAGTATCCATTGGATTCGATAGCACTGCAATCTGTACGGGTGCTGATTCCGGTGATGACCAAGATTTCTGAACGGGTAGTCGATCGCGTAAATCAACTATATCCACGCTATCGTTGTCATTCTGGGCCTCTCAACAGTCCACATATCCGCACATCTAGTATCCGCGATGTGGAGATGTTCCAAGTGTATATGTGGGTATGTCTGCTCGAACGCAATCTGCACGCCCTAGAGACGGAACTGTTTCCGCTGTGCGTGATGATTTACCCCAAACTAAATGTTAGCTGGGAACTTGTCAGCCAAATGACTCACTTACTGCGGAAGGAAATTTGTGCTTGTCTGTCACCTGAACAAGCAAAGTATTGTGAACCCTTCTATGAGATTCTGCGCCGTATGTTTTCAGCGGAAGTTTTTCCGAATGCTTGATCTCGATCGACAGCAGTAGTCTCAGAAAGTCCGATCGGCGGCTGAAAGTTGAACCCGTAAAAATTTATGGCCTGGCTGCAAAGCTCAAAAAGGTATTGCAAACAATGCCCAGAAATATCTTTCGGGTTCATTACTTGTTAACAGTCTAGGGCGTGTTTTCAAAGTCTATATTTACCTGTCTTTTGCGAAGAAGAACCCCCCCCGACCCAGGGCGGGTTTATGAGATGGTTGATTTTGGGCTGTTATGGTTGTTGACACTCCTCGGAACCTAATAACTACTGAAGGGGCAAAAACACCGTCATCACCTCACCCTTTTCAGGCCGCTGACGAATCACCAACTTTCCCCCAGCCGCCCGAAATAAATTCTTAGTCACGCTCAAACTTAAACTCAAACTTCCTGTCTCCGGTTGCACCATCAACAAAGGCCCGATCGATCGCAAAGGAGTATTAGTATTAGCTGCGAAAGTCGATTTGCCATTACCTTCAGATAAATGTTCCGATTCCAACTGCAACTTTAACTGATCGCCCGCCAAAATCACCCCCACTTTAATGTGACTCCCCGCCGGCAAAGTTCGAGTAAAATTCTCAATCAAACCAGTTAAAACCTGATCTAACATAGTCGGATCGCTGACAACCGTAGGCAACTTTTTCGGGACAATTACTTCCAAAGTATGATTCCGCTGACAGGCCTGTTTTTGCCAGCGCGGAATGCTATGAAGCAGCACTTCACCGAGAGACATTGCTGTTAGCTGTACAGCAGAATTTTTCGCTTGGGACATTTCCATTTCTACGGCCCGGAAAATTAAGCCGAAGCGATCGATCTGAGCGGTACACTCAGCATCAATCATTTCCAAACGCTTGATGACCACTGCATCGAGTTTGGGGCGTTTCAGTAGCAGTCGAGTCAGAGTGCGAATCGTAGCCAATGGAGTACGGACTTCGTGGGCGATCGCCTGCAACAATTCCACCTCTTTAGTAGCGTGAGGAATATGAGATTTACAATTGATTTCCTGAGCCGATAACTTTTCATGCCTTCCCCTCAAACTATCATCAACTCTTTCATCCTTGAATCTGCCTGTTTCCTCTTTCCAAACCGGCAAATTATTCAACAACAAGCGGCTGAACTGCGTGACTATTTTATAATTTGGCTCCACAGGCGAAAACTGCTGGAAAAGTGCATCTAATTTAGTAGAATTATTAGTGAATTGACTAACAGCCAGATTTATACCACCGTCAGAATTGGTCAGCAAACTTTCGCTGTCAGTCACCCTGCGCCGCAAAACTGCCCAAGATGAAGCGACTACTTGCGGATCGAAAGAAAATAGAAAAGCGGGAAGGCCGACAGCATTTTCGCCTAAAACCATCACCAGGCTAAAACTAGCCGTTAAAACCAAACAAAACTGCTCGTTGGCTAAAGGATCGCCCATCGCCAAAGCTAACGCTGGCGCAGCAGCAGGCACTGATATTTGCACATCAGCAGCCGGGAGTAAAGCTAAAGTTTGTCTGGCCCGAAAAGACCACAAAGCTGCATCATTGTCTGGAATACTGGTGAAGATCCAATTGGCAAACCCGGAAGCTAAAGCGGGGTCAGTTAAAACGGAAGATGGGCCCGACAACACCAATCCCTGACATACCAAGGAATCTGTTTTTTGTCCCTGTTTTTGGCGATCGAGCATTTGATTCAAAGTTGCGATCGCCCCGTACCATTCCTGTTCCGCTTTCAGCCGAAAAGCCCCACGACTCCCTGGACACCGATGACGACTATTTTCTCCTGCTAACCTCCCATCAAAAGGATTGAGGTCATTTTCTCTGCCTTCGGAGGCTAAAATCTCGCTTATTGTCGGTAAAAAGTAAGTATTCACAGTTATATAAGTAAGGAAGTTCGGCAACGGATGAGTGTAACGGATGTAAAGGATAGAAGGAAGAAGGAAGAAGGAAGAAGGAAGAAGGAAGAAGGAAGAAAATTAATACTTTCAGCAATTAAGGAGGTTTTAATTACCTATTTATGTTCCTATATAAAGCCAGATTCTGATGCATGAAGGATGAAGTATTTATTGTTAATATGAAACTTGAGGATTTAGGATTCAGACACCAAAAGGATTAAAAAAACCCGCTGAATTCTTGCGCCCTCCTCCTGACTCACAGCATATCCACCTTTGTCAATTCGCGATATTGGCAAACCGTACCAAATAAGTCGCAATCTCCGCGCTTGGGCCGATATTTTTCATCAACTAGACCGATCGCCCTGGAAAAAGTGCAAAATGGATGCAGTTAAACACCCTGCTTTCCCCATGCCCACCTCGATCGCCGACTCCAAAAATCTGCTGTCTGACTTAATGGCACGCTACCGCAACCAGGTAGATTATCTAGCAATTCGACTCGAAGAAGCCGAAGGCACCGACATCCTGCTGCGGGGCGAAAAAATTGAAACCCTCAGCGAAGGAGTCTCAATTGGTGGCCAAGTTCGAGCTTGTCACAAAGGCGGCTGGGGCTTTGCCAGTTTTAACCGACTTTCCACCCTCGCCGAAAGAATTGAAGAAGCCATCGCCGCCGCCAAACTAATCGGCGAGTCAGAAACGATTCTCGCGCCTGTGACACCCGTACAGGACGTTTGTTTCCTGCCGCTGACAGGAACAGACCCCCGTCTGGTTCCCCTGATTGAAAAAAAGCAATTGTGCGATCGCTACGCGGCCATTCTCCGCAGCATAGACCCCTGCATCGCCACCGTCTCCGTCCGCTACGGCGACAGCACCCAGCGCATCATCCTCGCCACCTCCGAAGGCACAATGCTCGAACAAGGTTGGGCCGACATGGAAATGCGCTTTGCCGCCACAGCCCGCAGCGGGGAAACCGTACAAACCGGACGCGAAACCACCGGTTCCCGCAAAGCATACGAAGACTTAACCGAGCTTGATCTTCAAGTTCGCAGCGCCGCCCAGAGAGCCGTAGACTCCCTAGCCTTACCCCCCGTCCAAGGCAACAGTTACACCGTCGTCATTGACCCAATTCTCAGCGGATTATTCGTCCACGAAGCCTTCGGACACCTCTCGGAAGCTGACATGGCCTACGAAAATCCCGACATCTTGGAAGTTATGACCCTCGGCCGCCAGTTCGGCCCCAAAGACTTGCAAATTTTCGACGGTGCGGCACCAGAGGGACACCGCGGCAGTTATTTCTACGACGATGAAGGCACTCCGGCTACTACTACTCAGTTAATTAAGGATGGTGCTTTAGTCGGGCGGCTGCACTCCCGCGAGACTGCTGGGAAATTGGGAGAAGTGCCCACTGGGAATGCTCGTTGTTTGAATTATCATTATCCGCCGATCGTCCGCATGACTAATACTTGGATCGAACGGGGTACAACACCGGTGGCTGATTTATTTTCTGGCATCGAAGAAGGTGTTTATGCGCGCAATTGGCAGGGCGGCATGACTAATGGCGAAATGTTTACTTTCAGTGCCGGCGAAGCTTGGATGATTTGCAATGGCAAATTGGCCGAACCAGTCCGGGATGTTACTCTTTCGGGTAATGTTTTCAGCACTTTAGCCGATATTGAGGCGATCGGCGACGATTTTCATTGGGATGAATCCGGCGGCTGCGGCAAGGGTGGACAAAGCGGTTTACCTGTGGGCTGTGG
>DPLL01000321.1 GCA_003542015.1 Microcoleaceae cyanobacterium UBA9251 | reverse complement strand
CTGAGAAAATTCGTGCATCTCTGGGACAGATATTGACGTATAAACCGGGTTTTTGGCCCCAGTGCAGGAATATATACAAAGTATAGTATACAACCTGCTTTACTAGGTATGACCACGGGGTCGGTAGTGACTGCTTGGTGAATTCCTAGGTGGATGGCGCAGACCGATCGCAATTTTAGCTGTAAGCTTTTCACTGTAAAGGTTCTGTGCATACTACACTTTGTGAGTTCCCACAAATTTATCAAATATCCGACTTTTCCGACTTCATGATCCGACTTTTCCGACTTGCTTTCTGCCGATCGGCCAAACATACTATTGAATAGCATCCACCAAAAGACTGAGAACATTACCAGTCAAGCTGTTGCTCTGCTCCATCTAAAGATAGATAGTAGCATCATTCAGGTTGTCTATCTGAATGTAGACGCTGCGGGTAGCAGTGATCTTACCTAGTCAGCAGTTCTTGGAGAGAACTATCTTAACCAGCCCATAAATCGGCTTGCTGCTGACCTCGTTCTAATTTCCCAAGCTGAGTCCTTCGCTGCAAAGCATACAAACTGCAAGAATTGCAGCTAATTTTCTGTGGAAATTTATAGCCTTTTGAAGGATACATTGTTTCATTTATGTTTCATTTATGAACCAGTTAATAGTGCCGGGAAAATTAGATTTTTTAACAGTGAATCCAATCTTTATCCGCATAAATACTCTGGCCACACTGAGCTAGATGTTTGCGGGATTCGGGTGCAACGAAAAAAGAAACAGAGGAATGTTCCTTCACATCGACGATCTTTCACCACTTTTAAAAGTCATGTCAAATTCTCAATCCGTTATTGCAACAGACATTCAAGGTTGTCCTGAAGATATAGAGAAAGCATTTTGGCAGCTATGGCAGCAAAATCGAGATGATCTTTACCATTGCTGTCTCAGGTGGATGGGAGGGGAATCCTACTGATGCCGAAGAAGTGCTCAGTCGCGCCATGCTCAAAGCTTGGGACAAATTGCCAGACTATGCCGAAAAAATCACCAACCTCCGAGCTTGGCTCACCCGCTTAACCCATAATCTCTGTATAGATATACAACGAGAACGTCGCCGGAAAGCAATGCAAATGGAGGATATTGAAGAAGTAGCTGCTAGAGGAAGCTCAGCAGTTATTTCTGGTTTGAACTCTCCTGAAGAAGCACTTCTACATCATGAGTTGGGACAGTACATTCGCCGCGCTATTGATACTCTTCCTTCTCGACTACGAACTCCGTTTATCTTGCGTTACTGGCACCAGATTGCCTATCAAGATATTGCCGAACAACTTGCTCTTTCGCTCAATAACGTTTATAAGCGCATCCAACAGGCACGAGATATTCTGCAAAAGCGTTTGAGCAGGTATTTGTCAGGGTTGGATGATGCTCTGTTAGATTCCTCCGAGTCGTCTAAAAAGGGGGACGTTGCCTTTAGCGGGGATGATTTTGCTGTAGGGGTAGTGCCCCAGTGCCTACCCCGTCAAGATTGTGGGGCAACTACCGATGGGGCAAGTACCGGTGGGGCGATCGCGGGTGGGGCGATCGCCGGTGGGGCAACTACCGATGGGGCAACCACGGGGGGATTGCCCCTACAATCCGACTCGATCGCCCCCATCCCTCAGATTGGCGAGACAATTAATTATAAAGCAACAGCAATATGTCTAGAAACACTACATTCCGGGTGGTATCGATCGCTCACTCCTCTGGGGTGGAGTTGAACGCTTACTTGGTTGCAGACTCCAAGCCAACCCGACAAGAGCAGAAGCTGAAAACATTAAGTGAGTACGTGCAGCAGTATCCATCTGGATGGAAGAAACGCTTGGAATTGGCGAATCTGCTGTCTGAAATGGGTCATATCGAGCAGGCGGTTGAAGAATATCGCCAAGTAATAGAGCGACAGCAACCACCATCGATCGGCGTGCAGTTGCAATTGGCGAAACTCTTGCAGCTTATGGGACAAGAGGCTGAAGCAGTAGCGGTTTATGAAAGTGCCTTGGCCAATGCACGCAATGAGGCGACTCGACAGCATATCAGCGGATCGATCGCACTTTGTAGAGGTGACAATCAGATAGCGATACTGGCTTTTGAGTCGGCGGCTTCCCTAGAACCAAATAATGCGGCTCACTGGCTGGCGTTGGGGCAGGTGCAAATGGGGAGAGGGGATGCGGTTGCAGCTTTGGGAGCCTTTGATGCCGTTTTGTCACTGCACCCAGATGATGTTGTAGCGCTGATTGACAGCTATGACGCGAGTCAGGCGGTGGGGGATGTGCGCCAAGCGCAGCGGCGGTTGAGCAAAGCGCTAGAGGTGGCTCCGAGTGATTTTGGGGTACTCAAACGACTGGCGGATACTCGTTGCCGGATGAGATTGGTATCTGGTGAGGAAGGCAAGCAGACTAAAAAGACGATCGATTCTGTGCTGAAACTGGCTCCTGATGCGGGGGACGGCCATGAGTTGCTGGCATATTATCACGTTTTCCGGGGGGAGTCGGCTAAGGGGGTTGCGGTGTTGGAAGGGTTTACTGAGGAACACCCGAATCATCCTAGGGGTTGGTATTCCTATGGGCGTTACTTGTTCCACACGGGGGAATATCAGAGGGCGGCGGAGGCGATGCTGAAGGCTTATCGTCTGTATCCCCAGGATTGTGAAATTTATCGCGCGTTGTGTGAGATTTTGTCTGAAGTCCCCCTTTTTAAGGGGG
>DPLL01000320.1 GCA_003542015.1 Microcoleaceae cyanobacterium UBA9251 | reverse complement strand
TTAATAGTCAAACAGCATTCTGTGACTGGGTTTGACGTTAAGTTGACACCAATGGGCTGAGCCTAAGTCCCCACAAATCTCACCGGAAATTAACGAAATTTCCGATTACTTAACAAACAGCATTTCCTGATAAGTAGGCAGTGGCCACAAATCATCAGCTATTTCACCTTCCAAAGCATCCGCATACTTGCGAACCTCATCCATCAAAGGACGAATTGTTTGGGAAGCATACTGCATATGCTCTTCTGTCGAAGCAAAATCGTGATTGCTCAAAGTATCACTCAACTTGCTAGCACAATCCATCATGGATTTAACCAGGGTGGCTACTTTTTCGGCAGTTTCTTTTTCCAGTTCAATGCCAATCTCTTTCAAGCCAGCAATCGTGCTGGAAAGATCAGACAAATACCTCACCGCTGCGGGATAAATTATGGTTTTTGCCATGCTGACTACCAGTTTCGCTTCGACTTCAATTGCCAGCAAATACTGCTCTGCATAGACATCGTAACGGCTTTCCAATTCAACAGGAGTCAAAACACCTGTCTTTTGAAACAGCTCTTCAATGTATCCTTCTTTCAACACAGGCAAAGCATCGGCGCTAGTCCGCAAGTTGGCTAAACCCCGTTCCTCAACCGCCATTTTGTGCCATTCTTCCGAATAGCCATTGCCGCCAAATACCACCGCACCATGCTCGTCCATCACCTCTTTCAGGACAGTTTGGATGGCAGCATTGAGTTCAGTTCCTGTAGCCAAATCGCTNNCGGCCCCGAAACAGACTGACCAGAACCTACGGCACGGAATTCAAAACGGTTCCCAGTAAAAGCAAAGGGCGATGTCCGGTTTCTGTCCCCGGCATCCTTCTGGAAAATAGGCAATGTATCCACCCCTAAATTCATGATTCCCCGACCTTGAGAGTCCTTAGCTTCTCCTTGACTAATTTGCTCGAAGATATCTTCTAATTGCGAACCTAAATAGACAGAGATAATCGCTGGTGGAGCCTCATTAGCACCCAATCTGTGGTCGTTACTAGCAGTAGCAACTACCGCGCGCAAAAGCGACCCGTATTTGTGAGCTCCGCGAATCACAGCGCCGCAGAAAACTAGAAATTGTACGTTTGAGTGTGGTGTATCACCTGGGTCTAATAAGTTTCCTTGAGTAGCATTGCCAACAGACCAGTTGACGTGCTTACCAGAACCGTTAATGCCTGCAAAGGGCTTTTCGTGCAGCAAGCAGACAAAACCATGTTTCTTCGCAGTATTACGAAGAATTGTCATGGTTAATTGTTGGTGGTCGCTGGCGACGTTTGCTGCTTCAAAAAATGGGGCAATTTCAAACTGACCGGGAGCTACTTCGTTGTGGCGGGTTTTGGCAGGAATGCCCAGGCGGTACATTCTTTCTTCTACTTCCTGCATGAACACTTGAACGCGCTCTGGAATTGCTCCAAAATAGTGGTCGTCAAATTGCTGACCTTTGGCTGGAGGTTTGCCAAACAGGGTGCGACCTGCTAACATTAAGTCGGGGCGATTGTTGGCAAAATTTGAATCTATCAGGAAGTATTCTTGTTCAGCACCGCAACTGGAATTTACCGGAGCAATTTCGGTATTTCCTAATAGTTTCAAAACTCTGGTTGCTGCTTTGTTCATTGCGGCAATGGAACGTAAAAGCGGCGTTTTCTTGTCTAAGGCTTCACCTGTCCAGGATATGAAAACAGTGGGAATGCACAAGGTCATTCCGTTGTCTGTTTCCATTACATAAGCAGGGCTGGTGACATCCCAGGCTGTATATCCGCGAGCTGCGGCGGTGGAACGAATGCCGCCGTTGGGGAATGACGAGCCATCGGGTTCGCCTTGTACTAGAACTTTGCCGGCAAATTCTGAGATGACTGAGCCATCGCCTTGGACTGAGATGAAACCGTCGTGCTTTTCGGCGGTGCCGTTGGTGAGGGGGTAGAATACGTGGGCGTAGTACAGTGCTCCTTTGGAAATAGCCCAATCTTTCATGGCTACTGCAACTACATCAGCTACTGACTCGTCGAGTTTTTGGCCTGTTTGAACTGTATTTTTTACTGATTTGAAAATACTTTTGGGCAGACTTTCTTGCATCTTGCTCAGAGTAAAGACGTCTGTTGCCCACATATCTTCTAGTCGCTTGGGAGGCCGGGCTGGCATCAGTTTGCGGTTGACGATTTGAGAAATTGCTTGAACGCGAGATTCGTTTCCACTCATGGTTATTTTTGTTGATTAGGGGACAAGTAGTTGTGAAAAGATACGGGTTAGGAAAAGCCGATTTGTGGTGAGGAGGACTGTCCTCTGTCTGGTTTTTCAATAAGGACTCTGCGTCCTTACTTCAAACAACTTTTCTTAGGAGTAATTAAAGCTCAGATACGGTGGGATTTCGGTTATTAGCAAAACAATAGATGACAAGAGCTTGTACTAACTTGAGTTGATATCTATGATATCAGCTTTGCACAGATTTAGTACCTAATTTTTACCCTGGTAAGATAAAACAATTTGTGCCGATTCCTTTGAATTCAGGTCAAAACGACTTAGGGTTTTTTACTGTTGGGCGATCGAGAAATCGCATTCTACCAAATAACTCACTTATGTGGGGTTTGGGAGAATTATGGAAAATTCACAATCTACACTTGGAAAGTTTAAACAATGATTAATTAAATAAATGTATCGTAGGCTACAGAATTTTATGTTTTTGCAGAACAGTGGTAGAGAGGTTCCGGCGGGATGTCTTCGGCGGCTGCACTCCTGTTGCTAGACTATCGTGTGTGGAATCGCAACTCTCGGAGGGAGGGCTGGTTAAAACAGTTTTTACTACTGATGAGCGGACTTACGCAGGAATAACCTAATTCTGTCATGCTGAGGGAAGCGAAGCATCTCAAACTAAGCGTAAAAACGTCAAGATTGCGTAAGTCCTGATTTGGATAATTTTGGCATCCAGCGGTTTATGCTGTGGTGGGATTCATTCAAGGCGATCGCTCTGGTAGAATTTGAGATGGAAAGGGCGATCGCATCCTAGATCGAAGTCATATCTAGTCCGGTTGATTAGCTGTCATTCTGAGAGAAGCGCTGTCATGCTGAGAGAAGCGAAGCATCTCGCCCGATGCAATGCTTGACTGCGTTGCGCTTGACTCACGACAAATAAGCGTTTATAGTAAATGATTTACCGGACTAGATATTAGCGGGTTAGAGAAATCCCCAAAAAACATCCAACTTAATGCGGCAAAAGTGTCAAATAAGTTGTAAAATAAAGACTTTGAGGCTAGAGGATGTCGCATGGCAAGGCAAAAGAAACCTGACCAAAGAAAGATAGATCAATATAATCACGAAAATCAGCAACGAGTGAATAATCCACCCGTCGGACTGGTTACGCCAGAAACTGATCCTGATGGTGATAATAAAAATTATAGCTACGATCCGCACCTCGATCCGCAATTAGTTTGGGCTGGTAAGGCAGAACATACTAATTTTGAAGTGCCAACTGTATCTTTGCACGTTCACGAACGTATCGATCCTCGTAGCATTATAGAAGCAGTTCGTAAGCAAAATCAAAGTGAGGGTGTGCAGTTATCTCTATTTGAAATACCAGAAGAAAATCCGCCAATTCGTCAAGCGATCGAATTTTATAAACATCAGCATAATTGGAGTAACCGTTTAGTTGCTGGAGATTCGCTATTAGTGATGAATTCCCTATTAGAAAAAGAGGGAATGGCGGGACAAGTGCAGATGATTTATTTCGATCCGCCTTATGGGATTAAATATGGTTCNNCATTCTTATTTGACTTATTTAAGAGATAGATTGTTATTGGCGAGGGAGTTATTGTCGGAAAGTGGTAGTGTTTTTGTGCAGATTTCGGATGAAAACTTGCATCATGTTAGGGAATTGATGGATGAGGTTTTTGGGAGTGATAATTTTGTTGGTCTGATAACTTTTCGCAAAAAAAATATGCCTTTTGGGGCCCGTTATATTGAGGGCATGGTTGATTATTTATTATGGTATGGCAGAGATTTTGAAAAGGTAAAATTTAGAATTTTATTTGCAGAAAAAGATGTTCAAGGTGCATCAAGATGGAATTTAGTCGAGTTACCTGATGGAACACATCGAACCATGTCTAACAACGAGTGGCATAATCATAGTTTGCTACCCGATGGTAGTAAGGTTTATACACATCAAAAATTGAAGCCTTCTGGAACTTTTCAAGGGGGATTTTTTGATGTTGAATTAAATGGAAAAATATATCATCCATCGACCGGAAGTTGTTGGGCTACAACCAAAGAAGGGATGCAAAATTTAATTAATGCCAATCGAATAGGAACAGAAAATAACAACCTTCGATACAGATTGTATCTTTCAGATTATTCTGTAACAAGAATTGATAATTTGTGGTCTGATACATCAGGAGCATCAGATAAATTATATGTTGTTCAAACAATGAGTAAAGTGATTCAACGTTGTCTTTTAATGACCACCGACCCAGGCGATTTAGTCCTCGACATCACCTGCGGTAGCGGTACAACTGCCTACGTTGCCGAACAATGGGGACGCAGATGGATAACTTGCGATACCTCAAGAGTAGCAATAACCCTAGCCAAACAAAGGTTAATGACCGCCACCTTCGAGTATTATCAATTAGCAAATGCCCAAGCAGGCGTAAGCGATGGTTTCAAATACAAAACCGTCCCTCATATCACCCTTAAATCTATTGCCAATAACCCCGAAATTCGGGAAGGCATGAATCGCATAGAAATAGAACAAGCGATTAATAAATACGCAGGCCAAGAAACCCTCTACGATCAACCTTTATTAGACAAATCCAAAGCCAGAGTTACGGGCCCCTTCACCGTCGAAGCCGTACCCGCACCCACAGTTAAACCAATTGATGATATTATCAATCCACCCATTCCTGACAATTCAATCGCCCGTTCTGGCGAAACATTGCGCCAATCAGAATGGCGAGATGAACTGCTAAAAACGGGGATTCGCGGTAAAAACGGACAATATATTTTATTCTCCAGAGTCGAATCTTTACCCGGTACTCGTTGGCTTCATGGGGATGCTGAAACCAAACCAAATGACCTTGGCGCGAATACAGTAAAAGAAACTGGTGGTACTTACGATCAACCCAGACGAGTCGTGATTTCCTTCGGCCAAGAATACGCACCTTTAGAACAACGCCAAGTCGCCCAAGCTATTGAAGAAGCACAAACTTTAGTCCCCAAACCGAAATTAATTATCTTTGCCGCCTTTCAATTTGACCCCGAAGCCGCCAAAGATATCGAGGAAACTAACTGGCCCGGTGTGACATTATTAAAAGCGCAAATGAACGCGGATTTACTAACAGAAGATTTGAAGAAAAAACGCGCTAGTAATGAGAGTTTTTGGTTAATTGGTCAACCAGATGTGGCTCTCCGTCGCATCGACAAAGGGGAAAATCAAGGTAAGTGGGAAGTGGAAGTTTTTGGCTTTGATTATTATAACACAAAAACCGGAAAAATTGAATCAGGTAGCGTTGAAAAAATAGCTGTTTGGATGTTAGATATTGATTATGATGGGAGAAGCATTTTCCCCCGTCAGGTTTTCTTCCCGATGGCTGGGGAAAAAGATGCTTGGTCGCGCCTAGCCCGCAATCTCAAAGCCGAAATTGACGAGGATTTAATTGAGTCTTATCAAGGGACTGTTTCGTTACCGTTTGAGATGGGAGAATATCAGCGTGTTGCGGTTAAAATTGTGGATGACCGGGGGATTGAGAGTTTGAAAATTATTCGGTTAACCTAAAGAAACCCGGTTTCTGGGTGCTATAATGGTTTTAGGTATTTAATTAGGGAGAATAGAACTATGACTCTGGCTATCAATAAAAAAGAGGTAATTATTGAAGGAATAGCCCTGGAGATTTGGCGACAAATAAAGAATATTTAAAATTACATTAAAATTACATTAAAAAGTTGGAGGTTTTACCGATGATTCAAACGATACCCAAGCTAATAACTTTTGATGAATTTCTGGAATGGAAACCAGAAAACGGACACTATGAACTACATAACGGAGTTATTGTTGAGATGGCTAATCCAACTGGTAAACATTCCGCGATCGCGGGTTTTCAGGCGTTCGAGTTTGGTTTAGAAATCAGGCGACTACAGCTTCCTTACTTTATTCCCAAGGAATGTACAATTAAATTTTGCGATAACTCTGGCTACGATCCCGATGTGATTGTATTAGATAAACAAGCCGTAGCAGCCAATGAATCTCGATGGGAAAGAGAATCCGTTATTACTGAGGGAGATTCTATCAAATTAGTGGTTGAAGTTGTTAGCACAAATTGGCGGGATGATTATGCACACAAAATGATTGATTATGAAGCATTAGGCATTCCCGAATATTGGATTGTCGATTATTTAGGTTTAGGTGGTAGCCGTTATATAGGTTCTCCAAAACAGCCAACTTTATCGGTTTATCAGCTAGTAGATGGTGAGTATCAAATTAAGCTGTTTCGGGGAGATGAAAGGATAACATCGGCAGTATTTCCAGAGTTAAATTTGACTGCGGTGCAGATTTTTAATTGTGGGTAAGTGTTCAGACGATCAATCTTATTTTTTTGATTAGGTTAAAATAATGATTATCTCCCATATAGCTCTGAAAAATTGGCGCAATTTTCAGTCAGTGAATGTTGATTTGCGCGATCGCGTTTTTCTGGTAGGCCCGAATGCCTGCGGTAAGTCAAACTTCCTCGATTCATTGCGCTTTTTGCGGGATCTAGCCAAAGCAGGAGGCGGATTGCAGAAAGCTGCGATCGATCGAGGTGGAGTCTCCAAAATTCGCAGTCTTTATGCACGTCGATATCCAGATGTAGAAATAGAAATTCACCTTTCAGAATCTAATTCCCAACAGCCATTATGGAGGTATGGGCTGGGAATTAAACAGAAAAAAGGGGGCAAAAATGAGCCGATTGTTGCCTACGAACGAGTTTGGAAAGGCGACAGACAAATTATCGATCGCCCGACAAAAGAAGATGAAAACGATGAGCTACGTCTCACTCAAACTTATTTAGAGCAAATTAATGCCAATGCAGAATTTAGAGAAATTGCTAAATTTTTGGAATCGATTTTATATTTACATTTAATTCCTCAGTTAGTTCGCCATCCCGAAGCTTTTGCTACCCCTGGACTTTCCCAAGATCCTTTTGGGAGAACTTTTTTAGAGCGAGTTGCTAAAACTCCCGAAAAAACTAGAAAATCGCGATTAAGAAAAATTGAAGATGCTTTAAAGTTGGCTGTTCCACAATTGAAAAACCTCACAGATACCAAAGATGTGATGGGGGTTCCGCATTTGGAAGCTGTTTACGAACATTGGCGGCCCGGAGCGGGAAAACAACGGGAAGACCAATTTTCTGATGGAACTTTACGGTTAATTGGCTTGCTATGGTCACTGTTAGAAACCGATTCATTATTGTTACTAGAAGAACCAGAACTTTCCTTAAATTCGGCGATTGTTAGTAATCTACCGTCTCTGATTTATCGCCTTCAGCGTCCGAGAAAGCGACAGGTTATTCTCAGTACCCATAGTGCCGATTTGCTCTCAGACAAAGGTATAGGTGGCGAAGAAGTCTTGCTAATGACACCGACTGCTGAAGGAACTCAGGTAAAACTTGCCTCCAGTAACGAACAAATAACAATGCTATTAGAAGGAGGTTTAAGCATAGCTGATGCTGCACTTCCTCTCACAGCACCGCCCGCGATCGAACAACTAAGTTTATTCAAATGACGGATATTCCCATCAATCTAGTGTTTGAGGATGTACTGAGTGAAGCCGTTCTTAAAGAAATGCTCAAACAGTCTCAACGTCCATTTTCAGTGGGATCTTGCTTGAATCAGAGAGGATATGGCAAAATTAAAAAGATTATTTCTGGATTAAATCATGCGGCAAATGGAATGCCATACTTAGTATTAACTGATTTGGATAATGCCGAATGCCCGCTAGTAATTCTTTCCGAGTGGCTAACTCAACCAAAACATCCTAATCTGCTGTTTCGGATTGCTGTTAAAGAAGTGGAAGCGTGGTTACTGGCACATCGAGAAGCCTTTGCAGAATTTTTAGGTATTTCAGTTAGTTTAATTCCAGCTAATGTTGATGAAATTCCTGATCCAAAGCAACTTTTAATTAATCTAGCTCGAAAATCAAAAAAACGAAGTCTGCGAGACGCGATCGTGCCAGAACGTAACAGCACTGCTAAAATAGGGAAAGATTATAACGGTCAACTTATCCAGTTTGTTCAAAACAATTGGCAAGTTGAAGCAGCACAAGTCAATTCTCGCAGTCTGCAACGTGCGATGAATGCACTTATAAATTTTCAACCAACCTGGGAAACTTGACAAGAAAGAAAGAGAAATTATGTCATCACAAACTACAATTAATCAACTCATTATCAATTCTCCCTACGAAGAACCGCAAGAATATTGGCACTACGATCGCACTTCTCGTCTATTCAACCTAGCAGCAGGAAGACGCCCCGCAGGTTATATCATCGCTTCCGAAAACTCTAAAACTTTCGACGATCCGGGCAAATTTGTCGAAATTCCTTTAGTTAATCAAATTCGCCCCCGCGTCAAAGCTTGGTGCGATAACGGATACCCCGGCGTTACAGGCGTTACCAAGCGTTTACTAGAACACTGGGACAAATCAGAAGAACGGGATTTTCCCTTCTTTTTCTGTCAGTTAGAAGCCATAAAAACCCTAATCTGGCTAACAGAATCCTCCCCCTCTGAAAAAGTAGGCATTGATATTCCTGACGATGGCGGAAACTTCAAACGTCTGTGTTCCAAAATGGCAACAGGTTCGGGCAAAACTATCGTCATGGCGATGTTAATTGCATGGCAAATTATCAATAAAATTACCTATCCTCAAGATACCCGTTTTTCTAAAGCTATTTTTATTGTCGCACCCGGACTAACTGTTAGAAATCGCCTACAAGTTCTGCTTCCCTCTGCCGAAAATAACTACTATGAAATATTCAATATTGTTCCTCTGGGATTATTCGATAAACTCCGTCAAGGTAAAGTTTTAATCCGCAATTGGCACGCCTTGAATTGGGAAACAGAAGAACAAATTAAGAAGAAAAAAGGAGTTGATAAACGGGGTGCAAAAAGTAACGAAGCCTACGCAAGGGAAGTGTTAGGAGAAATTGCCAATTCTAGCAACATTGTTGTGATCAACGACGAAGCACACCACGCATGGCGCATACCTGCTGAATCCAAGATTAAATGTGTCAGCAAAGAAGAATTAGACGAGGCGACAAAATGGGTTGGTGGACTCGATCGCATTCAGCAAGCTAGAAAAATCCTCACCTGTTTTGACTTTTCTGCCACACCCTTTGCACCCTCTGGTAAAAAGAGTTCAGAAGAAGCTTTATTTGGCTGGATAGTGAGTGATTTTGGCTTAAATGATGCCATAGAATCCGGCTTAGTTAAAACCCCTCGCGTGGTGATTCGTGACGATTCCAGACTGAATGTAAAAGACTTTAAATCCCGTCTTTACCATCTTTATCGAGATCCAGAAGTTTACGATGATGTCAATCGTAAAGCTAAACCTAATGAATCTCTCCCTGATTTGCTGGCTAATGGCTATCTTTTACTCGGAAAAGATTGGCTAGAAACTGCGAAAGCATGGCAAGAATCGGGGCATAAAGTTCCACCAGCCATGATTTCTATTGCTAACCGTACCGAAACTGCGGCTAGAATTAAATATGCTTTTGATCATCACAAAATTCATATCGAAGAACTCTGCAACTCAGAACGGACTTTACATATTGATTCTAATGTTTTAAAAATGGCAGAATCCCAAGAAGAAAGTACCGATATACAAGACACAACCGCAGAAAATAGCGAAGATGATAACTCTGATGATGAACCTATCCGCAAACTTTCAAAGAAGGAACAAGCAGAACTTTTACGAAAAACAGTTGATACAGTCGGTCAACTTGGGAAGCCTGGGGAACAAATTCAAAATGTTATTTCAGTGGGGATGCTTTCGGAAGGATGGGATGCTAAAACTGTGACTCATATTATGGGNNCCTAATCCTAAAACTGAAATTAAACCCGATCCTGAAAAGCAGGAGTTTGAAATTAGCTTTCCCAATATTGTCCGCATTGATTACATTTATCAGCCAGAACTCAAACTTGATCTGAGTCTGATTGAACCTTTAAAGTTAGATGCCTATGACAATATTACCCTAGCAGAACTTGCTCCGAGTGTCGATGGCAAACCGGATGTGACTAAAATTAAAGCGATTGACCTAGAAGATTTAGGTCGAAAACAACGGATGCAAAAAATCACTTTTGAGGTTGCTAGAGATATCTTTGACCAGATGAAACCAGGTTGGAAAGGTAATAGAGAATACTTACTAGCAAAACTAATTCGATTAGTCGAAGAATTTATTCACTCAGAGTTTATCCAAATTAATCCACCCTTATTTAGTGTGGACGCAATTAGACGGCGGATTCTGATTACTCTCAATATGAGTAAAATTGTGCAACATATTTGGAACGCGATTTATTTAGAGAATACAGAAAAACTTGAACCAGTTTTCGATCCAGAACATCCCATCCGCTCTACGGGTGATATGCGCCCTTGGTATACGGGTAAACCTTGCGAATATACCGAAAAATCCCATATTAATTGTTGCATTTTTGATAGTACATGGGAAGCCAGCGAAGCTTTTGAACTCGATCGAAATGAAAATGTTGCTGCTTGGGTGAAAAACGATCACTTGGGTTTTGAAATTCTTTACATATTTGCAGGAATTGTGCGGAAATATCGCCCTGATTTCATCATTCGCTTGAAAAACGGAAATTTTTTGATCTTAGAAACTAAAGGACAACGGACTCACCAAGATGAGGCAAAACGGGCATTTTTGGAGCAGTGGATTAAAGCTGTTAATCAGTATGGCGGATTTGGTCATTGGCAAACTGTCGTATCAACAAATCCGGCTGATGTTAAGATGATTTTGGAGACAACGGCATTTCAGTTGATCTAAAGTTACTTGTTTTTACTGTTATAATATACCAGGAGGCGATGAGTAGACCCGACACCCACAAACTATGCAACTGCTCCAACTCACCACATTTCAATCTCTGCGCCGCAGTCTGGGTTTAATCATCCAAGCCGCACCAACTGAAATCCGCCATTTAATATGGCTCAACATTATCGCTGGTGCTGCCCCGTCTGCCGTGCTATTTTTAGATAAGATTATCATTGATGAAGTATCTCGGTTGCTGTCGCAAACCCAAACAACACAACCACTTGCTTTGATGCTTTCCCAGCCAATATTGCTGTGGAGTATTGCCGGAGTCATAACTCTCAAGTTTCTGGGCGATGCCCTCGCAACAATTAGTTCATTTGTATCTACATCATTGCGCGATCGCGTTCAAGGATTCGTCGAAGGAAAAGTCCTCGAAAAAGTAGCTAATTTCGACGATATCGCCCTCTTTGAAAACCCCGAACTCTTAAATATTGTACAACTAGCAAAAACCGGAATCTCACAAATACAAAAACTAGCATTCGCCCTCAGCTTTGCGATCGCAGGGGTTTTTATCTTCATTCCGTCTGTAACCCTTGCTGCTGGCATAGCTTGGTGGGTACCGCTGCTGATGTTGCTCTCATCCTCTCCCTCAATTTATATACAAAGAAAATATAGCAAAATCATCTGGAAAGTTATCAGAAAGCAAGCTAAAATTACCCGCGAAATGAACTTATCTTCGGGAGTATTGACCGGGGAAGAATATGCTAAAGAATTGCGTTTGTTTGGCTTGCAAGAACTTTGGCTAAAGCGTTGGCAGAGTCAATTTTTGCAGTTTTTTACCGAGATTCAGCTTGTGCGAAAAAAGGGTGCGATTGTGGTATTATTGTGGTCGATGTTTAGTAGAATAGGAGTAGCTTTGCCGTTTATTTATGTAGTAATGGGAGCTTTGGGTGGCCGCTATACTTTGGGCGATTTGGCACTCTATTCTGGTTTGATTGTGCAAGTGGAGCAAAGTTTGCAAATACTGATTGGCAATTATACTAATTTATATGATATTTCTCTGGGAGTTAGTCCGATATTTCAACTGTTGGATCTCAAACCGGAATTGCAGTCTCCGATTGTGGGGCTGGCGTCTCGCCAGCCTAGTTTACAAGATAGCAGGCCAGATTCCCGCTCCACAAAAT
The DNA here is from genome assembly GCA_003542015.1 of Microcoleaceae cyanobacterium UBA9251. Lineage (GTDB taxonomy): Bacteria > Cyanobacteriota > Cyanobacteriia > Cyanobacteriales > Microcoleaceae > Microcoleus. The sequence goes on along the minus strand of DPLL01000320.1, from coordinate 1,102 downwards.
ATGCAATTGGTATCCAGATTAAGCATCTATCTTTCTGCTATCCAGGTAGTAATAAAAGTACCGTCGAAAATATCAACTTAACTATTCAACCTGGAGAAATGATCGCACTTGTCGGTGAAAATGGCGCGGGTAAAACCACCTTAGCAAAACTGCTTTGCCGTCTGTATGACCCCACAAGTGGTACGATCGCCTGGAATGGCAAAGATTTGCGATCGCTCCCGATAGCAGAAGTGCGATCGCGCATCGCCGTTGTCATGCAAGATTACGCCCGTTTTCCCACCACAGTGCGCGAAAATGTCGGCTTCGGTAACTTAATTTACCTATCGGATGACATAGCAATCAATCAAGCTATTTCCGAAGCAGGAATTAGCGCAAAAGTCAAGAGTTTGTCCCAAGGTTTAGAAACACCTTTAGGGAAACAATTAGAAGGCGGCGTAGACTTATCGGGGGGACAATGGCAGAGAATCGCGATCGCCCGCGCCTTAATGCGGCTTTCTACAGCCGAAGTGCTAATTTTTGACGAACCAACCGCCGCCCTCGACCCCAAGACAGAACACGAAATTTACAGCATCTTTCGCCAAATAGCCGCCGGGAAAACCACGATTGTGATCAGTCACAGATTGGGTTTAGCAAAAATAGCCGATCGCATCGCCGTGATGGAAAATGGTCAAATAGCAGAAATAGGAACTCACGACGAATTGATGGAATTAAACGAAATTTACGGCTCGATGTTCACCCGTCAAGCTAGCAGCTATATTTAGTCATTAGTCAGCAGTCAGCAGTCATTAGTTGTTAGTTGTTAGTTGTTAGTTATTAGTTATTAGTTGTTAGTTGTTAGTTATTAGTTGTTAGTTGTTAGTTATTCGTTATTAGTTGTTAGTTATTAGTCAGCAGTCATTAGTTATTCGTGATTCGTTATTAGTCAGCAGTCATTAGTTGTTAGATCGTTGACCGTTGCATCGGAATGATTTAACCGCAGAGAACACAGAGGACACAGAGGGAGAGAATAGAGATATGAATAATTCTGATGCTACCGGATTTGATATTAGTCATTAGTCATTAGTTATTAGTCATTACACAGACCAATGACCAATAACTAATG
>DPLL01000318.1:8216-23022 GCA_003542015.1 Microcoleaceae cyanobacterium UBA9251 | reverse complement strand
ATTGGGAATTGGGAATTGGGAATTGGGAATTGGGATTTGGGAATTGGGAATTGGGAATTGGGATTTGGGAATTGGGAATTGGGAATTGGGAATTGGGAATTGGGAATTGGGAATTAGTTATTAATTCTTAATTCTTAATTCTTCCTACCAACAAATAACCCACAAATAACCAACTGCCAACTGCCAAATTACTACTCATAAATCATCGCTTTCAGAGCTTCTTTCATCTCCTCTGTTGTTGTCGTCGCCGTACCGAATTGACGCACGACAATGCTAGCCGCTAAATTGCCCAAAACCGCCGCTTCCCAACCAGATGCACCGACGCACAAAGCTAAAGTCATTGCTGCTACTACTGTATCCCCAGCACCGGTTACGTCAAATACATCAGTCTTGTTAAAAGGGGGAATATCCCAACTTTGAATTGAAAATTCCCCGGATTGGCAAGTGGAGGTTGGAGGGGGTGAGTTTTTGATGGCTTCAACCTTCACCCTTTCAAATAAACTCATCCCTTCTTCACCGCGAGTAATTAGGATTTTTTGAGCTTGAGTTAAGTTCAACAAATCGCGTCCTGCTTGCATTAAAGTTTGAGAATTATTAATAGCATATCCGACTGCTTGTTCGGCTTCTGGCAAGTTCGGAGTAAATAACATTGCTCCAGAATATCGCTGCAAATTTGTTTGAGCATCCACAATTGTTTTACCACGAACAACCGCCGATTCGATCGCCAAATTAGTCAACACTCCGTCGCCGTAGTCGGAACAAACCACTGCATCTACTGTCGGTATTTGCTGGCGGATATAATCTGCTAATTGTAACTGCAAATCTAAATTTGGTAACTCGTCGGATTTGCGATCGACTCGGACAATTTGCTGAGTCACAGACTGCCGCGCGTGCCCGGAAATGCGAGTTTTGGTGACTGTTGGACGCTGGGAATCGACGAAAATGCCAGCCGTATCAATTCCCGCAGCCTCAAAAATACCGCACAAAGCCTTTCCTTGGTCATCTTTTCCCACCAAACCAGCAACTTTTACTTGGCCTCCCAGTTTGGCTAAATTATAGACAGCATTTGCGCCACCTCCCGGTACTTGCCGAGTATTTTCGTAGCGCAAAATCAACACTGGTGCTTCGCGGGAAATTCGCTCTACTTGTCCGGTAACAAACTCGTCCAAGGTCAAATCTCCGATCGCTAATACCTGTGCTCGATCGAAACAGTCTAATCTTTTCAATAATTGCTCAGTTGAGGCACGCAGTTGAGGCAAAAAATCGGAATAGTCGTTAGTCATGAACAAAAAAAATGAGGCTGAGGAGTTGATAATTGAGTGCGGGACGATCGGCAAATAAAAAAATTCAGCTAAAGATTAATAATAATTTCCTCCCTGTTTTGATGGGTAACTTTTAATTGATTAGAGAAACTTTCAATGTGTGAAAGTTGTCTTCTACCTTCTACCTTGGGAAAGCAGCATTATTTCGACTTCATTTGCTTGATGATAGTAATCACCTGAGTCATTTGTTTCTTGAGTGTGTCAATTTCAGCTTGCATTTTGGCCATTTTCTGGGTCATCGCCTGAATTTCAGCAGCACCTGCTCCCGAACTCGGTGCAGCAGCAGGGGTGGCTGGGGCTTCTGGTACTGGTTTCTTTTTAGCCAATACCATCGCTAATTTAATCGCCTCGGTTAGCTGCTTTTTCTCGAAGGGTTTGGCGATAAATGCAAAAAAATGCTTCTCAAAGGGTTTAGGAATTTTCTCCATTACTTCTTCTTCCCTACCAGACATGATCACCAAGGGGATCTTGGAAAGTTCGGGATGGGCTTGAACTTTTTGATACACTTCCCAACCACTGACTTTGGGCAGTAGGAAATCTAACATAATTAGATTGGGACGGGCTTCACGGATCAGCTTTAGTCCCTCTTCCCCGTCTTTTGCTTCTAGAACTTCACAGTTACCCTGGGGTAACATCTCTCGGACTCGGACGCGGATGACTTTACTGTCATCGATGACTAAGATTTTTTGACCAGCCACGACTGACTCCTTCAGTAATGAGTGATGATTTGCAACCGATACTTTTTTGCTAACATTTGCTAACAAATACCTATTAACCAATGCCCGTAGAAATCTCTACAAGCACTTATAATTTTGCTGACCGCTTGGTTTTCGCTGACAGCAATTAGCCAATCTGATTATTTGCTTTGATACTGTAGAGGCTACTTATTCCTATAGGAGGTAACATACTACCAAGGTTTTTCACCTAAATCCGAGCGGCTAAATTCATTCTATATGACATAAAGACCTGATTCTGCCCAGAATCCTGTCTGAGTTTAGTTTTTGCTACAAATGAGGGCGATTTTGATTTGGGACACGATTCCTGCAAGTTCAGGGACTTTGATTTCGGATACGATCGAAAGCATTAACCCGATCGCACTTCATATTATGCCATCCCAAGCCCCTCAAACTCCCGCAGCTTCTTCAATTTCCGCCCAAATGCGGGCTGAAATTGAGCTGATGCCGGAATGGCTGCGCCGCCCCATTGGCAAAGCTAGCGAACTCTCCGAAGTGCAAAAAATCATTAAGCAGCGGCAAATTCACACAATTTGCGAGGAGGGCAGATGTCCCAACCGGGGCGAGTGCTATGCCCAAAAAACGGCAACTTTTTTATTAATGGGGCCAACTTGCACCCGCGCCTGTGCATTTTGTCAAGTAGATAAAGGTCATTCTCCCATGCCCCTCGACCCCGAAGAACCGCAAAAGGTAGCGGAAGCAGTAAATCTGCTGGGTTTGCGCTATGCGGTGCTGACTTCGGTGGCGAGGGATGATTTGCCGGATGGGGGTGCTGGTTGGTTTGCGATGACGATCGCAGCCATCCGACAATTAAACCCCGATACTCAAATTGAGGTACTAACAGCGGATTTTTGGGGAGGAATTGGGAAAGGGGGAGAGGCGGAGAATGCCACCCTAGATGAATTGCAGCGATCGCGAATTCGGACGGTTGTGGAGGCTAAACCGGCTTGTTACAACCACAATATTGAGACAGTGCGCCGGTTGCAAGGGCCTGTGCGGAGGGGGGCCAAGTACGATCGCTCCCTGGACGTTCTCCGCATTGTTAAGGAATTTGACCCCAGCATTCCCACCAAATCGGGTTTGATGTTGGGGCACGGGGAAACGGAAGCGGAGATAGTCGCAGCGATGGCCGATTTGCGGGCTGTGGGGTGCGATCGACTCACCCTCGGTCAATATATGAGACCCTCTCTAGAACACCTCCCAGTGCGAAAATACTGGACTCCCGCTGAATTTGACCATTTGGGGGGCATCGCGCGGGAGATGGGCTTTGGGCGCGTGCGATCGGGTCCTCTCGTCCGCAGTTCCTACCACGCCGGAGAGAGCGATTAAAACTAATCCCACTCAGTATAAATTCCTAGTTACCACAAAATTGGGCGGAGCGTAGCGTCGGGCTAAAGCCCCGTCCTTATAGGATGGCTTTAATTAAGGGTCTACCTTATAAGCATTCAAGCATTTAATATCTATTTTTCAAATTTCCTTGCATTCTCTTTAAAATAGAGTACAATAATACTTATGCCACAGGTAGAATAACCGCCGATACACATGAGACACTAAGCTCAAACGACGGGTCGGAAAACAATAATGGTTAGTGGGTGGCGAAAACCACGAAAAACCTAGCTAGGCTGACATTAGTCAGCCCAAATCAGAAAAGTAAATTTTGGGAAGTTAAAACGTACCGTAGGGCATCCGGTAACATGAGAAGTAATTCTCGAACGCTTGGGGAGATAAAACCCTCTGGGACTAACTAAATTAGGCTCGATATTTGGTTCCTTTGAACGGATATTTGGTTTAAGTATTGCCGCAAGGATAGCTAGTTTTAAGGTGTGTCGCTAGAACCAAGAATCCCCACGCCTTGATAGCTGGGGAGTGTCAAAGATTAATTAGGAGTTTGACCTATGGCAGAGATAGTGAAGAATCAACTAAAATCCGAATCCGTGATGAAAACGGGCAAGCCACCTTACACCTTTCGGATGGCCTGGTTTTTGGTACTACTAGGTATCAATTTTCTGGTTGCAGCCTACTATTTCCATATCATCCAATAGTTCTGCAACTTGACTTTTAGCAGCCCCTGCTTTTCCCTCAAGTTAAACAAATCCGCCCCCACTAATATCAATAATTATGTAGGGGCGGGCGATGCCCTTCCTCGTAGTCGAAGGGGTCACCAACAATATCTAACAACTACCAACAATCTCAATAAACCCGCCTCCACGCAACCGTAAATCGCAATCTACCTCTTTCAACAGGACTCAAGAATCTTCGCCCCAAACCTTTAGTTGCAAATAAACTAATCCCAAAGCCACAGCCATCAGCAAAGTTGCCGCGGCGGCTGCGTAGCCAAAATCAAATTGCGAAAAAGCCTGGTCGTAAATATAATAAACTAGCAAATTAGTAGAGTTCAAAGGGCCGCCGCCAGTGATCACATAAACTTGCTCGAAACTCCGCAGGGTAAAAATAGCAGTTGTGACGGTAGCAAACACCAAAGTCGGCCGCAAACCGGGTAAAGTGATGTACCGGAATTGCTGCCAAGCATTAGCTCCATCTAATTCTGCGGCTTCGTAGCGGTTGACCGGAATTGCTTGTAGTCCTGCCAAAAATACTACCATATTAAAGCCTAATTGTTTCCAAATACTTAGAAGAATTATGACTGGCATTGCCCAAACTGTGCTACTGAGCCAAGGGATCGGATTGAGGCCGATCGACATTAGTATATTATTGACTGGGCCTTCGGTTTGAAACAGCCAGCGCCAACCCAAGCCAACGGCAACTAAAGAGGTAATAGAAGGAATAAAATAGGCGGTACGGAGAGCGCCTCGCCCAGCAAACGATCGATTTAGCAAGACTGCTAAACCCAAGGGAATAACCAAGCTAGGAATGACTGTAGCAGTAGTAAAATAGATGGTGTTTTGGAGAACTTGCCAGAAATCCGGGTTGTCGAGCAAGCGCCAGTAGTTTTTTAAGCCAATTAAACGGATACCCGACTGGGTAAAACTGCCACTGGTAAAGCTGAGGTAAAATAAATAGCCGATCGGCCAAATCAAAAAAATACCCAGAAACAGCAAAGCCGGCGCGAGGAAAGTCCAAGCTGCGATCGACTCATTGTCCAACCAGTTAAAACGCCCAGATTTTATTGTCACCATTGGCTTTGAAATTTTAGCTTGCATTTTTTAGTTTTAAATTATATCACAATACAGGTCAATGTCAAAATGAAACTTCTAGATATATTATCCAATTTGCCCTCTATAGAAACTGATAGACTCCTGATGAGAAAAATTACGTTAAACGATGCCAACGATATGTTTGAGTATGCTTCAGACCCCCAAGTATCAGAATACACAATGTGGTCAACTCATGGCTCGATCGAAGAGACTAAGTATTTTCTCAAGTCGCTGATGAGAATGTACAAAAGACGAGAACTTGTAGATTGGGGAATAGTTCATAAAGCCGAGAAAAAATTTATCGGCACTTGCGGATATGTGGAATGGAGTATGACACACAGTCGCGGTGAAATTGGATACGCACTGGATCGCAAATATTGGAATCAAGGATACATGAGTGAGGCTGTCAATGCAATTATGGAGTTCGGCTTTCGGGAAATGCTGCTGAATAGAATTGAGGCTAAATGTGAAGTTAATAATATTGGTTCAGCCCGCGTGATGGAAAAAGTGGGGATGCAATTGGAAGGAATATTGCGACATCAGCTATTTGTCAAAGGCAGATATTGGGATCTGAAAATTTATTCGATTCTCAGGGATGATTTTTTTGCCGATCGCACAGATTAGCACTTGTTGCAGGTGGTATAATTTTGAGATAACGGTAATTTTTTTATGATAGCAGCAAATACCAATTCTATAGATTGTTTAATTGTTCCCGCAATCCCTCCCGCTAGAGTCAAAAAAAATGCTTCTCTTAGTGAGCCATTAAAACTAGGAATTTTAGCCTCTGGAAGCGGTAGCAACTTTGAAGTAATTGCCCAAGCAATTCAAAACCAACAACTCAACGCTCAAGTCCAAGTATTAATTTACAACAACCCCGAAGCCAAAGCCGCAGCGCGAGCCGAAAAATACGGCATTCCCTCAATTCTCCTCAATCACCGCGACTGCAAAAGCCGCGAAGAATTGGATGCAAAAATTGTCAAAAATTTCCAAGAACATGATGTAGAATGGGTGATTATGGCAGGCTGGATGCGAATAGTTACCCAAGTTTTGCTCGATGCTTTCCCCGACAAAGTTGTGAACATTCACCCCAGTTTGCTGCCGAGTTTTCCGGGAATTCGATCGGTTGAGCAAGCGCTGAAAGCGGGTGTGAAAATCACTGGATGTACGGTGCATATCGCTCGTTTAGAAGTAGACAGCGGCCCGATTTTAATGCAAGCAGCGGTGCCGCTATTGCCTGATGATACGGCAGAAACGCTGCACGCGAGAATTCAGGTGCAAGAGCACAAAATTATGGTAGGTGCGATCGCCCTAATTGCCGATCGACCTACTGACAAAAATGTCCCATAATGCCGATAGAGTCCCGACTTCTTCAATAAGTCGGGGCTCTAACAGCGATCGCGTTTTACGTTGAATTAGGTTGAATTAGGTTGATTTACTTAACCCTTAGCATTCTTCTATTGACTAACAGCCCGATCGCCTCCAGCGAGAGTCACAAACCAGCGATCGCCTTCGATCGCGAAAACGCACCGACACTCCTGTCACCGACTGGCGATCGGCATTTAGCAGTAATCCCGTGACTGTTCCTCCTTCTTGAAAATGCAAGTTGGTATTTTCAGCCAATCGGTGGCGAATTACCCAATCCAATAAATCCCGACTGAACATAATTAAATCATTTAGATCTGGGGTAAATTGCGGTGCCCAACCTGCGGGACTAAACCAGGCGATCGACTTCGGATATAAGATAGCAGCATCAGCAGCTACAAGTTCGTTTTGCAAGCCGGGAAATAACTGTTAGAGGATAATTTTAGCCTGAGTTAAAAGAATGTGAAGGTGGCGGGATTGAGGAATGCCAGGGCGGGTTGTAGGTTTTTCTGGGGAAAAAGTCTCGTTCAATGATAGTTACTAGATCGAAGTGTTTTGCTAATACCCTAGCAGCCAGTAATCCTGCTAGACTACAGCCAATAATCAGTGCATAAATTTTGCGTTGCATAATCAAATTCTTTGAAGGTTAAGCGGTCTATTTGACTTTTCGATTAGGGTAATTATAACGTTTTTAGTCTAATGACGTGGTAACTATGGAATTTGTTGTTTGCATCAAAACCTGGGACTATTCAGCTTCCTTAGAACTCCGCAAAAATCATCAGGTATTGCCTGACACTCAAGCCAACATCAAATGATTCGTGTGGATGAATCAGGAGAAGATTACTTATATCCAAGTCGTGATTTTATGCCAATTGAACTCTCAGAACCCGTCCAACAAGCTCTTGTTGCCTCACACTAACCTTCATAACCTGGTTTTTATTAGTTAAAGGTCGGGCTGCGGTATTCTCGCAAAAAAACTCGGTTTATGACTACTCGCAAAAACCAAAGAAACCTACTCGCAAAAACCAAAGAAACCGGGTTTTTAGCAGTTTCTACGAGGTGTAACGCGACTGAACGCAAAAACCCGGTTTCTCCCTAAACAGCTAGCCACAGACACATTTATATACCAAATATCAAAGGGAAAACGATCGGTTTTCCCTTTGATTAAGTTTTTTGGGTAAGGGAAACCCTCGCGCCAAAAAACTTAATCAAAAATACTGAAAGAGCGAAAATAACTTAAAATATTCCACAAAGCTTCTGGACGCGCACCTTTTTTATACAAAACTTACCATGCCAGGGGGAGCGATCGCACTATTAATTTGTAGCTACAGTAATACTTGAGGCCATCCACCCAGCATCTGTAAAACCAGCCGCCCGTCGCCAACATCCGGCAGTATCAAACTTTAATTGTTGTCCAATTGACGGTTAGAATCTGAGAAAATACTGATATTGAGGTAATAACTCGTAGTTTATAGACTATGGATAATCAGTAAGGAACTAAAGGCATGGAAATACTACATTAGACTGTGATGGGCGAGATACCCGATACCTTGGGCATACCAATGGCTTGAACAGCCCAGCAAGCGTCAACACACCCTGGCCCTGTCGATATGCTTAACGATTTACGCCTCAAGCGTCCACAGGCTAGTTGCCTAGTAGCACCGTGAGGAGAGCGACACCATGCAACTCCGCAAAAAAACACTATTAATCGTCGGTGCAGCGCTGATCTGCTTGATTGTGGTTCTCTATGCCACTGCATCAACCATCTTGCTGCACGATTTCCACAATCTTGAGGCGCAGTACGTCCGCCAGGATGTCGCGCGGGCTTTGGATGCCTTAGATAATGATTTGTCGAATTTAGACACCAGTGCACGAGATTACGCTGAGTGGGACGACACCTACTCCTTTGTCAATACACATAGTGCAGAATTTGTCAAATCAAATTTTGTTGATTCCACATTTATTTACTTAAGGCTAAATTTATTGGTGCTGCTGGACTCCAAGGGTCAAACCGTCTTCAGTAAAGGTTTCGACCTCAAGTCCAAAACCGAAATCCCGATTCCCGAAAACTTAAAACAGCACTTGACAGAGGCGCTCCTAAATTCTGGGACTGGTACTCTGGGCGATCGCCCGGGGCGTAATAAAACAGGCGTTCTCACCCTGCCAGAAGCCACGCTCCTGATTGCCTCAAAGCAAGTTCTCAACAGCAACACTCAAGGGCCCTCTCGCGGGACGCTGATACTGGGACGCTATCTCGATCGCACCGAAATCGGTTTGCTGTCAGAACTGACTCACCTGTCAGTGGATTTTCGATTACCGAGTTTAGATTTTAAAGTGGGAGCGACGAGCTACTCAAGCCGGGGCACCAAGGTAGTACCTAAATCGGGCCAGGATTTGGAAAATGGTTCGACTCCGCTCACCAACCATCGCCAACTCAAGATTCCCAACCTCAAATCAGTAGAAATTTTAGTCGAGCCACTCAGTGAAAGCAAAGTCGCAGGATATGCGCTGATTCGGGACATCAGCGGCAACCTAGGGCTGCTGCTGCGAGTAGAGGTCGATCGGATCATCTATCGCCAGGGTCAAGCTACCTTGGAGCTGTTTACTTTGTCGATATTGGCAGTAGGTTTAATATTTAGCGCGATCGCCCTGTTATTACTAGAAAAATTAGTATTGGCGAGATTGCATGACTTGAGTACCAGTGTCAGCAACATCGCAGCCAACGGCGACCCAGACTTGCGCGTTCAGATGCCCGGATCAGATGAACTCTCCGGCCTGGCTGACGCCATCAACCAGATGCTAGAAGCATTAAGTAATTCTCAAGTCGAACGCAATGAAAGTGAAAACCGCTATCGGTTGATGGCTGAGAACTCAACCGACATGATCAGCAGACACAACCCCGAAGGTGTTTTTGTTTACGTCTCGCCCGCCTGTCACGCTTTGCTGGGATACGAACCTTCGGAACTAATCGGCAGCCTCCCCAAGGATTATTTTCACCCGGAGGATGTAGAAGATATCGCCAAAGCTCACTCAAAAGTAATGGCGCTGCCAATTACTTACACCGTCAGCTACCGCGTCCGCCGCCAAGACGGCCAATACATCTGGTTGGAAACCACCAGCCGCACCATCCGGGACAAGGTTTCCGGCGAGGTGCAAGAAATTATCGGCATTTCCCGCGACATCAGCCTGCGAAAGCAAACAGAACAAGAACTGCGAGAAAGCGAAGCTGCAATTAAAGCTTTATATCAAGTGACTTCGGCTCCCGGTACAGACCCGCTCAACCGCTTCTCTACCTTTGATTTGCGCCTCCAAGAACTGCTGGCTATGGGATGCAAACAGTTTGGGCTAGAGGTTGGGATTTTGTCGGCTATTGAAGGCGACAACTATCAAATCATTGCTGTTGAGTGTCCAGACGGGTCGATCGTCAAAGGACAAATCTATGACTTGGAAAAAACCTTCTGCGTGGCTACGGCAACGATCAAAGAACCGCTTCACTTTGAGTCGATCAGATATTCGGGTTTTTCCTTCAACAATCTCGACGAGGCCTTCAATATAGAAGCTTACATGGGCATTCCCGTAACAGTGGCCGGTAAAGTTTACGGCACCCTGTGCTTCTGGAGTTCAACACCTCTTTGCGAACCGTTCCGAGTTGTAGATAGAGAGTTGGTGAAACTGATGGCTCAGTGGGTAGGTAGTGAAATCGAACTATCGCAAACAGACATCGATTTGGCAAAAGCCCGCGACGAAGCACTGGCGGCTACCAGAGCCAAAAGTGACTTTTTGGCCACCATGAGCCACGAAATTCGCACCCCGATGAATGGCGTAATTGGGATGACAGGCTTGCTGCTGGATACCCGCTTAACTTCCGAACAACGGGATTTTGTAGAAACTATCCGCAGCAGCGGCGACGCCTTGCTAACTCTGATTAACGATATTCTAGATTTCTCGAAAATTGAATCGGGCAAATTGGACTTGGAGGAACATCCCTTTGACATCCGTACTTGCATTGAGGAATCTCTCGACTTGGTAGCTACTAAGGCGGCACAAAAACAACTCGAATTGGGTTATTTGATCGACCGTTCAGTACCATCCACGGCGATCGGCGATAGCGCCCGCTTGAGGCAAATTTTAATCAACTTGCTCAGCAATGCAGTTAAATTTACAGCAACTGGAGAAGTTGTGGTATCCTGTACGGCCAAAAAGATACCAAGGCCTGTGGCGATCGCCACAGAACCAGCAGTAATTAATAGTGAACAATTAGCAATTAACCAAATATACGAAATACAATTCGCGGTTAAAGATACTGGCATCGGTATTCCAAGCGATCGCATGGATCGGCTATTTAAATCTTTCAGCCAGGTTGATTCTTCCACAAGCCGACACTACGGCGGTACGGGATTGGGTTTGGCAATTAGCAAGCGTTTGGCCGAAATGATGGGCGGCAGGATGTGGGTGGAAAGTATGGGCAACTTGGCCGGGTGTCCTCCCGAAGATTTTAAAGCTGCTGTTTGGGATGGGGAATGGGGAGCAGATGAAGACATCACCGAACAATGTTCCTCTCCCAAATCTACACTTGCTGGCAAGTCGATCGCCCAAAATTTAAAATCGACGGGTTCTACTTTTTATTTCACGACACTCGTTTCATCCAGCCATTGTTCCTTGCCACTTAAATTGAGCAATTCTCAACCTGAATTAGCCGGAAAGCGAGTGCTGATTGTGGATGACAATGCTACCAACCGCCAAATTTTGACTCTCCAAGCTCAGTCTTGGGGAATGGTGACTCGAACTTCTGGTTCGGCTAGGAAGGCCCTAGAGTGGCTCGCGGCCAAAGAAGAGTTTGACTTGGCGGTTTTAGATATGCAAATGCCGGAAATGGACGGGTTGACTTTAGCGGCGCAAATTCGCCAGTATCCCGACGGAAAACAGTTGCCTTTAGTCATGCTGACTTCGATGGGTAGGCAAGAAATCGACACTCTGGCTTGGGATGTGGATTTTGCTGCTTTTCTAAATAAGCCGATCAAACAATCTCAGCTTTACAATGTTTTGATCAATATTTTTCGGGAATCGGCAACAGAACTTAGAGTGCAGCCCAACCGTGGGACTTTCTTGCAAAGTATACCTGTACTCGCCGAACAGTCACCGCTGCGGATTCTTTTGGCTGACGATCATTTGGTGAATCAGAAGGTGGCTTTGCAGATTTTGCAGCGGATGGGGTATCGCGCAGATGTGGCAGGAAATGGTCTGGAAGCGATCGAAGCTTTGCGCCGCCAGCCTTACGATGTGGTGCTGATGGATGTGCAAATGCCGGAAATGGACGGTTTGGAAGCTTCGCGGCTGATTTGTGCCGAATGGGGGGATACTGAGCGGCCGATCGTGGTGGCGATGACGGCAAATGCGATGCAGGGCGATCGCGAGGAGTGTATGGCTGCGGGGATGGATGACTATTTGAGCAAGCCGATCGAAATCGAGGAACTTGTTCGAGTTTTAAGCGCCTGTAAATCTCGATCTAATGGGGAGTGCGATCGAGTTCCATCTATGGTTTCTGTTAACTCCAATGCTGAACAGCTAGGGGGAAAAAGTGAATTAGAAGTGCGATCGACTTTTACCGGAAATCAACAATGCACAATTGCTGATGCAAAACCTGCGCCCAGTCAATTTACTGTTGAGGGCGTGCCAGAAGATGATAACTGTCTGAGTCAAAAAATTCTGGATGGATTACGAGATGTAGAGGCCTTAGATGAGGTGATTGAAATTTACCTCGAAACAGCCCCCCAATTGCTGCTTGGCATCTCTGCGGCTGTAAATAGTGCCGCTCCGCTGGCTTTACGGCAGGCGGCTCACTCTTTGAAATCGATTAGCGGTACTCTCGGTGCTTTTCGCTTGTTTGAGCTGTGCGAGGAACTCGAAGTCATGGCGCGGATTGGGCTCAATGCGAACAAGCCTTTCTCTGCGAAAGCCGGGGAGGTTTTAGAACAAGTTGAAGCTGAGTATCAAAGAGTTGAGACGGCTTTGAAAAACGTAGAGGTTGCATCGTCAGGAGTCGGGGAATGAATAGCATCAGGTTCTATCCTGTGTCGGGGCATACTTTGGGACAGGTGGAGGTTTTGGGAGTGGGAGCACCGGTGACAAAAGCACCTGGATCAGTGATTATTTAGCTGGTGTTGCGAGGCTGGCAGTAAATTGGCTGAAATGCCATTTTTGCGTCGCGACCCTCGCAGGCTTACTGGGCAAGGGTTTTATGGATTTTTTTGGAGCGAACACAGGTGTGAAATCCAAGAAAAAGATCTGACCCTCGCAAATGGCCTCTGGACATCTTGCGCTGTATGAGGTTTAATATAGAGGACTCCCCACTCGTTGGGGAAACTAATTGAATGGAAACTACGTTACACTTTAGGTCTCCATGGCCGGCAGGGGTACTGTATATCTCCCCACTCGTTGGGGAAACTAATTGAATGGAAACCCACCCTTCTCGCTATCTAAGCTACCTACTAGGTCTGTGTACCAGCTCCCCACTCGTTGGGGAAACTAATTGAATGGAAACCTGTAACCACATCCCACCCAGCCTCCTGATGGGATAACCCTTGGCTCCCCACTCGTTGGGGAAACTAATTGAATGGAAACTTCCTTGGCTTCTGCTTCAGCTACTGCATAGTTCAGCATTCTTTCTCCCCACTCGTTGGGGAAACTAATTGAATGGAAACTGTGGCAGTGTCGCCATTGAGAATATAATGAGATTTGCTGCTCCCCACTCGTTGGGGAAACTAATTGAATGGAAACCTACATCCAGTGACATGTGGTAATACTTAGAGAGGAATGTACTGACTCCCCACTCGTTGGGGAAACTAATTGAATGGAAACTGGGATTGAAGATTGCTATAGGAGCAGTTGTAGCTTTGGAGGCTTTAGCTCCCCACTCGTTGGGGAAACTAATTGAATGGAAACTTATTGAAGGTGCGTTCACCAGTAGGGCCCGCTACCCCTGCCTGTTGGCTCCCCACTCGTTGGGGAAACTAATTGAATGGAAACCCGGCCTTTACTAAGTTGTGAGCACCTTTACGTTCGGAGGTGACTCCCCACTCGTTGGGGAAACTAATTGAATGGAAACTTGATTCGGATCGATGGTGATTTGAATTTTTTGCCTACAGACTCCGAGCTCCCCACTCGTTGGGGAAACTAATTGAATGGAAACCAGGAACCCAGTCCCCAAATAAGTCAGTCATCTCCCCACTCGTTGGGGAAACTAATTGAATGGAAACGCGGACGTAATGCGAAAATTGGCGGTAGACTATTCTGTTGACTCCCCCTCCCCACTCGTTGGGGAAACTAATTGAATGGAAACATCAGTATCTACCTGCGATAGTTCTTCCTGTAGTAATAGCTCCCCACTCGCTGGGGAAACTAATTGAATGGAAACGTTAAAATTTCCCGTAGATCGTGCTGGTTCCATATTGCTCTCCCCACTCGTTGGGGAAACTAATTGAATGGAAACACTCATTGGCATGATTCCTAGACCGTATATAGCTGCACCCTCCCCACTCGTTGGGGAAACTAATTGAATGGAAACTGTTGATACTTCTACTGGTGCAGAGGTAGGTACTACTAACTCCCCACTCGTTGGGGAAACTAATTGAATGGAAACAGGTACAGGTTATTGTAGACCTGGTAGGTTGTGGGTACCTTAGCTCCCCACTCGTTGGGGAAACTAATTGAATGGAAACGCTAAAACAAAATTAGTGGAAGTCTTCTATTAATGCGACAGTTTAAGGGAAACCATAAATAGCTGTTGACAAAAGACTAGATTTCTAGTAGTCTAATTTTGGGGGACGCCTCTACCGCATAGAATGACCGTCCTTAAGATATCGTCCTATCCCCCAGCCGAAGGGTTACGGCACTGTCTAGCAAGTTAGCTTGTCACTTGCTAGAAATACATAGCTAAGACAAAGCTAGTCGAAGTCTTCTATTAATGCGGAATCGAAGGAGGCTTCGACTTCACACGACTCCGCAAACAGAAATTAAAAAATCAGAGCCTTCTTTTGTGCCAAAAGCTCTAACTTTTCAACCTCTGGAAAACTCCAAAGACCAACTTTTACAACTCAAATTTCTGCAACCAATCCTAGTTGCGAAGAATTAACAAGCACAAAAAAAAGCCCCATATTCGGGGCTAAATATAACAATTCTCAGTATGTGGGGGCGGGTTTATTATGTTGTTGGTTTCTGACGTAGATGGTTTGTG